>CAUJEF010000099.1 GCA_963169515.1 Bdellovibrionota bacterium
CCGCCGCCACCGTTGCGCGTATTAGTATTTCTATCGCCACCGCCACCGCCACCGCCGTATTCCCCATCACCAGCAGCATGGTCGACATTGCTGGTGTCTGTGCCGGCAGTTCCGCCGTTGGCAGAGGAGCCGCCCCCAACCACGCCATCTTGGGCTGCACCATTGGTCGCGTCACGGAGTGAACCACGTCCGCCATCGTAGCCACCTGTTCCGCCCACGGCTCCACTTTGACATTCGCCACCCTCACCACCATTTCCGATCACGATGGTCACGGTGGAAGTGCTTGTTGTTGTTAATGTCGAATTTGTCAGGGTTACGCGGCCCCCGGTTCCGCCTGTGCCAGATGAAAATGCGGCGCCTGTTCTGGCGCCGCCGCCGCCGCCGCCGCCATTTAAGGTGCCATTTAATCGATCACACCCGCGCACGCTAAAACCCGCTACAGCACTAGTAACCTGGTAAGTTCCATTGCCGCCATTTGTTGTGCAGGCAGCGACGTTGATACCACTTGGCGGGTTAGTTAAAAACGCATCGTATTCGGCTTCAGTTTTTGTGGGGATAAAAATGTCGTAAGTTGGGTTGGTGTTAGTAATTAATTTGCAGGTACACCACTCATTCACTTCAGTTCCTGAATCAATTGCGACAATCCCGCCGCCAGCGGCGCAGCCAGGATTTGATGACCTGCAGATGCGATACCCATCGTTAGAAGCAGCGCCCGCTGTCGACGTAATAAGCACAAGAATAACTAGCTGTTTCATTGTAGTTTACCCGTGTTCCAGGTTGTGTGCCGATTAGTTTTTTGAGGGCAGATCGGGTTGCACGACAGAGGTTACCTTTACGATCCTTTTTTTTCCGCTTGGGACAGGCCATTCTATTTCCTGCCCGACACGCAAGCCAATAAGTGCCGAACCAATCGGAGCAAGTATCGAGATGCAGTTTTTCTCTGCATTTGCTTCATGTGGGTAAACGAGGGTGATATTTGACTCCTTACCGGTGTCCATATCTTTGAATGTTACTTGAGAATTCATATTAACCCGGTCCTCAGGGAGTTCAGAGAAGGGAACAAGCTGAGCTCGGCCGAGTTCTTCTTCGAGAAGATGAGCTGGATTACCAGCGGATTGCGGCAACAGCTGCATAATCGATTTGAAATCTTCATGACTAATAACGAGAGATGGATTTTGTTTCATAGCGTGGTCCTCTATCTAACAGCATAATATAGTCTATTCTTAGTTGAAATCAACTACCACACGCACTTGCAGATGTTGATTTAAATAGCAAAATGTGTCTGTTTACTAATTTTGAATTACAAGCTGGTTACATACAAAAATGGTAAGTAATATCATATACTTAGAAATATATAATTTGTAATTGAGCGACTAATTTAAAGAGTTTTCAGTGGCAAGCTCTTGAAACACCCGTAATTCTAATTTAGAGTTTGCGTACACCTGGACAAGATGCACAGAGCGCAGTTGTTTATACGCTCACATCGAACAAAGGAGCTACCTCAATGAAGAAGTTTTCTGCCATGATTGCCACATTATTTGTTCTCATTATGTCCGGGGGTGCAATTGGTGCTAATTCTGGAGAAAATTCTTTTCAATTAAAATGTGCGGCCTGCCATTCCATTGGCGGTGGTGATCAGATTGGACCAGACCTGATGGGTGTCACAAAACGACGTGATCCAAATTGGTTGTCTCAGTGGATCATTCATCCAGATAAAATGCTCAACGAAAAAGATCCCATCGCAATGGAGTTATTAAAAAAGTACAACCAGGTTCCGATGCCGAACCTTGGCGTAACTGAAGCTGAGGCTCGTGATCTGATAGACTACATCGCCGCTCAAAGCGAAACTCAAAAAAAAGATTCAGCGGTGCCTGCCCAGCAAACAACCCAAGAGCCACCGTCAGCAGGTGTGTTTTTTGGGGGGCTGAAAGGGGTTCAACTGACAGCGCTTGTTGTCTTTTTTGTCCTATCGACGATTGTTGTCTTTGTTTTTTGGCAAATCGCAAAGTCAACAAGGCAACCTGTTCCTACCATTGATATGAAATCTGCCTACAAACTACGTAAATGGTTTTTCTTTGGGACGGCCGTCCTTGTTTTTGGTACACTTATAGCAACCCTTCCAAAAACGCCGTATCCTGATGACTTTCAGACTCCGGACCGATTGGTGTATGTAGCAGCCAAACAGTTTGGCTTTTCATTTAGCTCCGAGCCCATCACGTCCGCATCAGATGCTGGGCAAAGCACGATTATAAACTCATTAGAACTTCCCCAAGGGGCGTTGATTGAATTTCGAGTAACAAGCCTAGATGTAAACCATGGCTTTGCGCTCTACGATGCGGACCATTCAATCATCGCGCAAACGCAAGCTATGCCGGGTTATACAAATCGTCTTCGCGTTCGGTTTCCGAAGCCTGGAACATATCAAATTCTTTGTCTTGAATATTGTGGATTAGCACACCATCTAATGCACGCGGCGGTGACAGTTCGTTAGCAACTTAGTGAAAGGAAGATTTCATGAATCTCGCGCATAAAAATACTCTGAACTGGATTATGGTCACTTTTGTTTTGTTTATTGTTTTATTGTTGGCCGGAATGTTTATGAGAATTATTCAAGCCAATATGTTTTCTTCAGCCCAATCCTGGTTTTATCCGATGATGACGCTTCATGGGGTGGGAATGGCAGGTCTCTGGTGGGTCGCTTCTATCGCCTGTGCTTCGCGAGTTTTGTCACGGTATACGGCTCCGAGTGAGTGCGTTTCCAGATTTGCACTTTATGGGACGGTGTTAGGTGTTTTATTTCTTCTTGCCAGTGTATTTTTGGGACAGTTCGCAGCGGGTTGGTATTTTCTGTACCCCTTGCCATTCAAAGGCGGATGGCCGACATGGGCCACGTTAAGTTTCCTACTCTCGATCACGATTCTCGGTGCGACATGGTTGGTTTGGATATTGGATTTATTACGATCGATAGCGAAAAAATATACAATTGGGCAAGCATTGGGTTGGCACTATATTTTAGGAAAAACTGGTCCGGACGTCCCGCCGGCAGTCTTGATTACTGCGGTTAGCTTGATCGCGGGTGTGGCTTGTTTGCTTTCAGGGGTGGTCGTTTTATTATTTTTTTATTATGAAATGCTAACAGGCGTTGCTAACGATGCCCTTTTAATGAAAAATCTTACGTTTCTTTTCGGGCATCTATTGGTGAATCTCAGTCTTTATTTGGCTGTTGCCGCAGTTTATGATGTTTTTCCTAGTTATACGGGACGGCCATGGCCTTCAAATAAGATTGTCGCTATATCATGGAATAGCGTTTTAGTGATCGTGCTTTTAGCATATTTTCACCACCTGTATATGGATTTTGTTCAACCGACTTATTTTCAATATGTTGGTCAAATTGCATCGTATATGAGCTCTATTCCTGCCGCTGTCGTAACTGTTTTTGGAGCCATCGCGCTTGTTTATCGTGCGCCAGTGCGCTGGAGTTTGGGGTTCACACTTATGTTCTTTGGCCTAATGGGATGGGGAATAGGCGGCATTGGCGCAGTTATAGACTCCACAATCGCAGTTAATTCAAAGTTACATAATACGCTTTGGGTTCCTGCACATTTTCACACTTACATGATTGAGGGGCTTGTGCTTATGGTGTTGGGTTACTTCTATCATTATTGTCAGGAAAAAACTAAACTGCAGGAAAACCTGTATTTTCAAAAAATAATCGCAGCACTAATTCTGGTTGGTGGCTATGGATTTTTGTTAATGTTTTATTTGTCAGGGGCTCACTCGATACCGCGAAGATTCGCAGTTTATCCGGCTGACCTATCAAGTGGGGCGCAGCTTTCTGGCATTGCCTTGATTTTTATCTCGATTTTCCTTTTAGGTTTAGTCCTCTACATATACGAAACAGGTCGCCGGTGGGTAAAGTCACTTGACGTTTAATTTTACAAGTTTAAAAAGTCGGACTGTATGGATTAAAATATTTTTGCTTCTGACAGTCGTTTTTATAATTGCTCCCCTAAAGGCCCAAGAGCAGGAAAAGGAAATTCTAGAAAAGGTATCAAAAAGTCTTTACAACCAAGTCCCTGATGTTGAAATTTCTCTGCCAAACAATCAAAAACTTTTGCTATCTGAACTTTGGAAAGATAAGCCTGTTTTGATTAACTTTTTTTATCGGGAGTGTACGGGGACTTGTAACCCCTTCCTCCGTTCGCTGAAGACCACTGTGGAAAAGGTCGGTGGAATTAGCGAAGATTATCGTATTCTCAGCCTCAGTTTTGATCCAAAAGATGGGCCTCGTGAGGTCGCTGCAATGGCCGAAGCTGTTGGGGTTGAAAAACAAAAAGATTGGATGTTTGGGACTATCAAGCCAATAGATATCCAAAAAATTTCTGATGCCATAGGGTTTTGGTATAGATTAGACAGTAAAACTGGACAATTTGATCACGCTTCTTCTATTACGGCTGTTCGCAATGGGAAGGTTATTCGAGTTTTACTTGGGAGCCTAGTTACGCCTACACGCTTTAGAGATATGCTATATGAGCTCAAAGGGACCTTTGTCCCTACGTATTCCAATCCGGGAGAAAATGTTTTGTTTCGCTGCTTTCGAGTTGATGAGCTTTCGAAAAGTGTGAAGTTCGGTTGGGGGATGCTAATTTTATTTATACCTGGCTTCTGCGCGCTATTAATTGCGGGAGTTTTATTCCACAAAAGTTCTCACAGCCGAGAGCCAATGGGGCTATCTTAACAATGAAACCTTGACATATCGGACGACGCAAAACGTACTTTGCAGCAGAGAGCCCCCGAGGCTCACTCGGGCAGCGATGTTGGACTTGTCACTCACCACTTTCTGCAATTGACCAAGGCACGCGGTATGTTCTTGCAAGCTTTTCTCTGAAACCCACCAATCTTGTTTGGTGGATTTGCGTTTAAAACCAAACGCTGAGTTTCCGGATCGAATTTTGACGATGCAGTAAAGAGAGCGGCCGAATTGTCCCTGAATTCCATCCAGAATTTGACTTAGACTGGTTTCAACCACGACATTGCCCATTGTCCCCACTGCGTTTTCAAACTCGGTAACTTCTTCGCGAAGGGCCTTTCCGTAGGAAGTGCACCACTGCTCTGGATAGGCGACGCCGTCAACGTAGATGTTGTATTCGATTGATGAACTGTTTTTGTTTAGAGCGTAAGCGGATATTGAAAAAAGTAGCATAGTGCAGACAAAACCAGTCACTTTAAGTGTCATAAATCACCCTTTCGGCAAGTTGAGAGAGTTAAAAGCAATGTACGTGCCTGAGCCATGATAACTGGCCCACTTGTCTGTTGGTGCGATCGCCTTGATACAAACTGACTTATTGTTTTTCTTGCAAAAATCTCGAACAGCCCTCAGGCAGCATCGCTCGCTACTGTGAGTATTGCATCTTGAGGAACTCGTTTTTACAAGAAAAACAATAGGTTAGTTGGTCTCTGAACTTTCTTTACCAACAGGCAAGTGGGCCAGTTATAGAAATTCAGCGCTCCAATTCTAATAATCGGTAGGTTTTTTCCTCTGAAAGCCAATGCGCGGCATGGTTTAGTCTGAGGGCCCTATTTGACATGATCCTAGTTTCTAGATACGAATTTTAGGTTGAAAAATTGTCCTATTTACAATAGCCACGATGAGGCCGAACTTTGACGCTGCTCGACTTTTTTGCATCCAGCTAGCCTTAGTGTAAATGGCTAGGACACCAATTGACGTTGCAGGCTTAAATTTAATGGAGAAGTTTAGTTATGAGTAAGAAAGTTCTTGTAGTGGGTGGCGCTGGGTATATTGGCGGTTGTTTAACAGATAAACTCATCGATCATGGATACGAAGTCACTGTTTACGACAATCTTTTATACGAAGATTATTATTTTAAAGAAGTGCCTTTTGCCTTTGGTGACGTTCGCGACACTGCCAAGTTAGTCAAACTGCAAAAAGATTTCGACACCATCATTTGGCTTGCAGCTTTGGTTGGTGATGGGGCTTGCGCTCAAGATCCAGCGCTTACACATGAGATTAATACTGCCGCGGTGGAGAACTTCTTAAATGCAACAAAACGTCGAATCATCTTCCCTTCGACCTGCTCGGTTTATGGAGCACAGGATGGTATTTTGAACGAAGATTCCCCGACCAAGCCATTGTCGGTCTATGCAGATACAAAACTGGCCGCTGAAAAGGCAGTTCTTAAACATGGTGGATTGGCATTTCGATTGGGAACCTTGTTTGGATTAGGGGATCTTTTTTCTAGACTGCGCTTAGATCTTGTTGTGAATGTTTTGACCTTTAAAGCACTACAGGAGCGACAGATCACCGTGTTCGGTGGTGATCAGTGGCGACCAATTATCGCAGTCCGGGACGTCGCAGAGTATTTTGTTGAGGCGGTGGAAAGCGATAAAGTCGGTGTTTATAATCTTGGCAAAGAAAACGTAAGGATTAAAGACTTGGCTCCAATCTACAAAGAGTGCTTCCCTGATTTAAAGGTAAATATCGTTGATTCAAAGTTTGAAGATCTTCGAAACTATCAGGTATCCACTCAGCGCGCTTTGGATAATTTTAAATTCCGACCTAAAATTATCGTTGCAGAGGAAGTGGGTCGAATGCTGACGCTCTTGTCAGAGCATCGAATTAAAAATCCATTCGATCCGATTTATTATAACGCTCAATTCGTACGCGATGCCTTGTCGAGCATTAAAGATATTACTCAGCCAAGAATTAATCTGGGGGAGCTATGATGGATTTAAAAGTTTACGATGGCGGGTCGGGTGTTGATGATCGAGGGACAGTTTCTTTTGTTAATGGCTTTAACTTTCCTGATGTTAAGCGGTTTTACATGGTCAGCAATTTTAACTGTGACACCATTCGTGCTTTTCATGGACATGAGAAGGAGGGCAAATATATATTTGTTGCATCCGGCACAGCTATCTTGTGTGCAGTTAAAATGGACGACAAGGTAAATCCAAATAAGAAAAATCCTGTCAATCGCTATGTTCTATCAGCTCGCAAGCCATGTGTAGTTTTCATCCCAGCGGGATATGCAAATGGATTTCGTTCACTAGAGGACGACACCAAAATTGTCTTTTTTTCGACTTCAACACTGGAGGAGTCTAAGGGAGATGATTACAGATTTCCTGCTGATTATTGGGGTCAGCAAATCTGGGAAGTTGAAAATCGGTAGCTACAGCTTAGATATCTTGAGGTAATTTATGGCGCAGACAAAAATTTTAGTGCTTGGTTCTACAGGAATGCTTGGCTGGGTGGTAAAGGACTACCTTGAGAAGAATTCAAATTTCAATGTGGTCGGTACCACTCGAGAAAAGAGCAATGGTTCAATCTTGTTTGATGCAGAATCCTTTAAGGGGGAAGCAAGTTCTCTTGGTGACTTTGCTTATGTCATCAACTGTATTGGAATCATTAAGCCCTACTGCAAGGACAATGATCCTGCAGGTGTGCAGAGAGCGATTAATGTAAATGGTCGTTTCCCTTGGCTGCTTGCCAAAGCTGCAGATGAATCGGGCGCCAAAGTGATTCAAATCGCGACTGACTGTGTTTATTCAGGAACTAAGGGTGGTTATGTCGAGAGCGATCTTCACGATGCTTTGGATGTATATGGTAAAACAAAAAGTCTGGGAGAGGTTTTTAGCAGTAGTAACTTTTTAAATGTGCGCTGCTCGATTATTGGCCCTGAGAAAAAAGGCAAACTCAGTCTTTTAGAGTGGTTTTTGGCGCAGCCATCTGGAGCGGCTCTCAGTGGATTTTCGCATCACCTTTGGAATGGCGTTACGACCCTCCAGTTTGCCGAGTTATGTGAAAAAATAATCCAGAAGAATCTATTTACGGAGCTTCGAAAAGTGGCTTCCCATCATCACTTTGTACCAAATAACATCGTGAACAAGTATGAACTGCTGAACTTAATGGCAAAGGTGTTTAATCGAAGCTATCAGATTAAAAATGTAAGCGATGTGGGTCCACGTGTAGACCGTACATTAGGAACAAAGCTTGGTGCGCTCAAAGAAATTTACGAAAGTAAAACAATTGAGCAGGCTTTGATCGACATCAAATCACGTTGCCAATGATATACGATTTTACGGTATTGGGTGCCGGTCTTGTTGGGCTAGGAACTGCCCGAGAGCTGAAAAAACGTTTCCCCAAATCCAGTATTTTAGTCATTGAGAAAGAAGCTGAGATTTGTCAGCACCAATCTGGTCGAAATAGCGGTGTGATTCATTCAGGAATTTACTATAAGCCGGGTAGTTATAAGGCTCGCTTTTGCTCTCAGGGGCGAGATTCGATGACTGAGTTCTGCATCGAAAACAAGATAAAGATAGATCGATGCGGGAAATTAATTGTCACAAGTTTTCCAGAAGAGTTGCCACGCTTGGATGCCTTAAAGGAACGGGGTTTGGCCAATGGGATTGAAGTTTTTGAGCTGGATGCTAGGCAATCGAAGGAAATTGAACCAAATGTTGAATGTATTAAGTCTCTTTGGATAAAGTCGACTGCAATTTGTGATTTCAAAGAAGTCGCGAAGGCCCATTTTGCACATCTGAATGATACAGGTGTGAGGGTTCAACTTTCAGCCGAGCTTCTTAATATTCAAGAAAACAGCCAAAATAGAACCTATTTCCTGCACACCAAGGCTGGCAAATTTCAAACAAAAATGCTTGTGAATTGTGGCGGCCTTCATTCTGACCGAGTTGCAAAACTTTGTGGCTTGCAACCACGAGTTCGTATTGTGCCCTTTCGTGGAGAATACTACCACCTTCGCCATGGGTTGGAGAATCTTATCAAAGGGATGATTTACCCTGTTCCAAATCCGGACTTTCCTTTTTTGGGAGTTCACCTCACCAGAGGGATTGCGGGTGATATTCATGCGGGTCCGAATGCGGTATTGGCTTTTAAGCGTGAGGGCTATACCTGGGGTGACATTAGTATCAGGGATTTGTCAGAGATTTTGTTGTTTCCCGCATTTTGGAAGTTTTCATC
>CAUJEF010000100.1 GCA_963169515.1 Bdellovibrionota bacterium
TGGAGCAATGGTGAATAATCCATTTTTCTTTAACTACATGATTGGCTTGCGCTTGGGATATAAGTTGACAGTAATAGGGGGTATCGAAGCCACTTTTGGATACTTGATGCCAGCATGTCAGCGCATCTCCATAGATTTAGAAAGCGACAAACAAATTTTCACAAGCAGTTTTATTATTCCAGAAATGTTTTTCGGGGCGGACCTGCGATGGTCCCCAATCTATGGGAAAATGAGCTTTTTTAATTCTTCCATCGTTCCATTTGATATGTACTTTTCGGCTGGCGGAGGAATTACCACAACAAATCAAGACACTTCGCCTATGACCATTCACCTGGGGACTGGACAGATTTTTGCACTTTCAAAAGGTGTAGCTGCTCGTTGGGATGTGAGTGCGTATATGTATAATTCATCGACCTCAGTTCCTGAGGATGGTGCTCAAGAGGGGTCGTTTGTCGATTTGTATGTGTCGCTAGGGATGAGTTTCTTTTTTCCAGAAGCGAGCTACCGATGAGAAACTTTAAAAAGCTAATTATTTTTATGGTATTTCTGGCGGTTCTTAGTCCAGTAGAAATATCCAATTGGGGGTTTGAGCCTCAAGCTTCTTCAGCGGCTACAAAAACAAAAAGAGCAAAGAAAACTAATAAATCAAAATCAGCAAGAAAGACTAAAGCAGGAAAATCAGGATCGTCGACCCATGTGAAAGTGGGAAGTGCCGAGCTCAACAGAGCTATGCAATTGGGGAAAGAGGGTCGATACGCGGAAGCGTCCGTTCTTTTGTTTAAATTAAGTCGCAGCCCTCGATTGGCTAGCCAAAGGAATCAAATTAAATATCTGTTGGGTCTGATGCTATTTGATATGAAGCTGTATCAATTGGCTGCATTTCATTTTGTGGACGTTGTAAAAGAGGGTAACTCTCTTAATATCAAAAAGGCGCTGGAGAAACTTTCGTTGGCAGCGGACAAGCTGGGCGATGAGACCTTGCTAAACTATGCAATGTCTAAAGTAGATCTTCGTGATTTTCCACGTGAACACGTCGATAAATTAAGATATCGCATTGCTGAATTTCAATTTCAAAACGAACAATACGATAAAGCTGCGGAGAACTTTTCAAAGGTGAAAATGGAAAGTCCTCTGTATAGCAAAGCGAAATATATGGAAGGCCTGACCTGGGCGACATTGAAAAGAAACGATGAGGCAATTAAAGCGTTTTCAGACTTGGTACAATATCGCGCTGATGCTAAGGTTACGGATCCAACCCGTGTCGCGGCTTTGATGGGTCTGGCGCGAGCCTACTATCAGAAAAAGGATTGGGAAAATTCAATTTTAACCTACAGGAAGGTCCCGAGGGATACAGAGTCTTGGCACGACGTGCTTTTTGAAATGAGTTGGGCCCAGATGAGATCTGCACAATTTAGAAGTGTCTTGAGTAATTTTCATTCGCTGCACTCTCCTTATTACGAAGATTTTTATATTCCAGAATCGATTTTGCTTCGTTCCCTTGTGTATTTGTATATTTGTGAATATGACGAGATGGAAAAAACATTGGACTTGTTCGATCGCGTATATCGGCCGCTGCGCAGAAGTATCCGTGACTATCTGAAGAGCGAACCAAGTTCTGAAGATCATTTTAAAAATATGGACGAAGTTGTAAAACATTACGACAAAATCAAATCAAATATGAAGGCCCGAAGTAAAATTAAAATACCATTCATGATTGCTCGAAAAATTATGAAGGAAGGTAATTTCTCTAAAGGTTATTCTTACGTATATAAGTTATTGGAAGAAAAAAGGCGTATGGAGAAAATGCCCGCATCATGGCAGAACTCCCAGCTGGGAGTTTATTCGAAGAAGATTTTGGCAAATCGATTGGCTCGAGCGAAAGAAAATGTTGGTGACCGGGTCGAGGAACATATCAAAGATGCCCGAAAAGAATTGTTGGAACTTTTCAAACAAAAAGATTTTGCACGATTTGAAATGCTGAGCGGAAAAAAAGAACAGCTTCGTAAAGACGCGGTAACAAAAGAAGATCTTAAGTCTAAACATTCAAACTCAGACGAAGAGATCGATGAAGATAGCGATAAGGAATCGGATCAGCAACGCAGTTATTACATCCAAAACGGATATGAATATTATCCGTTCCAGGGCGAGTACTGGCTCGACGAAATTGGTAACTATTATTATTTAGGAAAACAACGCTGTGAATAATAAAAATATATTCATTGTGCTTGGCCTTGTTGCCTCTGTGACCGTGGCTCATGCTGCCACAAAGCCCAAAAAACAAAAGCAAAAAACGGTTGCGGATGTTTTGACTCAATTTAAAGAAACGGACAATCGTGGTAAAAATCAAAAACTAAATAAATATTCGCTTATTTTCCCAACAGCAAAAGAGAACCAACCGAAGGCTCCGGCACGAAATATGAAAGCTGTAAAGCCACCCAGCACGGTTTCTTTTTTTATGGACCAGAATCAAACCGAGGGTCAGCTTGAGCGGTTGTTGGACGAACAAATTAGTGAATTATACAAGATCAACAGAAAATTTAGCAAAAGCCCAGAACGCGGTGAGCTTTGGCTGCGCCTTGGGGAATTGTATGTGGAAAAAGCAAAGCTTCTAAGTTTTCGTGCTCACGATGAATATGACAAAAAGATACAGGAATGGGATGCCAAAGGACAAAAAGGCGCACGCCCCCGATTTGATTCCGCCCAAGGGAAGGAATTTAACCGTAAGGCTATTGAGCTTTATAACTGGTACGTTAAAGACTTTCCGAACAGCAACAAGACAGATCAAGCGTTGTTTTTTCTTGGCTATAACTATTTTGAAATCAATCAACCCACGCGTGGTACAGAATTCTATGAAGAGCTCACGCGCAGGTTTTCTAAAAGCAAATATGTTACGGAATCCCATTTCGCGTTGGCCGAGTATTATTTTGACAATGACGACTGGAAAAAGGCCTTGATTAATTATAGAAACGTCATTGGGGACAAGCAAAGTCGTGTGTACCCATTCGCGCTTTACAAGATGGCATGGTGTAATTACCGTCTGGGACAAGTGAATCTTGCAATTCAAACGATGGAGCAAGTGATTTCGTTTTCCAAACGTCAAGCTCGCTTGGGTGCCAAAGGTGATAAGCAAGTCAACAAGATCCGGCTTTCTAAAGAAGCATACAACGATTTGATCCTCTATTTTGTGGATGTTCGCAGTTTCAAAGATGCCAGAGAATACTTTGGGCGAATCGGCGGGGAAAAAATTCTTTTTCCAACGCTTGAAAAGCTTGCCTATATTTACTCAGACCGGGGTCAAAGAGAAGCTGCAAGATATATTTTTCGGCAATTACTTGAAATCAATCCGATGGCGCCGAAAGCATTCGATTATCAATATCAAATTGTTCTGAACTATTGGTCAGCAGGTAACCGTAAAACCTTTCGACAAGAACTGTACGATTGGGTTGTGGATTACGGCAAAGACAGTGACTGGGCCAAAGAAAACAAAGATCGGCTTGCTGAATCCGATGCTTTACGCGAAAAGACTTTGCGTGAATATGTTCTTCAGCTTCACCAGACAGCCCAGAAAACTGCGACTTTGATGACTCAGAAACAAGCAAAAAGCGGATATGAGCTTTATATCAGCCAATTTCCAAAAATGGAAATGATTGGCGATATGCGCTTTTACTATGGCGATCTGCTTTTTGATATGAATCTTTTCGAAGATGCAAGCGAACAGCTCCGATGGGTGATCCGCCACGCGCCCAAAAATGCAAATTATAAAACGGCGTTACTGAACAATATATTGGCAATCGAACGACTTCTCCCCAAAGAACAGGATCTAATGAAAATGCGTGGTGATACACTACAGGCGTTCCCTTTGACGGAGAGAGAAAAAGAATTTGAAGGCAACGCCATTCTGTTTTTTAATCAGTTTGCTAAAGACCCACAGATGATTGAAATTAAATTTCGCTTGGGCCGGATGTATTACAATCACAATGACTTTGATCGCGCTCTGGTTGTCTTTAAAGAAATCGTAAAGGATCATCCGACTTCGAACGTGGCTGTATTTTCAGCAAATCTGATATTAGACATTTATAACCTTCGAAAAGACTATGATAATCTTGCAAAGGCTGGGAATCAGTTTTTGACCACACAAGGTTTAAACACAAAACTTATTGATCTGGACGTAAAGAATGTCGTTGAGAAAGCAAAGTTTAAAAAAGCCGAGGATTTAGAGGTAAATAAAGATTACATCGGTAGCGCCAAGGAATTTGAAACCTTCATCAAGGACTATCCGACATCAAAGCTTGTACCAACGGCGCAATATAACGCCGCTATTAACTATGAGCGTGGTGGCCAGGTATTAAGCGCAATTCGACTTTACAGTGGGGTGCTTTCTAAATCAGGACCAGAGGCAGAGAAGGTGAAAAAAGAATCGCGCCGTTTGCTTGGTGGGTTATACAATAAAACAGGACAGCTTCGAAAGGCGGCGACAGAATTTGAGCGATACGCCCACGATTATCCAACTGATCCGCTGAGCACGAATCTTTTATATAACGCTGCAGTTATCTGGGGGGCACAACAGAGCTTTAGCCGAGCAATTACAGATTATGAAAAGCACATAGCGACTACAAAGAAAGCGGATTCGCGATTAGCGGCTGTATATAATATGGCAGAACTTAACGAACAGAGGGGCTCTATTTCAAAAGCCAATCAGCTTTTTGAGCAGTATTTGGTAAGCGGCGCGACTGACCATCAAAAAATTGTGGAAACGCATTTCCGTATCGCGAAAAATTATAAAAGGCTCGGCCAGATTCCCAAATACGAAGAATGGTTGCGGAAGACCATCTCTGTTCAAAGGCGTCTTGGTTCAAAAGTGGGCGCACGCGAAGCCGCCGAAGCAAAATTTACTTTTACAGCGAAACTCTATGACGATATCCGTAGCATTAAGATTTCTGGAACCCCTCAAAACCAAGCGGCAAATTTAAAGAGAAAGCTTGCCGTGATTGATCAATTAAATAAAGAACTGGCTCAGATCATAACATTGGATGTGGGCGATTATATTGTGGCAGCTCTTGCGACCCTGGGATTATCTTATGAAAATTTAGCCAACAGTATTTATAGGGCGCCGATCCCAGGTGGGCTAACAGTAGAAGAAAAAAAAGAATATTTAGAAAAGGTTGTCGAGGCAAATGCAGCTCCGTTTAAAAAAATTGCAATGGATAACTTTACCAACGCAGTTTCAAAGGCACGCGAGCTTGAATTTTATAATGAATGGGTAGTTATTGCCCGTGATGGGCTTGCGAGAATGAACAAGGCTTCTCGCCCTGTGAAAGAGGAAGTACTTGAAGACTTTCAAATTGATTTGATGGGACTATAAGATGTTTCGTTTGTTTTATATAATGGGTTTGGTACTTACTTTGGTGTTATCGGGCTGTGGTCACAAAGCGAAAAAAAGCAGCAGGGTTGTCGATGACTCCATGGATTTTTATGATGGCGAAGAAGAGGAAGTAAAAGATTCAAAAAAAGATCGCAAGGAAAACCTGCACCCGAGTGTTTCTGATGGGTCGCTGAAGAGCTTCAGCCGCATCCTACAAACCAATGATGAAGATAAAATTCTTGACGAGGCTTCAAAAATTCTTGCTGTAAATCCAAACCAGGAAAAGGTTCTAAACGGAATAGGTGTTTTTTATTTAAAAAATAAAAAACAAGAGATGGCGAGATATTTTTTCAAAAAGGTTATGGATATAAATCCAAATAATTCGTCTGCCTTGAACAACATGGGCGTTATTGCAATTGACAACAAGGAAGAGCGAAAGGCGATGGAGTATTTCAAAAAAGCTATTGATGCTGAAAATGATAATGTTGCCGCTCTTGGAAATTTGGGGACAATCTATTTGAAATACGAAGACTATGAAAAGGCCCAAGAAGCGCTGAAGAGAGCCTACAGTTACGACAAAAGTAACATAACAATAGCCAATAACTATGCAGTTGCTTTGACTGGGAATAATCAAATCGGGAAAGCTTTAGATATTTATGAAGATCTTGCCAAATCCCGCAACGTGTCAGTACAATTAAATGAAGCAATTCTATGGGGAGAATTCAAACAGGACTTTGTTAAGGCTAGAGAATTACTTAATAAAATCAGAATTATTACAACAGATCCTGTTATACTTAAGAAAGTTAACGACCTTTCCAAATGGATGGAAAGTAAACAAAAGAAAAACCTTCAGGGATGAAGCGCATGAACGTCAGTACAAAGATTATTTCTTTTCTGATCCTGATCACCTTGGGATCTTTTGCGCTAGCTCAAGATGAAGACGATGCTCCGACACCGCCACCAGCAAAAACAAAATCAACCAGATCGAAGAAAGAAAAAAGAACTGAAGTGAACTTTGAAGATCAATTAATCAAGGGAGAGGTTCAAAAGCCGGAACTTTTTTATTTACTTCAAAAGAAACAGTTTAATTTTAGTAAGCTTATTAAGCTGCGGGAAAATTTTTTACCGGAAATGAAAAAATCGGCAGAAGACGTTCCGCGTGGGGTAGAGGATTAAGTGGACTTAATTTTTTTACGGATATTTAAAGACGAAAAGCTGATAGAAGTAAAACAGTTTCCATTGGCCCAGGTGGTGATCGGTCGCGAGGGCGACGTGAATTTGAAGTTGCCGGATGCTGAAATTTCTCCAGTCCATGCGGTTATAGAAAAACGGGATTCTGGTTTTTTTGTGTGCGACATGGGATCTGGCACCGGCACATATAAAAATGGGATGCGGGTCCTAGACGATGCAATTACATCTGGTGACGAGATCATCGTTGGACCATATAAAATTGAATTTCATATCGGAGTGCCGAAACCTGCGGCAAAACCTGCTGCGCCACCTCCAACCACCCCCCCGCCAAAACGGGAGCTGCCAAAAGAGATAAAGGTCGAAGCAAAAACAGAAATTAAAAAGCCCGCTAAAAAAGATGTCGAACGCCCAACAATGCCGGCGGCTCCAGTAGCACTGAGCATACCTGCTGAGCCTTATTCGCAGCCCGATGGCCCTGGGACATTTGCGCCCGAAAGTGAAATCAAAGACCTCAACAAAGTCATTAAGTCTTCACAAGGAAACCTTGTCGAAGTTATCGTCTGTTGGAAAGAGCGGGTTTTGACAACCTATCATTTCAGCAAAGCTGGAAAAACAGTTACGGTCGGGGCACATCCAAAAAACGACATTCTGCTTCCGGTATTTACTGATGCTAAATTTAGTTTTGCTTTGTTAAAGGTTGGAAATCCCGCCACTGTTTATGTCACAAGCGATATGAAGGGTGAAGTTCGAGTTAATGATTCGGGCCAAAAGATACAAGACCTTATTGCATTGAACAAACTGCGACACGAGGGTGTCGGTTTTGCAATTGATCTTCAGCAAAACAATGTTGTTCGTATTGAGTTAGGCGAAGTGACTATTTTCATTCGATACGGAACCGAAACGGTGAAGCCATTAATCGCTCCAATTCTAAATCTTACGTCAAGCGAATTAACAACGCTCGTGTTAACCAGCGTGTTCTTTGGTGTATTCTGGATTTATCTTCTTTTGTATTCACCTCCTCCTCCAGAGGAAAAGCCCGAAGATGAACCAAAGCGGACGGCTGTTTTTGTTTATAAGCGTGCGGAAAGAATTGAACCCGTGGAAGAAAAACCCGCCCAAAAAGCAAAAGGCGAGACAATTAAAGACCAAGAAGTTGCGAAATCCCGCATTGAAGAGGGGAAGGCTGCAGAAGCAAAACCGAATAAGTCCAAATCAGAAGTACAAAAATTGACA
>CAUJEF010000101.1 GCA_963169515.1 Bdellovibrionota bacterium
TTGGTTGGAGGTGGGCGATGATCATAAAAAAAGGATATTTATCGAGGCGATTACGAGGAGGCGATTAAAAGCATCCATAAAATTCAGCCGCAAGACGGGTGTGCGACTGGTTTATGCCCAGCTAAGTCCAGACTGGGTTCAAGAAGCTGCTAGTTGGTCATTTACGAATTTGCCCCTTGGAACTGCCATCGTCAAAGGAAATTCAAAAAAATTTGGCAACCTTTCCTTAGTGGAATGGTACGGTTGAAAGTTCTTCAAAGGCGAAAAGTAATATTTGTTTTGTACTATAATCGCCGCATGACGGGAAAACAAATAAGCTTTTCAGATATTCTTAAATCATTTGACAGCAGTATGCAAGCACTATTCGACCTGTATCTATCCATTCAGGATTCTACAGCTAATGTCCTAAAGGGCAAAAAAGAATATGCCGTGGAACTACTTGAAAGAGCAGTCAATGCCGGCGAAGTGACATTTTTAGACCTGGATCACTGGGTAATCTTTGAGTATTTTGCCAAAGAACCGTCCTTTGAACGTATTAGAGAACAGCTTGAGTCCAAGGTGAAGATAGTGTAATTTCTTTGATCGAAAGTTTTTTCAAGATTAAGAAGGCAGGGATCAGCGATGAAAAATGACGAGATTAACCTGGCGATTAGTATTCGCCAGCCGTATGTGGAAATGATATTACGGGGAATTAAAAAGGCAGAATATCGCTCCCAATTAACTCATATTCGAGGTGCTGTGTATTTGTATGCTGCCATGAAACCCGGCAATCCTGATTACTACACCCAATTGAAAATTGAACCCGGCACCCTTCCCACAGGATTGATCGTCGGCACAGTAGAGATCATAGGATGTAAATATCGTATTCTTCACGGAGACTATGAATGGCAGCTTGCAAATCCAGTTCGTTTGGACAAACCCATAAAGCCAGAACGTCAACCTCAGCCGGTATTTTTCAAGCCATTTAACTAATTTTGTCCGTTGCATGGGCAGGTAGTGTTACGAAAAACGTCATGTTCGTCGGTTTACAAAGTTTATATAAAGATGTATAATTGTAAACCGATAAGAAACGGAGGAACATCATGTCCATAGGAGAGCGAATCAAGAGTGCCCGAATGCGGGCTGGCTTGAATTTGCGGGACTTGGCTGAAAACGTGGGTGTCAGCGCCCAGGCAATTTCCAAATACGAACGCGACATGGATGTGCCGGGGTCTTCAATTTTGATCAAATTAGCAAAAGCACTAGCCGTGCGCGTGGAAACCTTGTTACGACCGCAGAGCGTTTCCCTTTCCCAACCCAGTTATCGCAGCCATCGCAGTAAACTCCTGGTCCGTGATCAGGAGACAATTCACGCTCAGGTTCTTGACTGGTTGGAGCGCTATATGGCAATTGAAGAGATCATGGGGGTGCAGGTCGAATTTCAAATGCCAAAGATCCATCGTAAGGTAAAAACCCTTGATGAAATTGAGCAGGTCGCCCTGGATCTTCGTATGGCATGGAAGATCGGGCTGGACCCCATTGAAAACATGGTTGAGATCCTGGAAGCCCAGGGAATCAAGGTCGGAATTATTCCAGGCGCTGATCACTTTGACGCATTGACCTTGATGGCAAATGATGCCATCCCAGTCATTGTTGTAAAGGATGGAATGCCCGGTGATCGTCAACGGTTGAGCGTTGCACATGAATTGGGACACCTGATCCTGGATATAGCGGATGGACTGGACGAGGAAAAAGCAGCATATCGTTTTGCTGGCGCTTTTCTTGCCCCTCACCCTGCTGTACTTCTAGAGTTGGGAGACCGACGCAGTCGCCTTGATCCTTATGAATTACATGTCCTCAAGCACAAGTACGGTATGAGCATGCAAGCTTGGATCTATCGTGCTCGTGATTTGCATATCCTAAGCGAAGCGGACGCTACTGCCATGTATCGTCAATTTAATGCAAAGGGCTGGAAGCAACTTGAGCCTGGCGATCCTTATCCAATTGAATCAACCGAGCGGCTGGAAAGGTTGGTCATTCGAGGATTAACGGAGGAAATGATTTCTGAACCAAGAGCAGCCGAGCTACTTGGTAAACCTTTGTCGGAATTTTGGAAGCAGGCAAGCAAACAACATGACGGTCTCCCGCTCCCGATTTATCATTGATACAAATGTGTTGATCGACCTGCACCGTGGAGAGATACTCAGGCAGTTTTTCGCCCTGCCATATCGTTTTAGCGCCCCGGATGTGATCATCGATGAACTGGAAGACCCGGATGGCAGCCTGCTTTTGGATTATGGATTGCAAAGAGGGGAACTTAGCGGGGAAAGAGTGTTGGAAGTGTACGAGCTATCCGGGTATCACCGAAATATTGCCTTGAACGATCTATTTGCCCTCGTTTTGGCGGCTTCGATAGGGGTCACTCTTCTAACTGGGGATAACCGCTTGCGCACATTGGCAGCAAAACACAATGTCCGGGTACACGGAACTCTATGGGTTTTGGACGAAATGGTTTCTAAGAACAAATTAAAGCCTGTGGAGGCGCGTCGGGCACTTACGAAGATGCTGGAGCACGGGAGCCGGCTGCCAATTGGGGAGTTTCAGGCTAGGTTAAGGTTGTGGGATAGATAAAGGTAAGGATTGTTTGAGAAGCCAGAGATATTAAGTAATCATAGATAGTGTATCAGTAGATATTGTGAAAAAAGTGATGCTAATACTTGGTTTAGTAGTTTTAGACGATCATAATCTTGGGAAAGCTCTCGTAAGTAACATATTGCAATTATTCGTGTGGGAGAAGGTTTTTTTCTATCATTGTTGACTAATGGCTTAAAGTGTAAAAAATTGAATTTGCAAGGTTATAATTTAAAATATTAGTTGGGAACTTTTGATTAGCAAAGCAAACTTAGGTCGGAACAAGAAATTTACCATCCAAAAATTATCAATTGGAAAGAAATCAAAATAATGACCACTCCCTACCATGCAAAATACTTCGCCCACGAATTGACCAAACGGCATTCCGCCAATGACCCTGAAAAATTTGCAGGGACATTGGTGGACGCCCAGGTAGACCTTAATCCTCATCAAGTGGATGCGGCTTTATTTGCGTTTAGCTCGCCGCTTTCCAGAGGAGCTTTGCTTGCGGATGAGGTTGGGCTGGGGAAAACAATCGAAGCAGGGATGGTCATTTCCCAGCGATGGGCAGAGCGCAAGCGTCGAATTCTGGTGATTACTCCTTCCAATTTGCGAAAGCAGTGGTTTCAGGAATTGCAGGAAAAATTCTTTTTACCCTGCCAGATACTCGAAACCAAAAATTACAACCAATTTGTTCGCGATGGAAATAGTAATCCATTTAGCGCTGATAGTATCCTTATTTGTTCTTATCACTTTGCGCGCCAGAAATCTATGGACGTGACCCGAGTTCCCTGGGATCTGGTCGTGATAGATGAAGCTCATCGCTTGCGAAACGTATACAAGAAGTCGAACAAGATTGCCAACGAATTACGGGATGCGCTCAAAGGTGTGGATAAATTATTGTTGACCGCGACGCCTTTGCAAAACTCCCTGCTGGAATTATACGGTCTCGTTAGTTTTATTGATGAATATACTTTTGGTGATCTTAATAGTTTCAGGGAGCAGTTCAGCGACTTAAGCGATCCCTTTACCTTCAAAACGCTCAAAGCGCGCCTAAAGCCAATTTGCCAGCGCACATTGCGCAGCCAGGTCTTGCCTTATATCAACTACACCAAACGCTTCCCGATGTTGGAAGAATTTACCCCGAATCAGGACGAGGCAGTGCTGTACGATATGGTTTCTGATTATTTGCGTAAACCTGAACTACAGGCTTTGCCATCTGGTCAACGACAGCTCCTTACTCTTGTGCTACGTAAATTACTGGCGTCTTCCACTTTTGCGATTGCAGGTGCGCTCGATAAAATGGCCAAACGCCTGCAAAAAAAGTTAGATGAATCTAATCCAGTATTGGAATCCCTTGAAGATACCTTGGATGAAGATTTTGAATCTCTCGATGAGCTATCGGAAGAATGGGAACAAGCAGATGAAGACACGACGGAATTAACCGAACCTGAACGTAAAGCGCTGGAAGCGGAAATTGCTGAGTTGAAAGATTTTTATAATCTGGCAGTTTCGATTACTGAGAACTCCAAGGGGTTGGCTTTATTAAATGCGCTTAAGGAGGCATTTTCTAAGGCAAAGGAACTTGGAGCAGAACCCAAAGCGCTAGTCTTCACCGAGTCTCGCAGAACTCAGGAATATCTCTTGAGGTTGTTATCTGACACCGTATATCGGGATGGCATTGTTCTGTTTAATGGCTCAAACAACGATGAAAAATCAAAACAGATTTATACCGAATGGCTTGCACACTACCAAAACACAGACCGAGTAACAGGTTCGCGGTCTGCGGACATGCGCTCCGCGCTCGTGGATTATTTCCGCGAAACAGGTCAGATTATGATTGCAACGGAGGCGGGGGCAGAGGGAATTAACTTGCAATTCTGCTCACTCGTCATCAATTATGACTTGCCGTGGAATCCACAGCGGGTTGAACAACGGATCGGACGCTGCCATCGTTATGGACAAAAGTATGACGTGGTTGTGGTTAATTTTCTGAATAAAGAAAACGCGGCAGATCAACGTGTGTATGAATTGTTGGCTCAAAAATTCCAACTCTTTGCTGGTGTGTTTGGCGCAAGTGATGAGATTCTTGGGGTTGTAGAATCCGCGGCTGTGCCGTTTGAAAAGCGTATTGCAGAGATCTACCAAAATTGTCGAACACCTGAAGAAATCAATGCGTCATTTGACCAGTTACAGGAAGAGTTAAGCGCCCAGATCATGGATGCGATGACGCAGGCGCGGAAATCCTTGCTGGAGCATTTTGACGATGAGGTTAAAGAGAAGTTGCGCGTACGTGATGTAGATACGAAACAAAACCTGAATCGCTACGAAAAAATGTTGATGCAACTGACTGAACACGAACTTGACGGTTATGCTGAATTTAGAAGCGACTCTTCCTTTATCCTAAAAGAAGGAAAGTATGTTCGCGAAGATGTTCCTGCGGGTTTGTATGAACTGCCGCGCCGCTCAGGGGACGCGCATTTCTACAGGCTTGCCCATCCCCTGGCGCAGCAAGTGATCGAACAGGCGAAAAGCCGTTTGTTAAGTTCCGCCGAACTGGTTTTCCATTATTCTGATGCTCAAAACAAAATCAGCGTTTTGGAGAATATGCCCATGAAGCAGGGATGGTCTCAATTATCTTTACTCACGATTGAATCACTTTCTCAAACGGAAGACCGCCTGATCTGGACGGCGTTTAGCGATGATGGGACAGTTTTGGAAGATGATATTGCGCGGCGTTTATTTGACCTGCCAGCGCGCATTGAAGCAAGCGGTAATTTGCCCGAGTGCCCAGTTGAGATGAGTCTCCGCACGGACGAATCTAAAAAATCAATTTTGTCAGAAATAAGTTTACGTAA
This sequence comes from Bdellovibrionota bacterium, assembly GCA_963169515.1. GTDB lineage: Bacteria > Bdellovibrionota > Bdellovibrionia > Bdellovibrionales > JAEYZS01 > CAUJEF01. The sequence goes on from CAUJEF010000101.1 coordinate 5,469, forward strand.
CGCGCAGCTCTTTGAATCCGAGATTAACAAATTGGAATCCTGGTCGGATGACCGCAAGGTAATGTTGGAACGGGAAATTAAGGAGTACGACCGCAGAATTAAAGAGGCACGCCGCTCTGCAATCGCCGCCATCACGTTGGAAGATAAACTCACGGTGCAAAAAGAAGTGAAATCGCTTGAAAAAGAGCGCTCCGAAAAACGCCGTGTTCTTTTTCAAGCACAGGATGAAATTGATGCACAGCGGGATAGAATTATCAAAGATACAGAAGGACGCATGAACCAGCAAGTAGATACTTCTGAAGTGTTTTGTATTCGTTGGAAAATTGCATAAACAGGAACTTTATTATGCTTAGATCAACAAGTCTTGGTGCAGGAATGAATAGAGAGCAGGTTTTAGTCGCTCTTGAAAATCGCTATTTTCAAATGTTGCCTTCTCGATTTCCAGGTAGACCAATGGAAGAACAACGTAAAGATCGATTTAGCCGCGCCCTTGCCGCCTTTGCAATTCAAAAACTTTCTAACTGCAACGATATAGATTCAGTTGCCTCTATAGTGGATTGTGGTGATGATAATGGTATAGATGCAATCTACTACGACCGCATGAAAAATACTCTTTGGTTGCTTCAATCTAAATTTGGCGACGCTCCAGATCGAGGTTCAAATCAATCTTTTTGCATGGGCATAAACGATCTCATATCTGAGCGATATGACAGGTTTCGCCAGACTACAGATAATCCCGAATTTACTCGTGTGCAGCCTGATGTGGAAGACGCTCTTTCGAATTCTTCAACTAAAGTAACTGCTTGCGTTGTTTATTTAGGTAACGCCTTGGGTATGCACGCTATTAGTGACCTTGATCAATTAAAGACTACGCAAAATGAGTTAAAGAATTGGTTTGATTGGCGCGAAATTGGCTTGCCTATATTACATGGATGGCTTAGTGCTGAACAAATGGTGCAGCCGATTGAAGTGGAAATTACGCTTGAGCATTGGAATTTTTTCACGAGTCCTAAGCGAGCAGTGTATGGGTTAATTAGTGCATCTCAACTAAACACACTTTACCAGCAACATGGAAATACACTGTTTCAAAGAAACATCAGACATTATCTGGGCAATCAAAGTGTAAATATGGCAATTATTAAAACAGTCCAGGAACAGCCTGTTGAATTTTTTTATT
>CAUJEF010000102.1 GCA_963169515.1 Bdellovibrionota bacterium
GCAAGTAGATCAAGCAAAAAAACTTAAAGATCTAGAACGCGAGAATGATCGTTTAAAAAAGCTGGTTGCAAACTTGAGTTTAGACAATGCGATTTTAAAGGAAGTATCCAAGGGAAACTTCTAAGCCCGACAAGACGAACAAGGGCTGTAGAACATGTGGTGAAAGAACTGAATGTTTCACAGCGTAGAGCTTGTTGGGCTTTAAACCATCATAGATCAACACAGCGGTATAAACCCAAGAAAAATGAATTTAACGAGCGACTGACGTTGCGAGTCGTTGAATTAGCAAGTCAGTACGGCAGATATGGTTACCGCAGGATTACTGGAATACTGAACAATGAGGGCTGGCGTGTGAATAAAAAGCGAGTTGAGCGGATATGGAAAATAGAGGGACTAAAAGTTCCACAGAAGCAACCAAAACGTGGAAGGTTATGGTTTAACGAGGGATCGTGTATTCGAATGCGTCCTGAGTATCCGAATCACGTGTGGAGCTATGATTTTGTGAATGATCGTACGCACGATGGGCGAAGTTTGAAGATGTTGACTGTAATAGATGAATATACGAGGGAATGTTTAACAATTAAAACGAAGAGAAAATTAAATTCGTTCGATGTATTAGAAACACTTGGGGATTTATTTTTGATTTATGGAACACCCGGGTATATTCGTTCAGACAACGGTCCAGAGTTTATTGCCAAGATTTTACGTCAATGGCTTGGAAGATTGAAAGTCGGAACGCTTTACATCGAGCCAGGGAGTCCATGGGAAAACGGTTACATAGAATCATTTAACGGAAAACTCAGAGATGAGCTTTTGAATGGAGAAGTCTTTTACTCACTAAAAGAAGCTCAGATATTAACGGAGTGGTGGAAGAAGCATTATAATCATGTCAGACCCCACAGCTCATTGAATTATAAACCACCGGCACCATTAACTATTACATCAGGGAAAATACATGTTGCTTGATGAAAAGACTAATTGTACTGGTACAAACCGTGGGGGCAGGTCATCCCTATCAAGTTAAAGAATGGACAATTCCGAAAGGTCAAAAAATTATTGAAGGTTTAGCCAATCCGCAATTTGGCAAACAAGGCGGCGGATATCAAATTTATATTCCTAACAATGAGGTCCTAAAATGAAAGAGGAGTTCCTCGCACTTGCCACATCCGTCTTACGCCGGCTTGAGAATATTCTGTCTGAAACTGAACTAAAAGAAGATTACGTTTACAAAAAGATTCCACAACTTGTAAATGAAGTGACAACATGGAATTTTTCAAGCCCAAAAACAGATATAGGATTAGCCGCAATTAAATTGGAAGACATGGGTATTTATAAGGAAAAAAAAATTGTAGACGATCTTGTGCATCTGAGTGAGCTTTATCGTCTGATGCAAAAACCCGCGGCACGAAAATAACGAAACCGATGACGACAGTCTATTTCCCATTGTTTCCCTGCGTATCCCAGCCGATTTTCATAAATTCCAGCGCAAAATATGGACTCATTATGGACACCAAAAATTAAATAAAGTAGTATTAAGCAGTTACGGAAGTGTTTCCGCCTCCACCAATTTTTTTTAAATCATGAAATTTATGCCGACAGTTTCTTCTTCAACAACGCGACCTCTTTTTCGAGCCGCTCAAGCCGAGAAACCTCTGCATCTTTATTATCTACAGATTGACGAAGCAACCGATTGAGCAATGTTTGATAAGGGACACCCGTTCTATCCGCTATAACCTTAAGTGCACTCAGAACATCTTCGTCAATATTCACCGTGATTTTGATTTTTTTGGCCTTGACGATGGCCTCACGGATTTTTTTTGTTCCTTTTTCATCATAAACCAAATCACTTATTTTTGGCTTTTTCATGGTATATCCTTTTCATCTGGCGCCATTCAGCGCATCCAATTATTCTTATCTTCGAGCCCCGGATCGTAAACCTGACCGTCAACACTCTTCCGGCCAATGTTTGACCAACCCAATAATAACGCTCCTCACTTTTCGAGTGCTTTTTGTCGGACAGTTGAATGCCATCCGGATCTCGAAAACACTCGACGGCCTCAGTGAAACTACAGCCGTGCTTTGAGATATTCTGCTTTTCCTTGCTGTAATCCCACTCAAACTCCATGCTCGATGTTACCATATTGATATGTATAAATACATACTTTTTTTAAACTTTTCCTCGAATAGAGCGCGGCCTCAAAACTAAGCCACCTAGAGACGGATTTCACTCAATAGACCATAACCGAACATCGGAGCCATTTTCCATTTCACGCAAAGACACCCTTCTCTGGCCCATCCTAATAAAAAAGTATATTTAAGGGTTTGGCCACTCTGGCATCTTTGAGATCGTAAAACTTGCCGGAAGGCCATTGTTGGTCATGTCACCGTTAACAAGTTTCTTAACACGCTCTAAAGGATAAAGTACATCTAGTTCCTGTGCCTTGATATAAAGCGCATCGATTAAGTCTTTACATGTTCCCTGAGCTTCGCAAGTGTTTATAAATTGCCACAAACCAGTCTGGTCATGCGTGCTTCCAATCGCTCCCCCAAATCCAGTAATATGAATTGATGGATCTAACTGAAGCGTTCGTAAATCTTTTAGAGGCTTAAGTCCCCGAAATTGTTTTTCGAGTTTAAGCATGCCTGTCACCTCCGCCAAACTAATCTTACGCACTTCTCGTTTTCATTGCGCGATCCAGATCATAGGTAGCTTGCAGATTCATCCATAGTTTTGCTGATGTCCCCAAAGCATCTGCCAAATCGAGCGCAGTATCTGCAGTAATCCCACGTTTACCTTTGATCAATTCGTTCAATTTCGCTTTGGTCCAATTCAGTTTTTTTGCAAATTCAGCTTGGGTTAGACCCATAGGCTCAAGAAACTCTTCAAGAAGCATTTCACCGGGATGGAATGGATTTTTGGGTTGTCTCATAAAATACTCCTATTTGTGATAGTCCAATACTTTCACTTCGCTCGCCCCACCTTTAGACCATTTGAAGATCACTCTCCATTGATCATTGATTCGAATCGAATAAAAGCCTTGTAGATCACCTTTCAAAGCCTCTAGTCGATTTCCAGGCGGAACACGCAAGTCCGTCAAATTATCAGCATCGTGCAAGTACAGAATCTTACGTCGGCCCACTCGATATAGTTCAGATGGAAAACGTCGAGTGTGCCTTGACTTTCTATCGTCAAATAGATCCTGTGCCAGTTGATTGCCAAAGCTGATAATCATATTATGATATTATCGAAATTCGATAACTTTAGCAAGTGTTTTTATTGGAAACTCGTCAGTAATTATCAACGCAGCTTTTCTACATGGAGACGAAACACCGCATCCCGCTGCCAACAGAGAAGAACCAAACCTAAGCAGGATAAGTAATTTCTTTGCCGCGGATTTTTGCAAAGGATGTTAGCTTATGTGGTCGCAGCGACGACTTGGTAAAAATCTCTTGAACGGGATAACCATAAGCAAGTAACGCGTCGGCAATTAAAGAGCGGTGGCATCGCCATGGTAATGCCTCAGCACACATGATGGCCAAGCGCTTGCGCTTGGAGAGTGCAATCAAACGGCGCAAGTTTTTTTTGAATTCCACAGTTTGCATATAGTCGGCATAACCGCGGAAAGATTTCAAGCGCCAACCCATATTTACAGAATTTTTGTTGGTGTGCCGAAACCCACCCAAGCCATCCATATGAAGGTAGGCTATCCCATGATGAGCCAATGCCTTTTTCAAGCGTTCTTTGCCGAACTGTGGGTTATGCCGCGATTTAGGAATTGTACGAACGTCTACCAATAACCTTAATTTGTAGGCCTGAAGTATTTTAACAAACTCTTGAATCGTGTGATTGGAATGTCCGACGGTATAAATTCGACCTGACACCTGCTCAAGCTACGCTTTTCTTGTGCACTTACCAAGAAATTTAAATTAATAGTTATTCTTTTGCCAACGGTGGGGTGTGATTGGCCCTGCTTTGAAAAAATTATGCGCTTGCTTTCGCACTCAAAAGACGCGTGAACCAATCTCGCTCTGGAGTGAGATCAAACCCGACGTTTTCTCCGCCGCGAAGTATAGCCGTAAACACTTGCTTGAGCGAATCGACCTCGTCGTGCATACCTGCGCTGAGAGCTTCTTCAGCTGCCTCAAAAACGCTCACTAAATCCGTTGTGGTAACCACCTTTGGCAGCTTTTCAAATTTTAAACCTGGCAAAGGCATTGGCTTGAAGCCGATCAATTCATCGGTCACAAGAATTTTTTTGCCACATACAAAGTTCACCTGAAGAAACGGCTTGTGTTCGGTCTCATCCCGAAAAAGCACTTCTTCAATTTCAGAAAAATCAATTTTTATATATTTATTATCTTGTTTTTGAGAAATTTCGAGTGAGTTTGTTTTCAGGTTATATTGAAGGCCCACAGAACTCTTCACATGTTCTAACAGTTTATCCAACTTTTCTTTCATCTGCTTTTCTTTCCTGTTGGCCTTCGACCCTCTTTAGGCTCACCTTCTTTTCGACCCGCTTTCACCTGACTTTAAGAAAAAGCCCTATGGTTTTCATAATCTAGCTTTGAGTACCGTAACCAAATTAGACACTCCGTTTATGTTTCTCAAAACCATACAATTTGCTAAATAAAAGTGTTATAAAGTTTAACAGCTTTCATATTTCTTTGGAAAAAGGTAGGTTTAAAATGCTCGTTTCTCGATGGCAAGCGCCTGTAATACCGACCGCAGAGCAGGTTAAAATGATGTTCCAAATGGAGGGATTAACCGCCCAAGAGGAAGTCTATGCAATTAACGGCACGATCAAAGAGCACAAACACCCGTTCGATGAAATACGGATGGTCGTCCGAGGAGAATTGCGAGTAAATGTTGCCGGAAACCATCTTCTTTTGCGTCCAGGTGACCGTATTGAAATTTCTTCGAACACCCGCCATGAAAAAAGTGTCAACGGAAACGAAGAGTGCGTCTGCATTGTAGCGTTTCGACCGCCCCTATGAACTGGGGGAAAATCATCAAAGTTTTGCTTGCACTAATCTGTGCAGCAATCGTTATGAAAATGTATTTGGGGCCTATTTTCTTTTAAGCCAGGCCAGGTATTCTTTCATTTTCTTTTCGTAACCATGGTCTGAAGGCTCAAAAAACTTTTTGCCATCAATGTCTGCTGGTAGAAATTTTTGATCGGTCCAACCCCTTTCGCTGTCGTGTGCATATTGATAACCCATACCATAGTCCAGATTCTTCATCATTTTGGTTGGAGCATTCCGAATATCGAGTGGAATCTTAAGCAGACCGGATCTTTTGACTTCTGCTTGTGCTGCCCTGAGACCCGCATAGGAGGCGTTCGATTTTGGGCTACACGCAAGATAGGTTACAACTTGAGCGAGGTTAATGGCTGCCTCTGGCAAGCCTATAAGCTGGACGGCCTGCATACCTGAGATCGCGATGGATAATGCCCGTGGGTCTGCGTTTCCAATATCTTCCGAGGCCAATACTACCAGTCGTCGAGCGATGAAAATTGGATCCTCGCCACCCTCCAAAAGTCGAGCAAGATAATAAAGGCCAGCATCGGCATCGCTTCCACGGATGCTTTTTATAAATGCAGAAATCGTATCATAGTGCGCGTCAGCAGATTTGTCGTGATAAAGCGGAACGTGATCCAGAATCTTTTTTAGCTCTTCAATTGAAAGTGGAAACCGATTGTCATGATCGGACTTGAAAACTTGAACGATTTGATCCACGAAATTCAACAACCGACGGGCGTCCCCACTCGCAATGTGCACCAAAGCAAAACGTGCATCATCAGAAAATATGTCGTGAGAAGCCACATCAAGGTTGTGAGTTGCCTTTTCAAGTATTCGATCCATCGCGGCCCCATCAAGGGATTCGAAGACCACCAACCGGCTTCTGCTCAGTAATGCAGAATTCACCTCAAAGCTTGGATTTTCTGTCGTTGCGCCCAGTAAAACAATGTCACCCTTTTCAACAAACGGTAACAACACATCTTGCTGGGCTTTATTCAGACGGTGGATTTCATCGACAAATAACACCGTTCCTATTTGATGCATGCGCCGACGATCTTGGGCACGCATACATTCTTCGCGTAATTCTTTTGCGCCTGTAGCAATCGCGTTCAAGCTGACAAATTCTTTTTTTGTGGTCTTTGCAAGCACATGAGCAAACGTGGTTTTTCCACAGCCTGGCGGCCCCCACAAAATTAAGCTAGGAACCTGGTCTTTCTGGATTAGATCTCGCAATACAGAACCAGGTCGAAAGATTTTTTCCTGTCCCAAGATGTCTTCGAGGGTTTGTGGGCGCAGCCTTTCTGCAAGCGGGGTATCACTATGCGGACCCTGATTGTATGAGAATAAATCCATTCACCGTCTTTACCATCCTGGCAGATGCGGCGCAATGTGCGCTGCAGTCGACAAACTGGCTGCCCTTTCTTACGATTAACGGATGTTTCATGCTCTCATTACAATTTGGTTCGGGTGGCTTCAGGATTGGGGCTACTGGGGGGTGTTCTTCCTAATGGCCATGGAAAGCACAATCATCCCCATCCCGTCTGAAATAATTATTCCACCCGCAGCCTTTTGGGCAAGTCAGGGCAAAATGTCGATTATGGGAGTGGTTCTTGCCGGAACACTGGGGAGCTACCTTGGCTCAGCCATAAGTTACATTGTATTACGATGGGCAGGAGAAAATTTTCTGAAAAGGTACGGGAAGTATATTTTTATAAAACCCAATCAAATTGAAATGGCCAGCCGCTGGGCCAACGATCATGGTGTCTTTGGAATTTTCATGGCACGGTTCCTACCAGTGATTAGACATTTAATTTCTATGCCTGCCGGCTTTCTGAAAATGAATTTTTTATGGTTCTCTGTTGCTACAACATTGGGTGCAGGGGCTTGGTGTGGGATTCTCGCGTGGTTTGGACAAAAAACCTTGGGCGCAAACCCAACCTTATTAAATAGCCCTGAGGAAATGATGCATGTACTGCGACATAATTTATTGTGGTTTATTGTGGCTGTCGCTGTCATTCTGGCTCTGTATATTTTTGTTGTTTCCCTAAAGAATAAACATCGCACTGGAGTTTAATGAGACAAATTTTTATAGGCGCTTGCATTTGGATTGCAACAGTATCTGCCTATTCAGAGTCTCGCTGTAATGAGAGATTCGATACAGATCAAAATCCAATTTCGATGAAATGTACCTATCGCCAAAGACTTGTTTCAGCGGGGTTCAACGCCCCAAGATTTGTAAAATATCAGCTGCCGATTGGCGCTCCACCTGCTACGGGCTGGCCCGCTGTCATCATTTATCAGGGTAGCTATTTTACTGTCGAATTTTCACGCCTAAATGGTCTACCCTATGGGGCATATCATGAAATCGAGTTGATCAGAAAATTGCTGGATAATGGGTATGCCGTGTTCGCACCGCGAGCCGCAGCACATATCGCTTGGATGACAAACTTACAATTCTTAGATTATGAAATGACAGGGGACTTTGCCTTCATTTCGAACCTGATAGAAGAAATTTCCACAGGGGAGTTTGGTCCTATCGATTCAAAAAGATTATACGCAACTGGAATTTCCAGTGGCGGTTACAACACAAGCCGCATGGCCGTATCTTTTCCAGGCGCTTTTAAGGCCCTTGCAATTCAGTCAGCGTCTTATGCCACATGCATGGGGTCCACATGTAGCGTTCCCGATGCGCTGCCTTCGAATCATCCACCCACGCTGCTACTTCATGGTGAAAAGGATCTGATTGTTCCTCTCTTTACAGCAAAAATGTATACCAAATCTTTGATCGCAAATGGGATTCAAAATAAACTCATTGTGAACCGAGGGGCAGGACACCAATGGATACCAGAAGCATCGGAAGAAATATTGACTTGGTTTGAACAACACCGCTAAAGGAAAGCTATGAATTCGGAGATTTTAGACATTGGATGCGGGAGCAATAAATATCCCGGTTCTTATGGTGTTGATATTCATCCATACAACGGTGTAGACAAAGTTATCAATCTTGATAAATCCCCATGGGATCTCCCCTCGAATACGTACAGCAGGATCTATGCAACCCACATCATTGAACACGTCGAAGATCTTGTTAGCTTTATGCGCGAGCTCCACCGAATTTCAAAGCCAGGTGGCGAAGTTATCGTTACAACCCCACATTTTTCATCATTTAACTCGTGGGCAGATCCAACCCATCGTCGACATATGAGTACAAATTGGTATGAACTTTTTGATACCGGATATCTCGCCGCCCAAACTGGTCGATTTGAATGCATTTCATCAGTGGTGTTCTTTGGCAAATCGCTTCGAAATTTAATTGGAAAACTGCTTGTTCACATTCGAGGGTTGCGGGCGTGGGAAAAGTCCAGCGCCTTCACATTTCCAGGCATGGATATTAAAACCGTACTAAAAGTTATAAAATAAAGAGCGCTTTTTAATTTGCGATGTTTATAATCAGCTTCGTGTTACCCTTGAAATATTCTGGGTTTAATTGCGGAGGCAAACAACTTCCTGTTGGGCATACATTCGGCATACGCGGTGGAAGCGGCAACGATGGATTTTTTTTGTTCCTGTCGGCAATATTCGAATCTAAATCCTTTTTCGTATCGTCGCCCATTTGATCCATCATAGTTGGCGGCGCCATACCATTTGGCCCTCTCTCTGGCTCCATGCCACCGCTTGAATCGTTTTTGCCGTCGTTAGCAGGCACACGCTTACCATCGCCATCAAATTGTGGATCTGGTGGGTTTGGCGCCTTGTCCGCATCCGTTTGATTATTCATCGTTTGCATTTCCAGCGGGTTTGCATTTACTGGCAATGATGGCTGACTGCGATTGCTCGCCACCGTAAACTGGCCTGGAGTCACAAACACAGGGTTTGCAATTCGGCCCAAGCTATCGAATCCCTTTCCAACCTCTACCTTACCTTTAAACGTAAAAATTTTTGCAACCCGAGTTGCCCTGTTATACTGAACAACGAAATCTGTGCCACGAACCCCAGCAACAGCTGAGGCCGTTTTTACGTGGAACCGATTTTTCTCACCATCATATTTTTGATTTACCGTATTTCGAACCTTCCCGTAGAGAACATTAATTGAAACATCCTTTTTGTTTTCCTCTGGATTATATACATATTTTTCTAAAATGAACTTTGAATCTGGAGAAATATTAATTACATTCTTATCGATCATTACCAGTTTTGCGCGAGAATCTTTGCCTGTTAAAATGGCGTCACCAGGGAAAATCTTGAATCCAACTTTCGCTTTTTCAGTTTTTTTAGATTTAAAAACTTCAACCTTGACGTCCCCTTTTACAATCATCAAAACGCCATGGGTGTCTGCCGCATTTGCCGAAAATCCGACGAGAAGTAGACCCGCTACGAAGAAATTATATAACCTGCACATACTTCCCCCAAAATACGTTCATCAACCAGAGCTTAATATTTTTCGGCCTTAGCCAGCACCAACTTAAGTATGGTCTCAAAATAGAATGATGTTTTAAACGGTTCCTAAATAGTGTCCAAGGTTGAGACGAGAAAACGTAGTCAAAAAAGATAGGTGCTCGGAATGAGACAGTTCAGAGTGCTTTGAAAGTGGTGTTTTTAAGAACTCCAACATTTTTGAATCGATTTGTAAAACACCCTGGGACTGCAATAGTTTAAGTTCGAACTGAGTGCGCAAGATTTCCAGATGCTGAGAGTTTCGAATCGCTTTAAGGCCGTTACCCAAAAGATCGAACAGAGCCTCGGAAAAGGATTCCCCCTCTTGGGACACGCGGTCTACAAGATTTAAAAAATGGAGAGCCAACTGCAGTCGATCGTAATCGCTACGAAGCTGTTCAAAGTCTTCTATCAACTGGGCTTCTTGAAGTGTGCCGAGCCCATCTTCTAACCGTGCAGGCTTGTAGGTCAATTGGACGTAATGCGTGGGCTGCAGAACCCCCCCGCCGAATCGCTTTTTACTGAGTAGGGCCGAGGGCGCCATAAGTTTTAATTTTATGCCTCGATTATTAAGAGCATGAACGATCAGATTCGCCTCAGAATGTTTATAGGTTTTTAGGATAAGCGCCCTATCTTTTAACATTAGGGAGCCCCTGCTTTCGCATACGAAGATAGAAATAAATCCCAGTAAGACCAACCAGCAACAATGAAATTTGATAGCCAGTAATTAAGGTCGGTCCCAACGGAGAATCTTTGCCCTGGGCCCACGTGAATAAAATTAAAAACACGGCCTGCCCCACACCCACGCCACCTGGAGATATAGGCAGGCTTGTCGCAATTAATCCGATCGGAACAATCCAAAGCAACTGATCAGCCGTAACAAGTCCATCACCAATTTGTGCATTTAAATACATAAAAAATATAATCGCAATAGTTTGTGATACTACGCTTATGCCAACAGCAGCTAACAAGGCCCCCTTCATGTTTCTGTAAGAATGGAAGGCATCGTAGATGCGTGAAACGGGTTTTGGAATTTGATGAATTTTATTTTTTAGTTTTTCCATTAGAGTTTCAGAAAATGCAAACTTTAAAAAAACAAAAGAGGCAATAAACAGCCCCACAAGAAGCCATAGGAATGCCATCAGTTCCTTGTGCTGTTCGATAAACTTCCAATGAAAAGCCATCGCCACTAGAGCCATAAGTGCCATTGTAAAAAGGCCGATAAATCGATCTGCAAGGATGCTCATTGCCGCATCGAGCTTTCTGTCTTGTTGGTTCTGCAAAAGATAATATCCCTTGACGACGTCACCACCCACGCCCCCAGGCATTGCAAAATTGAATATCAATCCGATCAACGTCAGTGGCAATGTCTGGCGGTTTGATGCGGAAAATTTTCGCGCTCTCAACAGCAGTGTCCAGCGCACATTATTTAAAAATATACTTAGGAAAATAAGACCAACAGAAAAAACGGCAGCATGTGTGGGAAGGTTTCTATAGACCTGGAGATTTAAGAAGCCCTTTTTATCAATCCAATATATCAAGCCTACTGCGACTACAATTTTGAAAGTCAAAGCTGCATACTGCTTTATGCGATTCATAGCTGTTCCAACATTGATTAAATGCTTGTCATTCAGTTGTACGACGTAATAGATTGAAATGCCAAGGATAACGATCAAGGATGCCCCATGAAATTAGCAATGGTAGGAACTGGTTACGTCGGATTAGTTGCTGGTGTTTGTTTTGCGGATGCCGCGCATAGCGTTACGTGTGTGGACGTCGACCTTCGAAAAATCGAAATGCTTAAGAAAAATCAAATCCCAATTTACGAACCAGGGCTCGAGGAACTGTTAAAGCAATGCGCACTCAAAGAAAGCATTACATTTACAACTGATACAGCAAAAGCTGTAAAAGAAAATTCCGTGATTTTTATCGCCGTAGGTACGCCTGAAAAGGCCGACGGCAATGCGGATTTAGGCCCCACGTTTAAAGTTTGCGAAGACATCGCTAAAAATGCAAACGAAGACAAAATCGTTGTTTTAAAAAGCACTGTTCCGATTGGAACGTGTAATGAAGTTAAAAAATTATTCAAAACACACACAAAACACCACGTTGAAGTCGTAAATAATCCTGAATTTTTAAAGGAAGGCGCGGCCTTGGATGACTTCTTACGGCCCGACCGAATTGTCATCGGCTGTGCATCTGAATACGCAAAGAGCGTGATGCAAGAACTCTATGAGCCATTCGTAAAAAATGGGCATCCAATTGTTTTTATGGATAATATTTCGGCCGAAATGACAAAATATGCTGCTAATTCATTTTTATCTGTGAAAATTAGTTTTATCAACGAAATGGCAAAGCTGGCGGATAAGGTTGGCGCAGATATCAATTCGGTCCGCAGGGGCTTCACATCTGATTCTCGAATCAACCCCGCATTTTTCTATCCTGGTATTGGATTTGGTGGTAGCTGCTTCCCAAAAGATGTCCAAGCCTTGATTCAAACCGGAGCGAAAAACGAAACGCCGATGAAGATTGTAAGCGCAGCTTATGAAGTGAATCAGGAACAAAAATCTTATTTGATTACTCTGGCTCAAAAACATTTTGGAAATCTTAAAGGAAAAAAATTCGCCCTGTGGGGGTTAAGTTTTAAACCAAAAACGGACGACGTTCGCGAAGCACCCGCGTTGGATATGATTGAAAAATTATACGAACTCGGCGCTACCGTTTCAGCGTATGACCCCGTCGCCATGGACAATGCGATTCGAAACTCGAAATTTTCGTTTGAATTAGCCAAAAATCCGATGGCAGCAGTCGTCGGCGCGGATGCTTTGATCCTTGCCACGGAATGGAATGAATTTCGGGCTCCGGATTTCAGTAGTTTAAAAAAGCAACTCAAATCACCCGTCGTATTTGATGGTCGAAATATCTATGATCCGTTAAAAATGAAAAAGTTAGGATTCAAGTACTATTCCATAGGACGGCAGATCCTAACCGAGAGTGAGAGTACAAATGGCTAAAAAGGCCCTTGTCGCCGGTGGCGCCGGATTTATGGGTTCGCACCTGTGCGAGCTTTTATTAGAAAAAAGTTATACCGTACACGCGATCGATAATCTTGTGACTGGGAGTCGCCAGAATATTCAACCCCTTGTTGAAAAAGGTTTGAATTGGCTAGATGTCGACATCACGTCTGATTTTTATTTAAATGAATCCTATGATGAAATTTATAATTTGGCTTCCCCAGCCTCTCCGATTGATTTTGAAAAAATGCCAATTTTTATTTTAGAAACAGCTGCACGAGGACATAAAAATCTTTTAAAGCAAGCGCGAGAGATGAATGCCCGGATCCTGTACGCTAGCACCTCAGAGGTCTATGGGGATCCCTTGGAGCACCCTCAAAAAGAAGAATATAGAGGCAATGTCAGCACAACTGGGCCGCGCAGTTGTTATGACGAAGGTAAACGATACGGAGAGGCTCTTACAATGGCATTCCGCCGAGAATACGCCGTCGATACGCGCATTGTTCGCATTTTTAATACTTATGGTCCACGTATGCGCCCAGAAGATGGACGCGTAATTCCAAACTTTTTTGTCCAAGCATTAAAGGGAAAACCACTAACATTGTACGGTGACGGCAAGCAAACACGAAGCTTTTGTTATATTCGCGACGAGGTCGAGGGTATATTTGCACTGATGCAGTCAAAAGAATTTATGCCAGTAAACATTGGCAATCCAACCGAATTTTCAATGATTCAAATTGCAGAAAAAATTAATCAATTGACAGGAAATAGAGCGGGGATGATTTTCAAACCACTGCCAACGGACGATCCAATAAAACGCAAACCAGATATCTCTCGAGCCAAGGAAATTTTGGGATGGGCCCCGAAATATGATCTGCAAAAGGGTCTTGAACTCACCCACGATTATTTTAAATCAATAGTTTAGAAAAACTTATAGTTCACATTTTCTTGACGTGACAGCGCGAGAGAAAACTAGACCTTTTAATTTTTTATCAAAGATACAGCTACGATAGCAGTTGGTGTCACCATTGTTTGCCCGGGCTTAAAAATTTTTTAATTTGCCCGATCATACCAGCCACTGCGAAGCTTAGTGATCAAAATCAAAGAAAGAAGGAGAAAAATATGTCTACAACAACCAAGCGAATCCAAACTCTAGATGTCGCCTTATCGCCGGAACCAGGCTCACTTGCAAAAATCTATAATGGGTTTAGAGAAGTCGGCGTGAATGTTATCGCAAGCTGGGGCTATGAAATGGGCCCCGGGGAAGCACAAGCGCACTTCTATGCTGCTGATATTGAAAAAGCAAAAACAACTTTAACAAAAATGGGCTTCAAACCACAAATAAATAACGCTTGCTGGATTGAAGGTGATGACCGCGTCGGGGCTTATGCGGAAGTCTTAACCAAACTTGCCAAAGCTAATGTGAATGTTGACGCAACAGACGCATTTGCAATTGGTGATCGCTTCGCTGCTGTTTTGTTTACGCAACCAAAACAGTGGGCCGCTCTTTGTAAAGCCCTCAGTCTTTAATTTTATTTTCCTTATTTAATATAAAAGCCCGCTTTTCAAAAGCGGGCTTTTCCTAAATCCCAGCCTTGGACCTCTCGCCATCGTCAAGAATGGTCTGTATTCCACCTTTTAATTGCGGCCGATATGCAAGATCTTGGATGCCATAGATAAAATTCGACCCGTTCTTGCCTGCGACTTGCCACTCGGGGCCCATACGAATGGCATCGACCGGACATGCCTCCTCACAAAATCCGCAGAAAACACAACGAAGCATATCGATTTCATAAGAAATTGGATATTTTTCTACGGTTGGGTCCGGGTGCTCACTTGCAATTATTGTAATACAATCCGCAGGGCAATTCGTTGCACATAACATACAGGCGGTACAGCGCAAGCTTCCATCTTTTTTTACGGTAAGAATATGCGTACCCTTGAAACGTGGGGAATAATCGTACTTCTCCTCTGGGTAATTGAGGGTCTGCATTTTGCTGCGATTGCCAAGATTCCACAACATCTTCTTCATTGTGATTCCAAGGCCCGTAAAAATTGCTGGCAAATACCAATTTACTTTTGGTTCAGGCAAGCGGCTCATGCCAAGCCCCCAAGTGGGGATGTATATTCAACGTCGACACGCTCCCCTTTTATTGCGATTGCAAATTCATCAAGCGACAGGGCTTCTCCAACAATGGTTGTACCCTTCTTTATTTTTTGTTCGATCCCTTTGTAATTCACAAAAGTTCCGTTTTTTTCGACAAAAGATTTCATTGGAACGATCCAATGGGCCGCAAACAACACGGGGTTTTTGCATGAAGATAGCCAAACAAGCGTTTGAGATTTTGACCATGCATCCACCGATTTTTGAAGATCAGGATAGAAGGCTTGAACCTCTGGCCCTGCGACAATAATCAATGTGTGCTTCTTTGGGTCCAAGTCTTTTGCGTTCCTTAAGTTTATGTTAGCCTTCTTGGCCTCTGCCCGAAGACCTGCCGTATTTGGATTCCGATCCCCTCGCAAGAGTAATCCATCAAACTCTTCCATTTTTTCAGGATTGTTTACCCAATGATAAAAATCTTTAATTCCAAAATCTTTCATTGTTGCAAAAAATGAAGCATATTCTTCAGATGTATATTGGCCAGTCAAAACAGCAGCCGCTTCGTTCACATTTTTTCGTAATAGCACACCGATTTCTCTTGTCGCCTGAATTGGAGAATACTCTTCGCTGGTTCCGTTTACATTTTTAACAGCTGAAGTTTGGCGCTTTTCCAGATTTACGAATTTATACATATCGCGACCCGTGTCACACATCCAATGCCCATTCACTTCTTTGTTATAAACAGGCTTGATTCGATAAAAACCATTTTCGTTGTAGTATGCCTTCACGTTACAGCCCGTCGAACAGCCATTGCAGATAGTATTGAAATCTTTTAAGTACCACACGCGTTGTTTAAATCGAAAATCCTTTGATGTGAGCGCACCGACGGGACAGATATCAACAACATTATATGAATAGTTATTGTTCAGTGGTCTTTCTTGGTAAACTCCGACTTCCGCGTGGTCTCCACGATTAAAAATAGAAAGCTCGTTTGTTTTGGTCACTTCCGAGGTAAATCGCACACACCTGTCACAGAGAATACAACGCTCGCTGTCCAATACAACTGTGGGACCAAGATCCACTACTTTTTTTTTCTTAACTTTTTTCTCGGCCATAGCAGGATCGTATTTGCCATAGGTCATATAGTATTCTTGTAGACCACATTCACCCGCCTGATCACAAATTGGACAGTCCAGTGGATGATTGATTAAATGGAATCCAAGAATCCATTCAACTGCCTCTTTTACTTTTGCGTCTTCGTTGGAAGCAACCATGCCCTCCGTGACCTTGGTGTTACATGCAATTTGAAGCTTTGGGTTGCCCTCTACTTTCACCATACACATACGGCAGACACCCGCTACGCTAAGACCAGGGTGCCAGCAATAATGGGCGATATTTTGCTCCAACTTCATGAAAGCCTCGATAACTGTCGTGCCCTCAGCAACTTCAATTTGCTTTCCGTTAATGGTGCATTTCGGCATATGAGCTTCCTTTAACTTTTGATCGGCCTTCCCGGATGTAATATTCGAATTCGTCACGAAATTTATTTACAAAGCTAATGGTCGGCAACGCTGCCGCATCTGCCAGAGCGCAAATTGTTCGGCCCATCATGTTTTTCGCAACTTGATCCAGCAGATCCACGTCTTGTTGGCGGCCACGGCCGTGGATTATACTATTTAGCACCTTGTCGATCCAGCCTGTACCCTCACGACATGGGGTGCATTGTCCACAAGACTCATGGTGATAAAAATGAAGGATTACACCCAACAAATCTACCATACAGCGGCTGTCATCAATAACAGTGATCGCGCCTGATCCCAACATCGTGCCCATCTGTGCAAGACATTCATAGTCCATCGTGGCTTTCATAGCTTCTTCCGCCGTCAAAACAGGGGCTGACGTACCGCCAGGAATTACCGCCTTAAGCGAGCGACCCTGTTTTAAACCACCGCCTTCATTATTGATTAGGTCCTTCAATGGATACCCAAGAGGAACCTCGTAATTTCCTGGTTTTCTTATGTCACCACTCAACGAAAATAATTTTGTCCCTGGGGATTTTTCTGTTCCGTGTTTTTTATATGCAGCCGCACCGTCACGAATAATATATTTAACTGCCGCCAGTGTTTCCACGTTGTTTACTATTGTGGGTTTTTCCAAATAGCCTGATACCGCAGGAAATGGGGGCTTTAATTTGGGCTGACCTTTTTTGCCTTCAAGCGAGGAGATCATTCCCGTCTCTTCGCCGCAGATGTAAGCCCCAGCGCCGCGATACACATCCAGATGATGAGTAAAACCAGAACCTAAAATGTTTTCACCCAGGTAACCAGCCTGATAGGCTTCTTTGATTGCATTTTCCAAAACGCGAGCAGCATAGGTGTATTCACCACGAATATAAACATAAGATTTTTTAGACTGAATTCCGTATGCAGAAATTATCATGCCTTCAATCATTTGGTGTGGGGCGCGCTCCATCATCATACGATCTTTAAATGTGCACGGCTCGCCTTCGTCTGCATTGCAAAGCAAGTAGCGCGGTTGGCCGTTGTTAGGTAAAAATGTCCACTTCATTCCCGTCGGAAATCCTGCCCCCCCACGACCGCGCAGGCCGGCCGCTTTGACTTCGGCTACGATCTCTTCTGGCTTCATTTTCAAAGCTTTTTTCAAAACTTCGTATCCACCGAGTTTTTTATAGCCAGAAATGCCCTGAAATTCGTCTTTATCGTAATGTTCTGTGAGTAATTTCACTTCCATTATTGTAGTTCCTTGAGAAGCTTATCCATTTTTTCAATAGACATATTTTCAATGTAGTCATCGTGGTTGATTTGCACGACGGGCCCCGTATTACAAGACCCCAAACATTCCACTCGTGTCACCGTGAATTTTTTGTCTGCAGAAAGTTCGTCTTCATGAATATTTAATGTTGTACATAAATGCTTCACAATCTCGCGGCTGCCGGCCATACAACAAGCGACGTTCGTGCAAACTTGAATGTGATGTTTCCCGACAGGCTTCTTGTTGTACATCGTGTAAAACGTAAGTACCTCACTGATATGGCTAATAGGAATTTCCATCACTTCTGAAAGATGCATTACAACGTCAGGCGAAATCCAACCGTCATTTTCACTCTGCGCGATATAAAGTGCTGGCAAAATAGCCGAGCGCCTCGTTTCATAGCGAGTAAGCTCTTTTTTTATTTTTTCAAGTCCATCTTTTGATAGCTTAAACATATTATCTGTCCAATTCCCCCGCTATGAGGTTCAAACTGCCAAGTACTGCAACTACATCCGCAACCAAGCCACCATCAATCAGTTCAGAAAACGATTGATAAATTGCAAAGCACGGAGGGCGTACATGCAAACGGTACGGCTTGGGGCCCCCGTCACTCACCAAATAAAAACCGAGTTCCCCATTTGCTGCTTCGGTTGCATCGTAGATTTCGCCTTTCGGAGCACGAAGACCTTTGATCACCAACATAAAATGGTTCATCAGACCTTCGATGTTTCCATAAACATCTTTTTTTTCTGGTAGTACAATGTCCTTGTCTCGAATCGTATAGTCTCCGCTTGGCACATTGCGAGCCACTTGTTCAATAATTCTGCACGACTGGCGCATTTCTTCTAAGCGAACAAGATAACGATCATAAACACAACCCGTGGTTCCTGTTGGAACATCAAAATCTAATTGATCATAGCCGTAATACGGGTCCACTTTGCGCAAATCTAAATTTATTCCAGTTGCACGCAAACACGGGCCTGTAAAACCATATTCAATTGCACGCTCAGGGGAAATCCCACCTACCTTTTTTGTTCTTTGAATCCAAATTTTATTATTTGTAAGCATTTTATCCAAATCATCGATACCTGCTTTTATTTTTTGAACGCACTTCAAAACGTCGTCGAACCAGCCAGGCGGTGGTTCGTAAGCGATGCCGCCGACCCTTGTCATTGATACCGTCAGGCGTGCGCCGCAGAGCTTTTCAAAAACGGTATAAACCTCTTCACGGAGACCGAAGAGATAAAAAAATCCGGTCAATGCTCCCAAATCCACGGCGTTGGCGCCAATACACACAATGTGATCGATGCAACGGCTCAATTCTGCAAGAATAATGCGAATCGCTTGTGCTTTAGGCGGAATTTCAACACCCAACATTTTTTCGACGGCTTTGCAATAGCCGATATTGTTCATCGGTGCCGAACAGTAGTTCAAACGATCTGTGTATGGGATAACTTGGTTGTAATAATGAGTCTCTGCCATTTTTTCAAAACAACGATGTAAAAATCCGAGCTCAACATTGGAGCGATTAATTGTTTCTCCATCTAACTCTACCATCACCCTCAACGTGCCATGGGTTGCTGGGTGCGATGGGCCTATATTCAAAGGTACCAGGTTTTTGGTTGGATCCTTGATATAGCTGTCATCGTTAGTGAAATGAACTGGCAAAACATCTTTGCACGACTGCTGGTTGTTTGGGTCATAATCCTTGCGAAGCGGATGACCTTTAAAATGATGATGGGTTAAAATTTTTCGCAAAAACGGATGGCCTTTGAAAATTATACCAAACATATCATAGGTTTCACGCTCAAACCAATTTGCACCCGCCCACACAGAAGTGGCTGAATCAATGGTTTCGTTCTCGCCAACCTGGCATTTAACACGTAATCGTTTTTGAGTTTTAGAACTATAAAGATGATAAAGGACCTCGAAGCGCTTTGGGCGATCTGGATAGTCCGCACCACATACATCCATTAAGAAATCAAACTTTCCAGATTGCTTCAAATGGCGCAGGGTTGGAAGAATTTGCTCTTTTGGGATTTCTAGAACGTCATTGCCAAAAGCATGACGAAATTCCCAACCGCTGAGGTTGTTAAATTTTTGCGTAAAATCAGATCGGAGGCTGTCCAGCTGCAAACTCATAATCCCGGATCCTTCCATTTATCTTTCCATGGGCGCGGAGCGTTTGTTTCAATCAAATTTTGAAGCATCATTACGCCATCAAGCACGGCCTCTGGAGATGGTGGACAACCTGGAACATAAACGTCGACTGGGATAACTTTGTCGATGCCTTGCAAAACGTGATAAGCTCGGTAAAAACCACCTGAACTTGCACACGCACCCATAGACAGGACATATTTAGGTTCTAACATTTGTCTGTAGACATGAATGAGCACGGGAACCATTTTTTCTGTGATTGTTCCTGCCAC
>CAUJEF010000103.1 GCA_963169515.1 Bdellovibrionota bacterium
GTAAATCATCGGAAATTTTTTGTGATTTTTTTTAATTCGCATTCAATATAGCGATTTGGGTATCGGTTGTTGTTTCGTGCTAGTCCACCACGCCAGCATGTCGTTATTGGAAGTAAATCAATTCGGCCGCTGGATTTTTAGTGATTGGCAAAACATTGGTAGACATCTTTTGCCCCTCTAGGCTTGACTCCAAAATTTTCGTCCTTCGTAGGGTCTCGTCTTTGATAATGTATTCTTTGAGCGTGCTGTCGGCAAAATCTTGCAAAGTTTCTAACCGTAGGGCATCCAATTGCGCGGCACCTTCGAGATTTATAATACCAAACAGTTCGTATTGAACATAAACCGGGATAAGGATATCATTATTTGAAATAATAAATTGAGCTCCGAAATTTCTTTCTATTATTGTGACATCAAAATCTGGGCTTTCCCCCGTTAAACTCGAGAGCCTTGTAAAGTTCACGTTGCAGCCAAATTTTTTTTGTGCGATTCGAGCAATCTTGTTTGTAGCATCTAAAATATTCATCTAACGTTCCTCCGGCGTCCCGAGCTCTGGTGCCCGATCCGTTCTTCCTGACAACTCAATACGCAATCCCTGTGCCGATGGCCAACACGTCTGTGGTCCCAAAAAGGGCACAAAAGCAAGAAAGTGCTAAGAAAACGAGGAGGTGGCGTAAGCCCATAAGACCTTGAAACTACTAATAAATTATTGGCTTGTAAGCTTTTCCTGTTCGGAGTTTATTCATCTATAAAAATGAGATGAAAAAAAGAAACGGCGTAGGAATTTTGAACCCACGCCGAACTAATGATCTAAGATGAATTAATTACTTCATGATTTTTCGTTTATCGAGACCGTATTTTTCAACTTTCATGATCAGGCCGGCCCGGCTAATGCCAAGTTCTTTTGCTAATTTTGACTTGTTCCAGCCCGTGCGGCGAAGCCCGTCTTTGATCATTTCGCGCTCCAGATCCTCTAGCGCATCTTTTAGTTTTCCATGGACGCGAGCGCCCTGAACTTTTCCTTTTTGTGTTTCTTCAAGAATTCGACCAGATAGCATTTCTGCGGTTACTTTGTTTTCAGCGCCTGACAACACGACCAAGCGTTCGATTTCATTTTGAAGCTCGCGAACATTGCCTGGCCATACGTGGTCGTATAGCTTTTCGAGGGCACGTTTTGTTATGGTTTTCCGTGGGTGCCCTTCTTTTGCGGCGCGATCAAGGAAGTATTCAATTAACAAAGGAATATCTTCTTTGCGCTCTCGCAATGGCGGAACGCGAAGGTTGATCACGTTTAATCGATAGTACAAGTCTTCTCGGAACGTGCCCTTTTCAACCATTTCTTTAAGATCACGATTTGTTGCCGCGATGACGCGCACATCGACTCGGCGTGGTTCGGTTGCGCCGACCGGGGTGAAGGTGCCTTCTTGCAATACGCGCAAGAGCTTTACCTGCATTGATGGTGAGGTGTCGCCAATCTCGTCCAGGAAGAAAGTGCCCTTATTTGCAATTTCGAATAGCCCCTTTTTGTCTTTTACTGCGCCTGTGAAGGATCCTTTTACATGGCCGAATAATTCTGATTCTAAAAGATTATCGTTAAATGCGGAACAGTTTTGAATAACAAACGGTTTGTCTTTGCGAATCGAATTGTAGTGGATTGCTTTTGCAATTAGCTCTTTCCCGGTACCGTTTTCCCCAGATATCATCACGGTACTTTCTGCGTTCTTTATTTTATCCAATAGAGCGTACAATTCCTGCATCGGTTTTGATTTGCCGATCATGTTGTCATATTTATAGCGGCTCCCCAATTCTTTATTTAATTCGTTAATGCGATCTTCGCGGGACGAAATTTCAAGATGAAGGGTCACAACCTCTTGTGATACAAGCTCTACAAGCTCTGCAAAGTGTTCTCGGTCATCGTCTTTTAATGTTTTAATAACAGGAAGTGCCTTTTCAACTAGGTCCGCAGCTGCCCCGTAAGCAGCAAGTCGTTCGCGAACTTCAGAAAGTTTATTTTTTTCAGAGTCGCCTTTGAAAAACCCAAGTGCAGCAACAGCGCCGACAAAGTCATTATCGATAACGATCGGTACAATCGCACAATCAAAACCCGTAGTGTCCCAGCTTTTTAAGATATAGCGATTGCCCGTTTGGCGCAGGTCTTCGATCCCTTTGTTTACGAAATCAGTGAGCTGTTCAATCACAGCGTCTTTTTCCATAAAATATTTAACGACAGGATTCTTTATTGGGGTTTTGTCTTTTGTAAACCCTTTAAGCTGTCCGCGATCATCTGTAAATACAATTTCAATGTTCCACCAAGAGCTTAAAACATGCTTAAGTTTTTTAATAACGTGTATATGTTCAAATTCGTCCCAATTTATCATCGACATGAATCGGTCCTCCAAAAGCACTGGCAAAGTTTTGTTCAGGTCTGTCAAAAAACTTATCGTCAATTAATTGGACGATCTTAAATAAACATTGGGAAACGTCTCAGAGTGAGACGCTCTAATTTGCAATTCATTTTGACACAAGTAAAACGAATTTACGTCGTTCTGTAGCGTGTGCGTTCAGGCCCATGGCACGGGTTGCACTTCAAAGGTACAGGGGAATTCTATGTCCATTTATAAAATAATACTTATGGTGGTTTTAAGTTTTATGGTCTACGGATGTGGAAAAACTGAATTCTATAAAGCTGGAGAGGACGACAAAGTTATGGTTTCTGATCTGGCAAGCGATAACTTAAATTCCGGTGCTAACGCGGACGAGGCCCTTAAAGTTGCACGAGGTTGTATTTGCCATGTGCCCCCAGGCAATCCCGCTCGTGCCCACACAATTTGTATAGGGGAGCCCGCAATCCCATCTCATATAGATCACCACGAAGATTTTATTGGTTCTTGCGACAAACCAGTTTTGCAAGTGCCCCCACCTCGCGGACCAATTACGATACCGGCCCCGCCTCCGATCGAAGAGCCCGCGCCAGAAACAATATAATAAAGCAATAGAAAATTTGAGTCCGGTTATCGGACAAAAGTTACGAAATCCGGAAGTAGCAATGGCTGCAGTATGAGCTGTTGAAAAAAAGTGTCATACAGTATATTCATTGCCGCCATGAGAGTTCTTTTCTTTTTGTTTACATTTGCGTTATCCATTAAATCTTGGGGCGTTGATTCTAAGTGTGAGGCCTGGTTTAAGAACGGAAAGATTGATCGGAAAAGTAAGAAATGTGTTTTGAAGTGTAGCGTATTGCAAGTGGATATGGATACATTTGCATGCCCACTTGAATGTGAAAAATTGTGTGACGATCCTTGCAAAGAGTCTGAGAGATTTTGGAAAAATAAGCTTAAAGACGGGCGCCCCAATTTGTGGCCAAACACTACTGAAAAATCAAAGCAATGGTCTGAAAAGGAAAAAGAACTTGTGACGAAGGCGTTGTCAAAGATGCCCAAAGTTTTGAAATTCGAATTAGTTGAGCTATACAGAATGGATAAATCAAAAGATTTCCCAAACCCCAGCTCTCATGGAAGTCACTATATAACGCTATACGATTCGGCGTTTGATTCAGGCAACGATTTGTTGCGAATTCTTTTCCATGAATTGGCGCATGAATTATATGGAACCTTTTCTCAGGAAGATATTAAATCTTATTATATCTCGGCTATGTGGTCTCAAGAAAGGAAGGAGCGAGAGCCATCAACGATGAGATCCGACTCGACTTTTGTCCGATCAGATGGGCGCACCAGTCCAGAGGAAGATTTTGCTAATAACATGGAGTTCTATTTGTTTAACCCGGTTCAATTAAAAAAACATTGGTCCCCAGTATTCGAATGGATAAAGAAAGTCTATAGTGGTAAGCTAACACTGGAGTGCAAATGAATAAACTTATTCTGTCGGCGTCTCTTTTTTTAGCGTTGTGTTCTTGTACTACCCCTCATGTATCGAATTTAAATCAACAAATAAACGTAGATGGAATTGAGCAACTGAGTTTGGGTTCAACAAAAGAAGCTGTCATCGCCATGTTTGGGAAGCCTGCTCACAAATATCAAGGGAATCGCAATGGCGGGTCATATGAGTTTTGGTCTTACAATGGTAAGGAGCCATTTAGGTATCAAAGGTTGAGTATTTCTTTTAATCGCGAAGGATTGGTAGAGTCAAAAGGGATCTCTCTATTTGAATCTGATCCCGAGTCTAAATTGGTGTATTTAGAAAAAAAGTACGGCCCCCCGGTTTCTCCTCCACACAGAGTTCAATCTTGCGTACCCCATATCGTCATATCTGATAACCTTCAATATAGATTTCCAAATGGCTTGACGGCGGCGTTTCGAGAAACCCGTCAAGAGGTAAGCGATCTGTTCTGGGAAGACCCGATCAAAAGAGATCTTTCGTGGGCAAAGCCTAGAAATTGTACCCCACGAAAGATTGTGGAGATTCAGTAGGCTCTATTGATAAATACGCTAGTGCTGAATTTGGTGAAATTGAAAATACAGTCCGCGATCATCCATTAGGCTGCTGTGTGTGCCTTCCTCTACAATCTGGCCGTCCTTTAATACGCAGATGCGGTCGGCATTTGCTATCGTTGACAGGCGATGGGCAATTACAAATACCGTGCGCCCCTTCATAAGCTGATCCAGGCCTTCTTGTACTTCTTGCTCGCTGACAGAATCCAGCGCGCTGGTTGCTTCGTCTAAAATTAAAATTGGCGCATCTTTATATATTGCGCGGGCGATTGAAATTCTTTGCTTTTCCCCCCCTGATAATCGCGTTCCACGATCGCCAGCAAGGGTTTGAAATTTTTCTGGGGTTTTATCAATAAATATGTTTGCATTTGCCAGACTTGCCGCTGTTCTTACATCAAAGGTCTCTTTATCAAAATTTCCAGACTGAATGTTTCGTTCGATCGTATCATTGAATAAAAACACATCTTGGGTAACAAGCGCAATGTTTGCCCTCAAATCCTGAACCCTCAAATCCTGAATATTTGAATTACCAATTAGAATTTGCCCACCTGTTGGGTCGTAGAACCGCTCAAGAAGGTTCATTAGCGTTGATTTCCCACAGCCGCTTTCACCAACAAGCGCAATTACTTCTCCACGCTTAACCGTGAGGTTTATGTTTTTAATTACAGGGGCGGAGTCATAGGAAAACGATACGTTCTTAAACTGGATTTCGTTCCAATCCATCGGAAAGGATTTTGGATTTTCCTTTTGTGGGACGGTCGATGTGTTTTCTAAAATATCAAAAATGCGACGCGTGCAAACAACCGCACCTTGCAGACGCACAAAGGCTTCTTGAATTTTTTTAATAGGCATTTGTAAAATGGCCAGAGCGGCAGCGTACGACATAAAGTCACCCAACGATGAGGCACCCTTAATAATCTGTCCCCCGGAATAAAACAAAACTCCAGCAAACGTAATGGAACCAATAAATTCAGTGATCGGTCCCGCCGCTTCTTCGCGACTGATTACCTTGCTACGAAGTTTTAAATATAGGTCAGAAACTTTGTCCAGGCGGGTCTTCATTTCGTTTTGTAAATTAAAAGACTGAATGACTCGAAGCCCATCCAGAGTTTCTTTAAAAGTGTGAGTCACATCTTCTAATGCGACCATTTGTTTGCTGGTGTATTTACGTGCGCTTTTGGCAAAAACACGAAGAATTTTAAAAATAATGGGGACCGCAATTAAAATTGCCAGGGTTAGCTTTACGTCCAAGTAGCACATCCAAATAACCAAAGCCAACAACGTGATGGGTTCTTTTGCAATATCTGCCATGCGGCGCAGACCGTCGGCGATCGAGCTCACATCATTTGTAATTTTGCTTAAGAGCGCTCCGGGATTTGTATCGGAATGATAGCTCAGCCGCAATTCCATATACTTAGCTTGTAGATCCTGTCGCAGTCGAACTGTGATTTTTTCAATCACCATTTTCAACATATAAAGATGAAAATATCTAGCAATCCCATGAAAAAGGATAATTCCAACGACAGCCAAAGAGAGAACGAGCTGTTTATCACTCTGTTTTTTCTCAAACACTTCGTCAAAGATTGGTTTTACGATCATCGCAATGGACGTGTCCGCAAGACTCATCAAAAGACCCAACAAAAAAACGATAACCAAAACGCCGACGTATGGCTTTACATAGGGTAGTAGTTTTTTTAAATCACTCATAAAGTCGCAGACGCTCCGAAATACGGTTTCAAATAGGTTGAGGTCGGAAACTTCTTTTTACTTAAGTCTTGTGGCGTCCCAGTAAATAAAATCTTTCCGCCCTTTTTCCCACCATAGGGGCCAAGTTCTATGATGTAGTCTGATTGTCTAATAACATCAAGGTTATGTTCAATGACTATTACGCTCCCGCCAGCGTCTATAAGGCCATTTAAGACCTGCATCAGAAGCTCAACTTCCCGAGGGTGAAGCCCCGTTGTAGGTTCGTCCAAAATATATAAAGTGTTGTTCTGCGTAGATTTGGTGAGCTCTTTTGCAATCTTTAGACGTTGCGATTCTCCGCCACTTAAGGTTGCGGAGCTTTGGCCCAAACATAAGTAATCTAAACCCACTTTGCGTAAATAGAGCAATGTTTTTCGAATTGACGGAAATGGAACAAAAAAATCCATGGCTTCAGCGACCGTCATTCCTAAAATTTGATTTACGTTTTTTCCGCGATAGGTAATTTCAAGCGCTTGTTCTTGGTATCGTTTTCCCTGACACGTGTCGCACAAAAGCTTTACGTCATCCATGAATGCCATATCGATAACCTGGTAGCCTTCACCGCGGCAATCTGGGCAGCGGCCGCCGTCCACATTCAGACTGAAATAACCAGCAGACAATCCGCGTGAGCGGGCCTCATCGGTCGAAGCCAATATAGATCTGATTTCATCGAAAACCTTCATGTATGAGGCGGGATTGCTGCGCGAACTTCTTCCAATCGGTTTTTGATCTATGAAAATAACACTTTTTACGAAATCCAAACCGCCAATTGATTTATAAGGCAAAACCTCTTGCAGATCTTTATTTAAATGTTCTTCGATGGCCGGATACAATGTCTGACTGATAAGGGAACTTTTTCCGGAACCACTTACTCCGGTGATGGTTACAAAGCGGCGAAGGGGGATTGTCACGTTGATATTTTTTAAATTATGTCCAGAACATCCGCGCATATCTATTTTGAATTTGTAGGTATCCAAATCGACCGCCCGCGGATTTAAAATTATCTTTGATTTATAGTTTGGTTGTAAATAGTGGGCGGTTAAGGATTTTTTATCATCAAGAAATTCACTGGTTTTTCCTGCGAACATGATTTCGCCACCCAAATGTCCAGACCCTGGGCCGAGCTCGATGACGTTTTCACTGTGACGGATAACATCTTTATCGTGTTCAACAACCACAAGCGTATTTCCCAGGTTTTTTAATTCTTTTAATACTTTTATCAGGCGGTCATTGTCGCTCGGGTGTAGGCCCACGGTAGGTTCATCGAGTACATACAAAGTTTGGGACAGGCCCATGCCCAATTGATTCGCTAGATTTATGCGTTGATATTCGCCGCCAGATAGAGTTCGCGTCGTGCGATCGATTGTTAGGTATTCGACCCCCACGTCGACCAAAAACTGCAACCGTTGAATCAATTGTTTTAAAATTTCTTTAGATGTTTGATTTTGTTGATCGGAGAGCTTTAGTCCATTTAAGGTCACAAGCAAGTCCTCAACAGTCATTGCGGACAGCGCTGTAATTGATTTCCCTTGGATCCAAATATGTTGAACCTCTTTGCGCAGGCGAGTCCCTTTACATTCAGGGCAAGGCTCAGCGCTTTTAAAGCGCGATAAAAATACGCGCACGTGCATTTTGTATTTTTTGCCCTCAAGATAGTCAAAAAATCCAGTCACGCCGTAAAAATCTTTTGTTCCACCCCAAATCATGTCCCGCTGCTTTTTAG
This sequence comes from Bdellovibrionota bacterium, assembly GCA_963169515.1. GTDB lineage: Bacteria > Bdellovibrionota > Bdellovibrionia > Bdellovibrionales > JAEYZS01 > CAUJEF01. The sequence goes on from CAUJEF010000103.1 coordinate 7,915, forward strand.
GAAGTTTTTCCCACGCGACGTGCATATCGATTTTATTTTTTGTGCAAAACTTTGTGAGCTCTCTTCGGTCGGTGATTGAGCTTGGCATCATGAAGGGACTAATTGCGCCTTCCGCAAGTGATTTATCTGGGCGGGGGATAATTTTGCGTTCGTCAAGGGTCAGCAGGTTTCCAAACCCATTGCATGTAGTACAGGCGCCAACGGGGCTTGAAAAACTAAATGTGCGTGAAGAAATGGGTGGAAAACTAAATCCACAAACAGAGCAGGCGTAGTCTTCGCTGAATTCGAATTTTTTTCCAGATAAGGTTACGACACGGGCCTTTCCGCCCAAGAGAGTGGTGTTTAATCTTTTCGCTGCAGAATAGGCTTGTGAAAATGAATCGGCTATGCGCCCACGCTCATCTTTAGTAAATACAAGACGATCGATTACAATATCGAAATCATCTGCGGGAAGCACAGACTGTGGGGTTAAATCTTTAACCTCTTTTTTATGATAAATTCTTAAAAAGCCTTCTTTGATAAAAAGATTGAGAAGTTTTTTGCCCTTTTCAATTCGCCCTGCTTTTGTGATGGGGGCTAAAATATACCCGCGATCGCTTTCAATTTCACTGATAAGTCGATCAACAGAAGCGGAAACTGTATCCGCTTGAATTGGGGTTCCGTGGTTTGGACAGTGTGGGACGCCAATTTTTGCATAGAGTAGGCGCAAGTAATCGATGATTTCGGTAACCGTGCCCACTGTTGAGCGGCTGGTTTTGACGTAATTTTTTTGCTCAATTGCAATCGCTGGAGGAATATTTTCAATCTCATCAAGTTGTGGCTGCGGAGATTTGTCCAGAAATTGGCGGGCATAAGAAGACATACTTTCGATATATCGACGTTGCCCTTCTGCGTATAGAGTTTCAAAAGCAAGAGAGCTTTTTCCGGACCCGCTGGGTCCACAAACGACGGTAAATTCTCCTTGGGGAATTTCTAGGTCGATATTTTTTAAATTATTCTGCCTAACCCCTTTTAATCGGATAGGTTTCATTCATTTAGATCCTGCTTGTAAAAGAAAGACTTTTCTTCTTCGTCTTCCGCGGAAGGATTTGCTGAATCGTTCGATGTTGTCGGTTCTGTTCCTTCAAGGAACGCTTGTTTAACCACGTCTTTTGATTGTGCTGTGGCAACTTTCCCGGTTTCGTTATCAATGCTTACAAATACAATTTTTTCTGGAATGGAAAAGGTCTTTCTTGGCAAATCCTTATGAGCCGTTTTCATAAATTCGAGCCAAATCGGGAGCGCTGCTCGACCGCCCGTTTCCCCAACGCCCAACGATTGCTCGTTATCAAACCCGACCCACACGCCCGTTGCAATCTGCGGGGTAAAGCCCAGAAACCAGGCATCGTAATAACCATTGGTTGTTCCAGTTTTCCCCGCAACCTCACGCCCGAGTGCCCGAGCAGCACCGCCAGTTCCGTGTTTTTCCATAACCACGCCCCTCATAAGGCTTGTAATCAAGTAAGCCGTTTGGGGTGAGATTAATTGATCTTTTTGTTGGAAAAAAATAGGCAAAGTTTTAATTTTTTCTAAAGAGATGCCGGGCAAAGCATCGGCTTGGGTCAGAT
>CAUJEF010000104.1 GCA_963169515.1 Bdellovibrionota bacterium
TTTAATCTTGATGTGGTTCCGACTCCGGATAAACTGGTGAGCATTTATTGGGGTGTTATTTCTAATAAAAATCAAATTAGAGATGCAAGTTTTAGAGAAAAAATACAATTTGCGATTTCGGTTTTTCGGGGGGTTGGGCTGACCCAAATGATCGAATGTGCAATTAGATTGGATAACTTTTGGGTACTGACAAAGATAGCCTTTTTACGGATTGGTTGGATTTTTAGAACGATTGGCAAAGTTAAGGTTTTTGAGATAAATCGTGAGTTCGCTGAAGGGGTAAGCGCGCTGAAAGCTCATCAAAATTCTTTATCAAATGAAAATAGGCGTTTGAGTTCGCCTGTTTCTGAAACATTTGATGATTTATAAGGCGAATATATAGAAAAAAAGTGATTTTTTGCATCTAAAATTTTGTAGTCATCTAGATTTTCAAAATTTGAAAAAATAATTTCAGATGATCCTATTATCGTTTTTTTGGTTGGGCTGTGGTAAATTTGAAATGTCGATGGTCGATGCAATAAGTCGTTTCCGGGCCTATAGGTGTAAATGTAGAGGCGATCAGAATCTGCTCCATTGTTATTAATAATTTGCCTTATTTCCCTAAGTGAAATGGTGGTACGGTTCTCAAGCTGTGCCTTATTGATGGATTTTACCCAAATATCACTCCCCACGTTTAGGTAAGAGTCAATTAAAAATTGACTAAAGGATGGTTCTAACAAAAGGGCTCTTCCAACATAAACTATAATATCGGGCAAAGTATGTCGGAGCTTATCTATCTGCCATGGTTTTTCACCTTGGCTTACGTAAGCATAATCTTGCCGTATTTTTGGTAACAACCCAATCACATCATAATACTTTGCCTTTGGAAATTGCGACACGTACGTTTCAATTTCGCGTAATACGCTGAATTGCTTTGTATTATTGTCTTGCTGAAGCAAATTGATGTTTGCAAAAATAGCCTGAAAAAAAAATAATAGCATGATCAAATTTATGATCCAAAATTTTTTTAACCGCAGGGCTTTAAATGCTGTTTGACTGGAGAAAGCCAGTGGTAAGGCTAAAATTGGCAGTAGAGACGCTATGAAAAAGGGTAACCTTTGATTGTGGAATAATAGAACTAATATTGCCGAGATTGCCATTAAGTTGATTATTGAGATATTGGAAATAGGGATGTTACTTCGTCGCTCCCGTTTAAACGCTAAAGCGCCCGCAATTAAACTAGCAGCTAAAGCCAAAACAAAGGCACCATTTCTAGAACAGAACTTTTCTATATATGCGAAATCTGCAAAACTCGAATATGTATTAAGAAAAAAATGCCATGCAGCTCGATAAGATAGGGCATAGAAAGCCAATCCCCCAATAATAGCGGAGGTTCCTATCACAATCAGAGCTATGTTTTTAATTCCTTTTTTTAAATTTGAATTTCCCCAAAGATAGTCAGCTGTGATTGCAACCATTAGTATAGCAAGAAAATAAATTGCTTTTGGGGTGCTTAAAATCATTATTAGTTGCCAGAAAAATATTTTCAAATAAAAATACGTCTCGGTTCGGTTAATTCGACGAAATCTAAAATATAAAAGCAGCAGATTTATAAAGCAAAATGCTGCCATCATGTCCGAGCGTACTCTAAAGCCCTGGCTAATAAAGTATGTAGTTCCAAAGAGGAAGGACAGGTAAACATATGTGGCCCATCGACGTTGGGTTACTAAGAAAGCCAGTCGGTATAGCTGAATGACAAACACTCCGAAAAGAAGCGCAAATAATACTCTTGAAAGAATTAAAACCTGTAAATTATCATTGGATGTCCAGTGAGGGATATTTAAAAGTAGATAAAAGGGAATTTTATAATAGAGTTCAATTTCATCTGTTTGAAAATTAAAAAGCTCCTTAGCAACAGATATTGCCCAAAACTCTGAATCGGATATATAACACTTAAGCGCTGTATAGCCAATCAGTAACAAAAGTCCCGCGATGATATGTTGAAGAGCGCTAAGCCAAATCTTATAACGACTTTTCATGCAGCCGAGCTTTTGTGTCTCGTGACAGGCGCCAAGCGACATTTAAAAAGCGAAAACCATCCCGGAATTCTTGCAGTTTTGATTCGCCAATACGATGATAGTAATGGACATTTTCCTGAACAAATGGTTTTTTTTGAATGGCGCACATCACACTCGTTGCAAATGCAAAGCTCAAATCATCTGGAAGCGTTGTCAGATGCTCTTCCAACCATTGTCTTTTGAAAATGCGAATTCCGCAAGATGGGTCATGAATTTTAGAGTCTAGAGCTAGCCGAAACATGGATTTAAAAAGGGAATTTCCTACCCAACGTAAACCGTTCAAGGCCGAATCCCTATGGATTCTATTTCCAAGCAATAAAACCTCATCATTTTCTTGAGATTTCATTTTTAAAGTTACAAAATCGGCAGGGTCATAGGTTGCATCCATATCCATAATACCAATAAATTTGCCGATGGAACGCCGTAGCCCAATTTTAATAGCGCCCCCATAACCCGCTCGTGTTTCATTAACAATCGTAATGTAAACGTCGCTATGTTGTTTTAATAACTGAGCGCTATTGTCGGTGGATCTATCGTCGACAGCAAGTATTTCCACATTGCCAAAATGTTTCCGCAGCATAGGAATTCGCACTCGAAATTTATCGGCAACCTCTGCAATGGCTCGCTCTTCGTTAAGGCATGGTATAATGATCGAAAGCATACACATCCACGTTTAATATAAAATATATGCTAACCTACGGTAACCGTGAACTCAAGCAGCCATGATTAAAAAATTTGTGAAATTACAGAGGAGCTTCGGCCAAATATTTGATAAAGACCAATGAAACCTCCAACCTCAACCGTTTCTTTCCAGTTCATATCCTTAAATTCGTGTCGAAGTGCGCTCACGGTTGAGCTTTGACGGGGAGGCTGATTTTTGTTCCAACCTTGGCGGCTGGCTCGACGAATATAATTCATCAGATCTCCGCGCTCATGATGCGTCACAAAAAGATTTTCGACAAACCGAAGTCTTTTGCCAGCGCGAACCAGGGACCAGTTGAAGCCGACTTCATCGCCACCATAGCGTATATTCTCGTCGAATTTAATACCGTCAATCGTCAGAGCTTTGTATGCGCAATTGCCACCTAAAAGCTGGGTTGTCGATGAATCTCTGCGCACAAATTGTCGTAACCACGCATTTGCCATTTTGTTGTATGCCACGCTCGCAAGAGTCGCTTTTGAAGCGCCTATGTAACACCCCCCAACGCCGTCGCAGTTATCATCAGATAAAAGGGTCTTAACAATCGAGAGATGAAGCGGATTATCGAGCGTGCAATCATCATCCATAAACAATACAAATTCCCCCTGCACATTTTCGAGGGCTTTATTTTTTGCTTTGTTCACACCCACCGGGGATTCAAAATAACGAATATTTTTATACTGTTCTGTAAAAGAGAAAAGGTTTGGAGAGTGGGGATTTGCGACAATAATAATTTCAACACGACTTTGGGGGAATGCTTGGCAGATCACAGATTTGGCGGTCTGAATGGCGCTATCCTCTCGATGATGAGAGGGAATAATGACAGAAAAATCGAATTTAAAGCTCACGTATTCCCCAAGCAAAAAGGTAACATAATCTTTATGTGTAAAATGCCTTCGATCTTGTTCTTTATGCGACCGTAGCGTAATTATTAATTAATGAAACCATTGAATTCCATCGAAGTCGACATGATTGCCGGATCTTTGAGAAGATTGATTGGCGCTCGGTTCCAAAATGTTTTTACTGATGAAACGGGCGTGGCGTTTGAAGTTTATGAAGGCGGTTCGACACGTTGGTTATGGCTTTTTATGAATCCGACGCTGCCTCTGATCTTGTTCGGAGATCCGCCAAAGGCAAAATCAAAAACTACACCCTTTGCTCTTTTTTTTAGGGCCAACGTGTTGGGAAAACGATTGCGGCTGCTTGAAAATACAGGACGAATATTGAAATTCCATTTGGGTGAATTGGAAGACAATGTCACATTGGAAGTCCGATTATTCCCACATGGGCAAAATCTTATTTGTATTGCAGGCAAGAAAAAAATTTCCTGGGAAAAAATGAAAGAATTGAAACCCGAAAAAGGATTTCAGACTGAAAATATTCGTACTTGGGACGAAATCCACAAAGAATACGAGCAGACTTTAAATAAACCGAAACAATCCACAGTTGAAAGCGAGATTGAAAAAAGAAAACGAGCGCTTTTAAAAACAAAAGAAAATCTTGGACCCAATTTGTGGAAGAATGTCGGGGAATGGTTAAAGGAAAATCAATCCGTGGAAGTGCCAGTAGAATATCAGAAATATGTGAACAGGAAACTGAGTTTGAGCAAAAACATAGAAAATTGCTTTGCCAAATCAAAGCAATTTGATCGAAAGCACGCAGGGACCTTAGCTCGCATTGAGCAACTAGAAGGCGAAATTAAAAAACTAATGTCAGGGGATTTTCAGCCGAAAAATCAAAATAAAGTAAAAATAATAGAAAGCTTTCGTGGCATAAGGGTCGAGTTGGATGGCAACATGGTTGGCTACATAGGCAAGTCCGCCAAGGACAATATCGATTTGCTGCGACAATCCAAAGCTTGGTACTATTGGGTTCATTTGCGTGATTACCCAGGCGCTCATGGTTTCATTGTGAGAAACAAAAATCAAAATGTCCCAGTGGATTGTATTAAAAAAGTTGCCCAGAAAATAGCCGAAAGGTCGAAGGTGACGGCAGGGGAAAGCTTTGACGTTATTGTTGCTGAGTGCTGCTACGTTAAACCCATCAAGAGAGACAAGTTAGGCCGCGTCACATTTTCAAACGAAACCATTCATACATTCAAAAATTAAAAATTTTTAATCATTTTAAGATCTTGACTGTATTCTGCGCAAGAATAACATTTTTAATGTTACAAATTAAAAGGAAGTAACCATATGATCGAAATAACCAATTTGACGAAAAGCTATGGCACATTAAAAGCCATTGATCGACTGAATTTCAAAGTAAATAAAGGTGAAATCGTCGGTTTTTTGGGTCCCAATGGTGCCGGCAAATCAACAACGATGAAAATTATCACAGGCTTTATGCCCCCAACAGATGGCATGGTCAAAGTGAGCGGTTTTGATGTTTTCGAGGATCCGATTGAAGTTAAAAAGCGAATCGGGTATTTGCCCGAGACCCCACCGCTATACACAGATATGTATGTGCAAGACTATTTGGCATATGTTGCAAAATTGAAAGGTGTCACAAAGGGCAAAGTTAAAAATGGCGTTGATACGGCACTTCAGAAGGCAAATTTGCAGGACGTTCGAAAAAGAATGATTCGCAACTTGTCCAAGGGTTACAGACAGCGGGTCGGGATTGCCCAAGCGATTGTATCTGACCCTGAAATTTTGATTCTGGACGAGCCCACAGTGGGACTCGACCCAAAACAGGTTGCCGAAATTCGCACTTTGATTCGGAGTCTTGCGGGACACCATACTGTCGTTTTAAGTACACACATTCTTTCTGAGGTTCAGGCTATTTGCGAACGAATTATTATTATTAATAAAGGGAAAATTGTCGCAGAAGATACCCTTGAGGGCTTGAACCGCCGTATGTCTGGTGTGACCCGGTTGGTATTGAAAATAAAACGTCCGAACCAAGAATTTGAAAAGTCACTGAAAGATATGAGTGGTGTCGTTCATTGTTCTGGGGGGCACGGGCTCTACAGCCTTGACATTAACGATGCTCAATCAATGCCTGAAAAAATCGCCGAACACGCGGTGAAATCAAACGTCGGTCTTCTTGAGATGAAGTCGCAAGATATGAACCTGGAAGATATCTTCATTAAACTCACATCGTGAAATTTATTTAAAGGAATAACAAATGAAACCAACACTTACTATTTTTTGGAAAGAACTCAAAGGACATCTGACTTCGCCAAGCTACTATGCGATCACATTTTTCTATACATTGCTAATGAGCTACATTTACTTTGTTCAGCTGCGAAGCTTTTCCCAAAGATCGCTTCAGTACATGATACAAAGCCAAGGTCGCGGCGATGGGCTCAACCTTCATCAGCAGGTTATAGCAGGCCATATTTCATTTATTAATCTGATCTTTCTGTTTTTAGTCCCGATTATTACAGTGAAATATTTTACAGAAGAAAAGAAGGCTCGTACGTTTGATTTATTGCTGACGAGTCCGATCACAGCGACTCAAATTGTAATGGGGAAAATGATGGCAGCCATTGCGGCCACGTGGATCTTGGTTGCAATCTCGTTGATTTTTCCAGTCGTGACGAGCTTATTTGCGCAAATCCAATGGGGAGTTTTGGCATCTTCTTATATCGGTATTTTTCTGCTCGCTGCAATTTATGCATCCATCGGGGTATTTGCTTCGAGCCTCACGGACTCTGTTCTGGTTTCCGGTTTTATGGGAATTATTTTGTGCTTGTTTACTTGGTTTGTATCTTGGGGCAGTGAGATCTCGGAAAACCCATTGATGCAAGAGATTTTCGGTTACCTTTCGATTGCAAAACACTTTGGGCAGTTTATTCAAGGATCTGTTGAGATTGTGGGGTTTGCGTTCTGTTTCAGTTTGATTTTCTTTTTTGGATTCATCACACAAAGGGTGGTTGAATCGGCTCGGTGGAGGTAGGTCATGAGTAAAATAAGTAAAATTTTAATCGGCGTTGCGTTTCTGACTCTCGTTGGTGGAATGGCTCTTAAAAATTACTTTCCTCAACCGTGGATGCAATGGATTCCGTTGGCCTCTTTTTTGGCATGTATTGCTGCTGCAGTGGCTCTCGATTTTGCATTTTTTAAAGATTTTTTTGGGTTGCGCACAACTCGACATGGAATGAATATGGGGACTTTAATTATTCTCGTATTAGTCGTTCTTGGCGGGGTTAACTTTGTTGCATTTAATAGAAACAAAAAGTGGGATTTAACAGAAGAGCATTTAAATACGCTTTCGCCTCAATCCATCAAAATAGTAAAAGATTTGAAGGGCGATGTTACAATGATGGGTTTTTTTGTCGAAAACTCTGAACAAGAAATTCGAAAAAAAGGAATGTTTCAAATCATTGGAAAACTATTTACTGATGAGACAAATAAAATTTCAATTCAGATATGGGATCCTCAAAAACGCCCTGATTTAGCAAAGCAGTATGGCGTCGAGATGTCTGGCACTATCGTGTTATCCATGGGCGGAAAGCAAAGTAGTGTAACTGACGCTACGGAAGAGAGTCTTGTAAATGCGCTTGTAAAATTATCCCGCGAAAAAAATAAGGTTCTCTATTTTCTATCGGGTCATGGTGAGATCGATTTATCGAACAATGAAGCGCAAGGAGGATCCAATTTTAAAAAAGCCTTGGAAGATGCTAGCTACGAGGTGAAATCTTTGAATCTTGTAGAGCAGCCAACGCTACCATCTGATGCCGAAGCGATCGTCGTATTGGGGCCGAAGCGCGAACTGTTGCCGGCAGAAAAAAACATTATTTTGGAATATATGAAAAAAGGTGGAAAAGCGTTGTTTGCCGGAGATCCGGGGGAGCATCACAATTTGGCACAGATGATGACCCCATTTGGAATTTCGTTTGATAACAATTACATCATTGATCAAATGGGTCAGCTGATTGGCGCCAGTGCAGCCATGGCAATTGGTCTGATCTATTCGCCCAATAGCGATATCACAAAAGACTTTGGCAAGAATATGTCTGGGTTTCAGTTAGCGTCATCGCTTTCAAAAATTCAACAGGCGGGCCAAAATTTTGCTTATGATGAAATTGTGAAGTCTTCGCCCGCAAGCTTTTCAAAAGCAAAAATTGGTTCGGAAGTACGTTTTGACGAAAAGACCGATAAAAAAGGACCGTTTGCAATTGGATATAAAGTATCTGGAATTTGGCCTGGCGAGGAAAAGGATAAAAAGGAATTTTCGGCATTGTTTTATGGCGACAGCGACTTTTTTACGAACCAATTATTGAATTTTCAATTAAACAGAGATTTAGCATTGAATAGCATTTCATTTCTTGCAAAAGATTCTGAGCTTATCAGCGTGCGTCCAAAACAAATGAAGGGAACGACCCTTACGATGACTGACAACCAGTCTGCATTGGTTACCTGGGCGTTTTTTGTTCCATTTCCGTTTTTATTTTTGCTTATTGGAGGGTACTTCTGGCTTGCGAGGAGGCATGCATGAAGTTTAAATCCACGGGAATCTTTGCAGCTCTTGTAGTTGCATTTGGGGCTTATGTTTATTTTGTTGAATACAGGGGGACTCAACAAAAAGAAGAAAAAAAACAGGAACAAGCAAAAATTCTGAATTATAAACCAGAAGACGTTCAATCTTTTTCAATTCAAAAAGAAAAGGAAATTATTAAAGTGGATCGAAGCAGGGATGGTTGGGTGATGACATCGCCAGCCAAAGATCAAGGCTATAAAACAGGCATTGAAGAATTCCTAAAGGCACTTTTCGTTGAAAAATCAGATGGCGTGGCGGCTGAAGGTACGACCATCGATTGGAATATTTTTGGACTGGATAAACCAAAGGCTACATTCGAATTAAAATTAAAAGACAAGACCGTAAAATTAGAATTGGGTACAGTGATCGGTGTTGCGGGTAAGCGATATGTGCGCTTGGATGGGCAAAACAAAGTAGAAATGGTTACAGGGTCCATTGATACTCAATTGGAAAAACCTGCAAAGGATTTCAGAGAAAAATCTATTTTCCGCATCTCAAAAGATAAAGTCACAAAGGTAAAGGTGATGTCTGGTGAGGCTACATCTTTTGTTGTGGACAAGGTTAATAACGATTGGGCCATTGAAGGAAATTACAAGGCGGATTCCGACAAGTCTGCCATTCAAAATTATGTGAATGATATTTCGATTATGGAGGCCCAAGATTTTAGTTCCGAAGACAAATATAAATTTCAAATTGGAAAATTGACAAACCAGGTTGAGCTCGATCTGGATGATGGGACCAAGATTAGTGCACAGGTTTACAAGCACACGGGCGATAAGTTCTATATGACGGTGGCGGATAAGCCAACGGTTTATGAGCTAGCCAAAAGAAATTTTGATTTATTTTCTAAAACTGTGAGCGATTTGCGCGACAAAAGAAAGCCGTTTCAATTTGAAGAATCAAAAGTGAGCCAGATAGATTATAAAACGGAAGGTTTTGATCTAAACTTAAAAAAAGATGGAGAGAAATGGACTTCTAAGGAGCCAGTAAACAATGACAAGGTCCACGAGCTTTTTAATATGTTAAAGGGCTTGCAAGTTCAAAAGTTTTATGGAAAGTCATCTGCCGGTATGTATCGGCCAAAGGGTACAATTACCTTGAAAGATCAAGCGGGTGGCGTCGTTTTGGATCTCAAATGGGGCAATGACGACAAAAAAGATGCCGTTACGGTTGTAAAGACAAATAAGCATGAGGAACTTTTTGGTATCGCAGATTCAGTTGTTGCGAGCCTTCCAGGAAAAATGCTGCTAGAGTCTGAAAATAAGCCAGTAAAAAAATCGGCGACAGAAGGTCAAGAGGTCCATGGCAAAGATCCGAGTAACGAGTCCGACGCGAATTGATTTGGCGGGCGGTACGCTAGATTTGTGGCCGCTTTACACATTTTTAAATGGTGCAGTCACAGTTAACATGGCCGTAAATATATTTACGTATGTTGAAATTGAAGAATTGCCTGGTCCACAGATTATATTAGATCTTAAGAACATTGGCTTTAAGAAAACATTTGCAAACGCAAAGCAATTATTCGACTTTAAGAATGAAAAGACACACTTTATACGTCCGCATATAAGATTTTGGAAACCGGAAACAGGCTTGAAAATCACTATTGATTCTGAAAGTCCCGTAGGGGGCGGTCTTGGTGGCAGTTCATCCATTACGGCAGGCCTTTCAAAAGCGTTCAGCGAACTCTATGGGAAAAACCTGCAAGATATCGAACTTGTTCGGCTGTCTCATAATCTTGAGGCGGAAATTTTAAGAACACCAACGGGGACTCAAGATTACGTTCCGGCGCTGCGTGGTGGTCTAAATATTCTTCGATATGAAATGGATAACCTTCATTTAGAAACTCGTTATTTCCCGAATGACATTCTACAGAAAAAGGGGTTTTTGGTCTATACGGGTAAGCCCCATAATTCTGGTCTGAACAATTGGGAGGTTTTGAAGAAGGCGATCCAAGGCCACAGATCAACCCTTAAATGTTTAAATCAGCTTGGGTTGATTTCAAATCGAGTAAAGGATGCCTGTATTGATGAAGACTGGGATAGCCTAGAAGATCTTTTTGATGAGGAATATAAATGGAGAACGTCTCTTACGCCTGCATTTACAAGCCCTCAAATTAAGAAGATTAAAAAGATGGTGGGGAACAGGGGAGCTGTAAAGATTTGTGGAGCTGGTGGCGGCGGGTGTGTGTTAATATGGTCAGAAAAGAAGCAAGAGGTGCTGGAAAAATGCCGAAAGCACGGGTTCAAGGTCTTCGACATAAAGGTCGTGGACAATGGTTGCCAGATTCAAAAGAGCTAAAGATAGACCGATTTATCGGCCTTTCACTGTCTGGCGGTAAGAACGACAAAACCAGCCTATGTTATCTTGATTATTATCGGGCCCCGCATAAACTTTTTCTTAAAACTGTTATTGATAAGATACCGGAAAGAGAAAATGAATCGCCAGATGATATTCTGCTAGAGTATTTAAATAAAAAAGATTTGAACTTAAGATATATCGGTGTTGATGTTCCAATAACGCTACCGCACTGTTTTTTGCATCCATGCAAGGGGGTACGTCAGTGTGATTCTGCAACTACTCAATGGCATTGGAAAAATTATAAGAAGTTAAAGGACAAAAATAAAAATCATAAACTCTTTACGCCCTACACAGAGCGCTGTGTGGATTCGTATGTCACGTATCATTTAGAGGAGCACTTTCCAATTTCGCATGCATTGGGATCAAATAGTGCGCCGTTGGCGGCACGGGCACATTTTTTAAAAAATCGAATAAAATATGAAATGATTGAGGTTTACCCAAGACTTTCTTTTTGGAGAATGGGATTAAAACTAAAGATGAATAAAAATCAGTTGCGTTTTTATAAGCATTCGGCGCGTGGGGATCAGGTGCGCGAAGGTTTTCTTCGAGAATTGATAAATCAAAATATTATTTTTATTTATGATCAGGATATTCAAAAACTTTTGTCAAAAATGTCCACTTTTGATGCATTCATGAGCGCATTAACAGCATTTCTTTATTTTAAAGATCAGTGTGAGAAACCCCCAAAAAATTTTCCTGCATCAGAAGGTTGGATACAATTTCCACAAAAAGAATTTTCTTGGTGAGGGAACACTGACCTGCTTACATCCATGTGTTGGCATGAACCGCCAAGAAAAAGCGCAAAAGGTTCGTGCAAACCTAACAAAACTTGCTGAGGCAAGTGACACGGCCAATCGTTTCTGAATATCTCCAAAAAATATAAGATTGGAGAATCGTCTTTTTAGAGAACGACAAGAGAGCGACGCAGCGTTTCGTCCCCATGCAGAAGCGATGCGTTAACAATAAGGTAAGGTTACCCAATTTCTTTAAGGTTTTAGTCACGACGAAGCTAAACTTTAGAGAAAGAGAGGTCCTGTTTTAGAATAAAAGATTGCGCTTTTATTGCGGGAGGTTATTATTTAATATAGTGGAAAAAGAAGAAATAATAAGACAGTCACGACGAAGTTTTTTAGCGAACTCAGGTAAGTCGCTTGCTTTATTAATGGTAGCTAATGCTGGACTTTATGTTGTGGGTTCTGCATTTAAAAAATTGGATGGAAGCCTGGTGGCGGGTGCGAAATGGTGTGAGTGCAAAGTTTGGAGCCAAAACGGCTTTTGCGGTTATACTGGAATAACGACAAGCGCAGACTATTATACTATCGATGTAGTTGGTTCAAGCTGTAGTGGGGCAAGCTGTTCTACCGGCACTAGTCGAGTTTCGAACTGCCGTCTGCCTTAACTCTATTTTTGAGCCTAACTTCAATTAGATCGTTTTCAATAAAAGTACTGCTATATAAAATAAATTAGTAACTTTGCTAAATTAAAAGCTACAGTTTAAAGAGAATGAGTCTAAATCTTACAAAAAGTAATCATTTTGAATTTGAGTCAGCAGGTACCGAAAAAGAAAGAAAATTTTTTGTTAAAATCGGGGTACCTGAAAATTATGGTCAAAATTTTCAGCCAATGCAATTTGCACAGTCTGTGGCAGATGCTCGGTATTTCGCCGATATTAATGAATCAAAAAAAATTATTCTTTGTCTTTCAGGCGGGGTGGACAGCGAGGCCATGTGCAGGGCGTTTATCGCTGCAAAAGTAAATTTTCAAGCTTGTTTTTTGAGATTTAAAAATAATCTAAATATGTTCGATTTAAAAACCAATATTGATTTCTGTGATGCAAACTCGATTAAATATTCTTTTGTTGACCTAGACATCATAGATTTTCTTGAATCTGGAAAGTATTTTAGCGTTGCTCTTAAATATGAATGTCAGTCACCCCAAATTGCGACTCATTTGTGGTTTTTGGATCAAATCGATTCTATTCCATGTTTGAGTGGAAATCCGATAGTTCCGGTTTGGCAAAATGAGAAATGGTTTATCGTTGGCTTACCGGGAGAACTCCATTCAACTTACTTTAAGTATTTTTATATTAATAACCGAGAGGGAATACCTTGGTTTTTTATATATTCACCGGAACTGATCAAATCATTTTTCAGCCTTCGCTGCATGAGACCGTATCTAGATAAGAAAATTACACAGCCAAGCCAATATACTTACCTAGAAAAATGTAAAAGCTATTTAGAGGGCGGCTTTTTAGTGAAACCAAGAGAAGATAAGTTCACGGGATTTGAGCTTGTAAAAAAATACTACGACGAAAGACATAAAACAACGCATGGTCAGGCATTTAATAATTTATTTAGAAAGCCCTTGGAAGAGATTTTTCCATTTCCTGACGAGTATTTCCAAATAATTCCAAAAGAATATTTTGATGGATAAATATTTAAAAGTTAACCCAATTACTTTTGAAGAAACTTTACCAATCTGGAGTAAACATCTATGGCCGGGAAGAAAATCTGATATTGAACAAGTAAGTTGTATTAATCAAGTCGGAGATATTGATGTTGAAATTAAAAACTTTTCCCCAGAGTTTTATGGCTGTTTTCTTAAAGAAGAAATGGCTGGGGTTATTAGTTGCCACCCAATAAATAAAAAAGTGCTAAGATTGCGTGGAATTTATGTTTTTGAAAAATTTAGGAAAAATGGAGTGGGTAGTTTGTTGATACGTATGGTAAAGCAAAGAGCTTTTGAAGTGGAATGTCAAAACGTATTTGGGTTGGTGAGAACAATAAACCAACCTTATTTTGAGCGGCATGATTTTGCCGCCTATAAAAGCATCTCTGGATATGAATATGGACCGCATGTCTTAATGGGGTTGGGCCTGAATTCCCTGGCCACTCCTCTCTAATCACAGAAATATTTTACTTCGACCTGTGTTCCGATTGGCGGATATGGTTTTAGTACAAGTTTTTTTCCATCTACAGTGTGAGAAATTGGTGGGATAGGAGTTGGCGAGTAGCTCACCTCAACTGAACCTGTTGGTACGCACTTCAACATGGCAGTAAAGGCTTCTTTTTTAATTGATTCGCCAATTGCTTTTAGTTCATTCCCATAATCTTTCGAACATATGTCACCAACGATACCGTTAGTTTTTTTCGATAACTCGATGTACGTCTTCCCGACGTAGTGGCTACCAACCTGTTTGCAATTTTTCTTGCTCTCTGGTTTCAATAAAACAATTGAGTGATGCGTAAATGTTTTCTTAGAATCCCATTTATTTTTAATATGATTCATTAAAGTCTCTGGCTTATTTTTCAGACCAAGATGCGTGCCATTGCTGCGCTCATCTTCGTCAGACACGATAATGGTGGCCAAATGCGCACGTTCCCGAAAGGCATAGCTGTATTCTTTTCGTTCCAACAGAAGATTGAGTGCCTTGATTCCCTCTTCTCTCGAGGATCCAGTTTCTCTTCTTCTAATGGTATTTCCGAAAATTTGTTCTACTTTTGGAATACTGCTATTGATAAGGTAGGTTTTGTTTAAGCCTACGAAAGGCACAAGACGGCCTTCCTCCCATTCCTTTTTGCCTGAGGCATCTGTTGTGATAATTCCCAACTGCCAATCAAGACCGCTCAGTTTACTTACAAATGTTGAAAAGCGAGATGCCATTTTTTTCTGTTCTTCTCTCATCGATGGTGAGTTGTCGACAACTATAACAATATCAATTTTATCACCCGAGCTATCTATTACAAATTGATCGACAACCGGTATGCTCACATGAATCACTTGCCATCGGTGACGGTCTGGCTCGCTTGAAAGTCCCATATTATCGACGGCAATGACTTCGAACAAATGAGATCCAATATCCAAATTTGCAAATGTCCAAGGACTTGCACAATCAAACCAGGCATTGTTGTCAAGGCGACAACGGTAGAAACTAATCGATCCGTCGAGGTCGGTTCCAACAAATTCAAATTCGGCGTTCGGATTTGACGTTGTGGCCTCTGGAGCTTTGATAATTTGCACTGATGGAGGGGTTGGCGGGAATGGAGTCGGCTCTGGAGTTGGAATTGGAGTAGGCTCTGGAGTTGGAACTGGGGTAGGCTCTGGAGTTGGAACTGGAGTTGGAATTGGGGTAGGCTCTGGAGTTGGAATTGGAGTAGGCTCTGGAGTTGGAATTGGGGTAGGCTCTGGAGTTGGAACTGGAGTAGGCTCTGGAGTTGGAACTGGGGTAGCCTCTGGAGTTGGAACTGGAGTAGGCTCTGGAGTTGGAACTGGGGTAGGCTCTGGAGTTGGAACTGG
>CAUJEF010000105.1 GCA_963169515.1 Bdellovibrionota bacterium
CCTTACTCGTGCCCCTCTTCTCCTCGGTCAGCAATTTTTTCTAAAGTTCGACCCATGGCCTTTACTTCCTTTTCATAGGCCTCAAAAATCTGCTGCTCAATTTCATCACGTGTTTCCTGATTTAGGGGATGAGCTATATCTCGAAATTGACCATCTTTGCGTTTTTTGGAAGGCATTGCGACGAATAAACCCGTGTTACCGTTAATTATCTTAAGATCGCGAACCACAAAGCAATTGTCTAAGGTAATTGTGACATAGGCCCGCAGTCTATCCTCGTTGACAGGGTAGATTTTCACTTCGGTGACTTTCATAATGCACTCCTCGTTGCAAGCTTCAAAAAAAGACGCTCCATTGCTGCAAATACTATTCAAATACTTAACGGAAGTCCTATGCCTAGACTTTAGTGCAAATGAAAAACGTCACAAATTGAGACGTTTTAAGTTCGAAAATTCAAATTAATGAAAATATCTTGACCAGACGATCGCATCCCAAACCGTTGGGTTATGAAAAAAGTTATGTAGAAGATGCGCCACTAAGGCAATCGCACAAACACCCAATACTGCGCCAACCAGAAGGCTTAAATAGAGGACAGTCATAAAACCAATATACGGCGAAAATTTCACAGTGTGGCTTACCAAATCTTTCATGCTGCATCCTTTGTGATATCTAAGAACGTATATGATTTGAAGGCGACTTTCAAGTCGATCAAGTGCCCAATAATACAGCAAATTATCCCCTGCTGCGCTTGCCGTATAAGTATTACAGGATATATTCCCATTATTTTGCGGTGTGTGTATCTTAATCATGTCACTAAAAGAGACGGGTAAATGTGAGCTTTCGCAATATTTTTTTATTTATTATTTTCTTCCAAGTAAATGCATTCGCGCTGGATTCATGTGAACAGTTTTGGTCACAAATTACGGATGAAACATCTGCGCAGGTCGATAAGTTTACCTTCTTCAGCATGGGCCCTTACGAGATGTATCCCAATACCCTTGGCCGAATTACAGAGGTCGCGGAAATCGGGTTTGAATCTGGAAAGTTTATACTTGGCACAGATGCTGGGTACGTAATCTCAAAAAAGGCAGCCTCAACAGATTTTAAAACGGATAATGGTCGCTTAAGAAGGTCCGCAGTTGCCGATCATGAGTCCTTTACAACCGCGCTGGTTGCTAACCCTTTCGTTACTGCACACTCGATAGTTACGTCTATTGCGGTTCAACCTGTTCAAAAGCTAAATAGTTTTGCAATCGCATCTCAAAATACCGCCAAAGTTATTGCGAGCAATGGAAAAATCCTTGATATTCCCTATTCAGCCAAAGCACAAAGTGTTTCTTGGAATTCAAATGGGATTCTGGTTACATTTTCTGATCGCATTCGCTTGTATGATCCAGAAACATTAGCAATTAAAAAAGAGATTCAGGCCCTTGATCATTTTTCAGCTGTTGCACCAAACCCATCGAATCCAGATGAAATTGTAGCATCGGATGGAATGGACCTCGTCGTCATTCGAAACTTCCAAGATCGCGCACTTATTAAAACCTTGAAAGAGCCGGCTCAACAAATACAATGGAATAATTTTGGAATAGGATACTATGTAATCCATTCCTCAGGCCTAGGTATCTTTGACCGTAACCACAACCTTCAATTTACTGAAACTCTTGATAGTCCGATTTACTCTATCAGTTGGGACCTTTCTGGTGACAATCTTGCGTTCAGCACATTTCACTCTACCTGGATTTTTAATCTTTCTTCCAAAACTGCAAAACGCCTATTTAAGACCGACGCCCCAATGGGAAGTCGAATCACATGGTTTGACCGTGACAATATTCTGGCTACGATCAACGCTGTTGCGATAGGGAAAGAAAAAAAGTGGGAAATCAATTTTTGGAATGCTGAAAATGGCCTCGAACTTTCTGCTCAAATACTAGTTCCAACTGAAAATCAAATATCACCGCCACAGATTATTGGAATCCGGGGGAGCATACTAAACGGAAGCTCACATTTTTATATTCTAACCGACAATGGATATTTGTTTGAAATGTTCGAATCGTTCAAAAGCCAGATTGCCAACCCAACTTCTATAAATTAAAGATAAATTAAATTTCTGCGGTAACAAAAAACAAAGATGCCGTACAGGGTTGCCGCTCTGTCTCCTATCATTTCACTTTTTATCCAATCGTCAAGGGATAGGCTTTGATGCGCAAAGTTAACCCCATACCCAGACCTTTTTTGCGACGAAATTAGTTATTATGTTAAGCGTTCGCCCTGCTAGATAGGAAACTGCTTAAATAAAAAAAGAGCCGCCGAAGCAGCTCTTTTTTTATAGATTTTAAATAAGTTCTAACCTTGTAATCATTGTGGAGGAGGAGGCTCACCACCACCACCGCCACCACCGCCTACGCAGGAATCGGCCATTGCCCATTCACAGAAGTACTTACCGTTATTAACGCTGATTGTTCGACCTGATGTACTTCGCATTTGAGGACATGAGTATTCCCCATAAATTTGGATGGCAACACTTTCCACGCTTGATCCATCATTACACGGTGTAACTGCTGTGGCTCGAACCATGTTAAGTGTAACATCGCAATCGCCGTTTTTGTTGTAGTTTTCATTCAGCAGTGCTTGAGCTGGCGTTTCGTCAACAGTACTTACAGAGTATTGCGCATTTCGAACGCTAATACCGTTAGCTTCTGTGAATGATTGCAGGCCATTGGCGCCCGTGTCCGGAATGTTCTGGACACTTAAGCTAAGCCCATGTTTGTACACACCCTCTGATCCCGTGTAATCGCTCTCGTCTTGGTAATAGTTTTTACCAGAGATTGCAAATGTTGCGACAGCACCATTTCTGTTGTAATCGCAATCCATGAGATCATCGTCTCGCTCATCCGGATACATAGATACGCCGGTCTCATTATTTGCACGTTGTGCATTTGCGGTATTGATACCAGAGATATCACCCTCGATTAACCAATGGTCTTGAGGGGAAGATGGCTCTGCATCGGCAAATGTTTGAACATCAATGTTCACGCGGCTCACGATATCGGCTTCAACACCACAGCCGTTCTTAACACGAGCTTTAACCTGATAGTTCGTACCACCGTTGGCGATATAAACGTCAGGTAAAGAAGTTAAGTTTGTCCATACGTTAAAACTTCTTCGATCGAGAGGATCAAAGTCACCATCACCATTAAAGTCGTAGGCGTACTGTAACTGGGTTCCAGAAGCATCAGATACACCACCGACAGACACGGCAAAATGGTTCACGCGTGCGCCTGCAACTACGTTAATAGCGGCATTCGATACGTCTGGAGCAGTAGCGTTTGCACAGTCAACTTCAAGGTTAAAAGCTTTATCAGCAGATCTGCCTTGAGGATCAATTGCACGGATTGCCATTGTACGTCTTAGTGTCGCATCAAAACGTAGGTTACCTGTTAATGGTACGAAATTCGGGCTTCCGGCGTCGTAGTCTATATCGATTAAGAACGTCAGACTGGATGTCGGGCTTTCATCGGTAGTGGCAGCGCAATTAAATCGAAGATCATCGACATCAGTTGGGTCACCGTATGACACATCTCCTGAGCTGACTGCCGATAATGATTTAAATATATGAGAGTCACTTGCCCTCTCAATATTACAGTTAATTCGCGGTGCTTGGTTCGTCGTAACCACATTAATGTCATCGGAAGCACTTGTCCGTAACATTTTCGAAGCAGAGATCGTAGATTGACCGCAGTTGTTGTACAACAACGGCAGCACAACCAACATTGCTCCTACTATTAAGTATTTCGTTTTCATTATCTCCCCCTTTTTTAGGGTAATATTCAAAGCCCATAAACAAGGCTTCCCTCAGGACTCTATTAAAGCAAGGCCGGTACCAGCGAAAGTGCCCTAATTGGGCTTTGAGGGATCGAATTTGTCTACAACTTAGACAGCTGCGTGATACTCCCTTAACAACACCATGAATACTTTATTTGTTACATTTTGATATAAGATCCACAGGCCCGCACGCAAATTGCCAATGCCCTCGACATTGGTCCGCTATAGTGACATATCCTTTATCAGCGATTTAAATGAAATGTATTACGGTTGGTATCTTACGAAATCTGTTTCCGACAGATTGATCATCCCAAAATTCGAAACGCCCTCTGCCCTTCGAATTACCCGACGCTCGTTAGTCGCTCTCGTGTTTTCAATAATATAAACTCTAAAGCGATCGGTAGGCGTTAAAAAGACCATATCGTCTACATTATAGTGATAGCAATCTTGCGAAACGCTCGTACTCACCATACGCCCTGTATAGCGAGTCAGTCGCAAATTCGGAACTTGGTTGTTCCTAAAATCAATAGGCGAATTGTATTTCACCTCCGCATAGTTTGAAACGCCGTCGGAATCCGGATCTAAGCTTGTTGCATTCGAAGGGTCAATCACGTTAATTCCCCACTTTACGGCCAAGCCGTCTGGAATGTAGTCCCTGTTATAATCCGGATCACGCCTATCAGAACCGATTCGAGCTTCTTCGCAGTTATTCAAATCATCCAAATCTGTGTCCCCCATTGGTACGTTGTTACACGCGCTGGCCCGGGCTGGACAGTTCACAGTGGCGCATGGCCGACCATCCATTTGATATTCAAAACCATCACCCAACCTGTTGCCGTCAGAATCATAGGCGTTTGGATTTGAACCTAATACCAATTCTTTGTCATCAGACAAACCATCAGCATCTGAGTCTACTTTTAAAAAATTGTCTTCCCAAACGGCATTAGAGTTAACAAGCCATAATTCTTTCAAACTGAATCTGATCGCACGCGGAGGAATAGAAAAGGCCGTGAAATCAATGGCTTCTCCGTTTAAAAACGACATGAAAGTTCCATATCCTTCTTGAGCCATTCGGCGCAAGTAATCTTCTGCAACCGTGCTTGTAGGCGGTGTTGAGTAGTAGGCTGTATTAATTGAAATTCCGTCCACGTAATCACTTTTCGTATTTTGTAAATCCACAATCCTGCGAACGAGCGAAAGAATTTGGTTTATAGGCTGCAGTGTTGGTACTGTTGCGCCATCCTCCAAATTCATTGGTTCACCATCAGAAACAAAAAAGACGACATAGTTTGAAGCGATCTTTGTAGGTGTAACGCCCGTATTAAAGTCCCGCTCAGCAGCAGCAATATCGTTGTTTAAAAGTGTCATCAGATCAGTCAAGGTATCGCGGTAGTTTGTCCATCCGTCATCCGCCGGATTATTTGTATCCGTGTATGGTGGTCGACCCTCGTTATCAATATAATTTATGAACGCCTGACGATCATTCGTAAATGTTTGGCCACCAAAATTTTCAACATTTGGTTCTGTGCTAAAATTAATAAAGCTATAATATGTGCTTGCCGCATTAAAGCTTGGTTGTGTATCCAAGCCATTCAAAAATGAAACAAGGGCCGGGAATCGACGCTCACCAGTCGGATCAGTTCCAGGTAACATCACAGGGGGAACAGCTGTCGTAAATCGCCTTTGATTTGATCCCGACCTGTCTTGAATAAAAATAAATTTTAATCGGCTTTGAATTGAATCAGAAGGCGTCGTACAGAAATCAATTCCAATTTTTGATACCGAATAAGATTTTTGAACGTAAGGTTCAATCGTAGGACTTGAGCAGTTTTGATAGGCAATCAACACAGCCATCATTAAAAATACAAGAAAAATTAACTTTGAATGTCTTAGTACCTTATTCATTGTATATTTCCCTCATTATCCACAATGAACGACTGAAATTGGTTTTGCGCATTGTTCACTGACGGCAATTGAATTTCGATATTATCTAGAGCGCTTGAAGGCAGTCCCACCTCAAATACTTTGAGACGAGATGAATCTCCATTTGTGGTTGTATATTCGTGCTCCATAATATAGACACGGACCACGTTTCCATTTGCCGTTTCCATAACTGGCACATTAGAAATCAAAATATCATGGCAAAGATCAGTCGTATTTCCATTTTGGACATTGTAATGAGCCACGCTATATCGATAAGCCTGATCTTGTATATCAACGGTATCTGTCAGATACATTGGTGTATTGGCTTTAACCTCTACCAATGCCGACCGCAAGTCGTTGTCAAAGTCAAGGCTGCTGTCGTTTGGATCAAGCGGATTTAACCCCGTACGAATTTCCAAACCATCCGGAATTCCGTCACCATCTGTATCCGGGTTATTTCTTACCGTCCTTAATACGTTTTCTTCGCAATCATTAAGACCGTCATAGTCAATGTCGTTCTGACCTGTTAAACACGCACGCAGGTTTACCTGTTGGGCCGTTACATAACCAACAGCAATTGTGACACCGTCAGAATATTCATCCCCATTTGTATCAGCTACTGCAGATGAAATGTTATAATCATTTATATGCGCCGGTGTGTTTTCAAAATCATCGCTTAAGCCATCGCGATCAGAATCAATTACAAAGTCTGCCGCTTGACGATTTGCTGACATATTTACCGCAAACACCTCCTGAAGGGTGAAGTCGCCGATCGGACAATACTGTTCAATTTTAATATTTACATGCTTTCGTTCATACAGCGACGCTTGAGTGTCCAACTTGAACCCACCGCAGTTCTGAAATAAAATCAGAACGCTTAAGAGCATCATCAAAATAAACATAGCTCGAAACGATTGCAAGTTATCCCCTCTAGCCTCTACATCAAGGCTGGTATTTTTGGAAATCCTGGTCTGTCAAATATAAATATCCAAACGCTGCGGGCACCTCTGCTCGGCGTATTACCTTTCTCGAACTCAACACTTTTGTATCCTCAATAATGTACACGCGCATTCGATCCGTGGATCCCTGGAATACGAGGTTATGTACGTCAAAATGGTAGCAGTCTTGTGTCGCGTCCGAACTCGTCATGCGCGATGTATACTGCGTAAGTCGTAAATTCGGAACCTGGCTATTATTTATGCCAATTGGCGAGTTGTATTTCACCTCGTTATAATCTGATAAATTGTCAACGTCTGGATCGACCGTACTGGCACTGGATGGTTCAATGACTTGAATTCCAGCTCTCAGCGCCACTCCATCAGGAATGAAATCGCTGTTCGTATCTGGATCTCTACGATCCGATTTCAACAAAACCTCTTCGCAGTCATTCAAGTCGTCTAAATCCGTGTCGACCATTCCTGCAGCCCCCAAAGGATCTCTAAATGTACTGCATTGGCTTGTACCTGTGCCCGGAGCTGCACACGTCGCATTTAAGCATGGTTTTGCGTAAAGCTTTACTTCAACCCCGTCTCCCAAACCGTTCCCATCTGAATCGTAAGCATTTGGATTAGAACCCAACGCAATTTCATCCCAATCGGAAATCCCATCCGCATCAGAGTCAGGAGCCAAATAGTCACCTTGCCAAACTGTATTGGCATCAGAGATCCACAATTCTCGAAGCGTAAAACGTGCAATTCGCGAGGGGATTGCAAATCGTGTAAAGTCAATTTCCTGGCCACCCGAGAACTCTAAGTAAGTTCCGTTGCCATCATCTGCCATTTGCTGCAAATAAGTTCTGGCAATCGGACTAAATGGATTCGAATAGTAATAGGCTGTGTTCAAAGTAATTCCGTCGACGTAATCCCGTTTAGAGTCTTGAAGCGAATTGATCTGGCGAATTTCATTTTGCAAATCGCCCAACGGCTGGACATCCAAAATACCATCCCCATTAATGTCTTGACCATCAAGGGGTTCTCCGCCAGCGATAAAAAATATCACATAATTGCTGGCAACTTTTCGAGGGACGTCGATCACACCGTCATTGTCGGTGTCGTCACCTGTAACGCCGTTTAAAAAGTCATCTTCGGCATCGGCGATATCTTGTTCAATTATTGTGCGTGCGTCTTGTAGGGATACTTGGTAGTTACTAAAACCGCCGTCTTGGGGATTGATAAGATCGCCATAGTTTGGTCCACGCCCCTCTTGCTGAACACGGTTTCTAAATGTCTGCTTGTCAGATGTGAAGTTTTCATCCACGTTGTTGATTCGCCAATTGATAACATCCGAGTTAGTGGCAAAGTTAATCCACGAAAAATAAGTATAAGCAGGATCTGAATCGTTAAAGTTATCCAGAAAATCCACAACTGGCGCAAACCGTCGAATACCCGTGGCATCGTTGCCTGGCAAAACTTGGCCAAATGTTGAACTTTGTGGGTCCGTATCGTACTGAATTTGATTGGAACCAGAGCGGTCCATCACAAAAATGAACTTAAGGTTACTCTTAACCGTGTCCGGGCGCGTAGTGCAAATATCCAATCCGACTTTTGAAGCTTTGTAGGCGGCCACTTTGTACTGCTCGAGTCGGATATTTGAACAGTTTTGATACAAAACTGTGATCCCTAAAACCAATATAAATGCCAAGACAAAGCGCAGACGTTTCAAGAATCCCCCTGATGTACTATATCGGAGCAATGAGGGTGCCACTCTAGCGCAAACACCTGCATTTTAAGCAAAAAACTCCGTAAACTTTTATACGTCTGTCAATTTGGTTATAAACAGTTGCTAAATTGCATCAGATTGAGAAATCAAATAATATCTCATTATGAGTCATCACAGGGTTTGACATTTCAAATCACAGTAATAGAATTTACGAAATTACCAATGAGGGGGAAATTTATGAAAAAATGGATTTTAGTTTTATTTGCTGCAAATATGCTTTCAATCACTGCACTTGCAGATATTTACGTTGAACCGTCATTGGGTTACAACTTTGGATCTTACGAAGCAAAGCTAACCGCCCCACTCCCAGCGGCACCGGGAGGGACGTCTGGTTTGGGCCTGGGTCTTAAGGCAGGGTATAGCATTGCAACATTCTTCGGTGGTCTTGATGTGCAGTACAATATGCTTTCGTCTGATCCTGACAGTGCCAGCCAACCAGAAGATGATTTAAAGGAAACTTTGATTGGAATTTCTGGCGGCATGGATCTTGTTTTAATTCGCGCATGGCTTGGTTATTATTTTTCAGGATCAGGCAAATCTGACGATGTAGAATTCAAAAGCGGAAGTGGATTCAAAATCGGTGTCGGTTACTCTCTTCTACCAATGGTCAGCTTAAACGCAGAATATTTTATTACTAACTACGATGACGTCACTGAAGCCTCTGGCTTTGTTCAGGAAATGGATTTCAAAAATTTGTTAGTTAGCGTAAGTGTACCGTTAAGTTTTTAATGAGGTCTAAACATGAGGAAATTAATTTTATTTGTTATAAGTTTGTTTAGTTTAAATTCGTATGCTGATGGAATTCTTTTAGAGCCCAACGTAGGGTTTCAATTTGGTTCCCATGAATTTTCCCAAACGGGACCATTCGGTGCAGAGGCACGTGATGGTACGTCGTCTGGTTTTACTCTCGGAGCCCGCGTTGGTTACAAATACACAATGTTCTTTGGTGGATTGGATTTGCAATATAGTGCCCCTTCGATGGTGGCTGATACAGCAACGATTAACGGTGTGGACGCCAGTAACTCTGGCCAAAACATCGCACTTGATTGGAGCAACTCATTTTTTCAGTTGGGTCTTTCTGCGGGGGCAGAAATGCCTATGGGAATTCGTGGCTGGATAGGGTATTACTTTCTTGGAAATCTCACAACCGACGATTTATACAGCTCAGAATATTCAGGTGGCGCATTTAGGTTGGGGGTGGGTTACAAAATTATTCCACTCGTCAGCGCAAATTTTGAATACGTCCATTCGTCTCTTACAGCAGATAGTCAAGAAGGTCTTTCCCAAACTTTTGTCGACACAGCTGAGCTAACCCAAAACGCATTTATCTTAAGCATAAGCTGCCCCTACGAATTCGAATTGTAGGGTAGGCCGTACCTTTTTGATGTGCAACGCGCATATCCGGCAGCCGGACGCCTTGGAGTAGGAATGCAATTGCGGATCCCTAAAAAAATTGATCTTCAAAACTACATCGGGGGAAAATGGACCCCCGGGCAGGGTGAAAAGCGAATCGTCATCAGTCCCTACACAAACACTATTATTGGCGAGTTCAAAGAATCCACGAAAAAGCAGATCAATGATGCTGTTAAAAAAGCCCACTCTGGGCACCTGGAATGGGCGCAGCGTTCATTAAAGGAACGAACCCAAGTCATGTTCAAATTCCGCGAAATACTTTTAAGGGATATCGACAAAATTTCTAATGTTATTTCGAGTGAAAGTGGGAAAACTTGTGCCGAGGCACAGGCGGGTCTTATGAAGGGAATCGAGGTTCTTGAGTTTGCCACCAGCTTGCAGAACTTAGATAGGTTGGGCCGCATGGAGGTATCAAAAGATATTTTTTGTGAGTACCGTCGAGAGCCTCTTGGCGTTGTCGCGGGTATTACACCATTTAATTTCCCGGCTATGGTACCGATGTGGATGATCCCCATTGCAATTACAATTGGAAATGCTTTTGTGTGGAAACCGTCGGACAAAACACCTCTGACTTCTAAATTTATCACAGACAGTTTAACTGAAGCAGGGTTACCGGCTGGGATTTTAACCCTTGTTCAAGGCGGAAAACAAACTGTTGATGCGATTTTAGAACACCCAGACATCAAAGCTGTTGGGTTTGTGGGCTCGTCCCCCATTGCAAAATATATATATCAAACAGGGGCTCAACATTTAAAGCGTGTGCTTGCCTTGGGTGGCGCAAAGAACCATATTTTCCTGCTCCCAGATGCAGATCCAGCGCTCGTAGGGCAAGGAGTAGCTGATTCTTTCACTGGATGTGCAGGCCAACGCTGTATGGCTGCGAGTGTTTTATTAGCAATAGGTGATGTCGATCCACTGATAAATAAAATTGTAGAGAAGGTATCTTCCATCAAATTGGGAGAAAATATGGGGACCATCATCAGTACAACTTCTTTAGAAAAACTCACGAAAGCTATAGAAAAATCAAAAAAAGAGGGCGCAAAAATTTTATTGGATGGACGAAACCCAAAAAGTCCAAAAGGCTTTGAAAAAGGGAATTGGCTGGCTCCATCTATTTTAGATAATGTAAAACCAAATTCCGAAGCAGCCTGTGAAGAGTTATTTGGCCCAATCTTAAGTATCATTCGTTGCAAAAATATCGAACAAGCGATGAAAATTGAAAACGAAAACCCTTACGGGAACGCCGCTAGTGTCTTTACACAAAATGGAGCCATGGCAGAATTTATTACTCAAAATGCCCGTGCTGGGATGATCGGTATAAACATCGGCGTTCCCGTTCCACGCGAACCCTTTTCTTTTGGTGGATTTTATGAGTCAAAATTTGGTCATGGAGATATCACTGGCGAATCATCATTGAATTTTTGGAGCAATCTAAAAAAAGTCACCACCAAATGGTCTAGCGTGAAATCGAAAAACTGGATGTCCTAAGGTAGGCCGTACCTTTTTGATGTGCATAGCGCAAAAGCTCAGGAAAGAATGCTTACTAGCTCATGTTCTTTTTGGTTGTGAATGTCGCGTGGGAGGCTAAACACGCTATGACGTAATGCTGACGCGACAGCGTCTAAATGACCTTTCTCATAGGTTCTATTTAGCCACTTCAAAGTATCCTCAACATCATTGAATAGAGTTAAATCTTCCTCGATAGGGATCCAAATTTTGCTTTGCCCAAGTAATCCATTCAAGGTTGAAAATGGGTATTCTTCTACATTCTTAACCAAACCTGCCTGGACAGGATTTCTGTATATATATTTGTACGCATGTAGATAGTAATGGTAAGTATCTATCATGCACTTATGATAGGGAGCGCCGTACAGCTGATTTATTCGCCCGCACATTTCCCCGATTACTTTGCTAGTTTCCCGCATAAAATAGTTCATCGATTTCCCTATATTTCCTTCGGGGAATCCTGCCAGTAAATGGAAATGATTATTCATTAAAACAAAAGAAAAAATTTCAACATTATAAGCATGATGGATGAAAAATAAATAGTCTGAATAAACCCGCCACACATATGGCAGCGGTATTTTGAACCATTCCTTGTTAAGGCATCGCGCACTGATGTGGTAGGGATTTGTCATGCTAACGGGTACAATTTTTCTTGGCATAAGGGATAGATACAAAAGTACGATGCCACTAAGACCGCATATAATTAAATTATATAGCCTATTATGTCCGGATAGCGGATGTATGCACTGCACATCAAAAAGGTACGGCCTACCCTAGACATTGAAGCGGAAGAGCATGATGTCACCGTCTTTAACGACGTAGTCTTTGCCCTCGGATTTATACAGGCCCGCTTCCTTCACAGCAGCTTCCGACTTCAGACGAAATAAGTCTTCACACGAATAGGTTTCCGCCCGAATAAAACCTTTTTCAAAATCCGTATGAATGACCGCCGCAGCCTGTGGAGCCTTCGTCCCTCGAACAATCGTCCATGCTCGAACTTCCTTTTTCCCTGCCGTAAAATAAGTAATGAGGTTTAATAGTTTATACGCTTCTAAAATCAACCGATTCAGTCCACGCTCTTTTTGTCCCAAGTCCGACAAAAACGCATCTTGCTCTTCTTTGGAAAGCTGATTTATCTCTGCCTCAATTTGGGCGGATATTAAAACTGTTTTTTGATTTTCAGATTTTGCACGCTCCTCTACCTTGCGTACCCATTCATTACCACCCTTTTTCAAATCCTCTTCATTTACATTGCAGACATAAAGAACGGGCTTCGCTGTCAAAAGCTGCAAAGACTTTAAAACCTCATTTTCGTCAGGCAAGTCAAATTTCAGCGCTCGCGCAGGAGTCCCCGCATCAAGCGCCGCCTTCACCCTCGAAACCACGTCAAATTCGATTTTTACTTTTCGATCAGTCGAACTGCGCGCAACCTTTTCAACACGCTGAAAACGCTTTTCAACAGAGTCCAAGTCCGCAAGCATCAGCTCTGTATTGATGACGTCCATATCTCGAACCGGATCCACACTTCCCGACACGTGAATAATATTAGAATCATCGAAGCACCGCACAACATGTAAAATGGCATCCGTCTGGCGAATGTTTCCCAAAAATTGGTTTCCCAACCCCTCGCCCTTGCTCGCGCCCTCGACAAGACCCGCAATATCTACGAACTCTGTTGATGTTGGCACTAATTTGTCTGGGACAATA
>CAUJEF010000106.1 GCA_963169515.1 Bdellovibrionota bacterium
TGTTGGAGCGTGCTCTTGTTTTGGCAGGTTGCAAGCGCTGCGTGTTGCGTGTAGAGATATTGATTAAAATTACAGTACCTGTAGGGGCGGGTCTTGGCGCCTCTGCGGCTTTGTGTGTGGGTGTGGGAAGGTTATTCTACAGTTTGAAATGGGTCAAGGAAGCGGAATTGCCAGAGTTTTGCAGACTATTGGAAAACCTTTTTCATGGCGAAAGCAGTGGCGCGGATATTGCCGCGGTTTTAGCTGGCGAGCCGATTGAATTTATTCGTGGTCAATCACACAAAAGTTTAAAAATAAATTGGCAACCGAATTGGTATTTGTCTTATAGCGGACAGCGAGGACTGACGAGTGAGTGTGTTTCGCGGGTAAAAGAACTGTGGGGACGTAACAAAAAAGAGGGGCAAAAAATAGACGAAGAAATGCATGAAAGTGTTCAATTGGCAAAATTGGCACTGAGCAAATCAAGCCAAGACGGTCTGTTGGATCTTGTCGAAGCGTTGCAAAAGGCGCGGCATTGTTTTGATCGTTGGGGTTTGTCCCAGGGTGCAAATGAACGGCATATGCAAAAGCTCGCTGAATTCGGTGCCCTTGCAACAAAGCCGACAGGCTCTGGTGGCGGTGGCTACATTTTAAGTTTGTGGCGTCAAGAGCCGCCCCAGGAAATTCAAAAAAATTTAATTCCGCTCATTGTTTAGTTTTTTCCTTTTTTGCCTCGATCAGAGGATTTTAATATTCCATATTCTCCGCAGCTTTGTGCGGTCATTGTGTCCTTGCCGCGACAGCAGTCGACAACATTCGATATTGCGAGAAGCTGCATCTTTACATCTATAATTTCACCGACTGTATCCTCGTGTTTAAAAAGGTTCTTACCATCTAAAGTAATGTCCCGCTTTGCACTTACAGGCATGAATCGTTCTTCAGCGTGGGGCAGATTGTATTTGTAGCGAACCTCATTGTAGCTCTGATGATATTTTATTGGCTCTCCGTCTTTGTTAAAGCTAACGTCGTAAGTGTTGCCCCCTCCAGGCTTATGATAGTTCACATTTGTAATGTTGCCATCGGTATCTAATGACACATCCATTGACTGCTCTGCATTTTTGTCATTTGAAATCAGTTTGATACCTGGGACAACTTTACCATCTTTAATAAACCCATTACATGAAGCCTTCCATTTATTAGATCCGGTTTCGGCAGCATTTGGTTTTAGAACCTCCTCACAAAATTGAGAGCAATTTTTTATAATTTTTAATTTTTCTGACAAATCGAGCATTAGGTAGTCTTTGAGGGGGTCTGAAAATACGGGCAGATATTTGCATTTCTTGTTCATTGGTACATCTGGACAATTTTGATTATTTTGCTTTTTACAAGTTCCGTCGTCTAGGGTGGATTCTTCATAAATATCTTTAACATCTTTTGCGGTGTAAACAATATCTGCAGCTTCCGCGACCTGCCCAACAATAGGTGCAATGGAGCCAGCGAGGACAGCACCTTTTCTGATTAG
Source organism: Bdellovibrionota bacterium (assembly GCA_963169515.1). Classification (GTDB taxonomy): domain Bacteria; phylum Bdellovibrionota; class Bdellovibrionia; order Bdellovibrionales; family JAEYZS01; genus CAUJEF01. The sequence continues at coordinate 1,502 of CAUJEF010000106.1, forward strand.
GGTATTTTTCATAAGGCGCGCACCGTATTGACGTGCGGAATGCATTACATATCGGCTCATGTTTGTAATGTGGCCGTTCATGCGATGCCAAGCCTCAGTCCCTTTTCGAGGTTCCCAATAGTCCCTATCGAACAAGTTGTCCATGCCTTTAAGCATCTTTTCCGCTTCATCCAGATTTTGAGTCCCAGTCAGATTTGAGGGTCTGTACTGTCTAAATTTAGCGTCATAATTTTCGTGAGAGGCCATTTTGGCTTCGGTTTCGCTTCTACGTTCAGCGACATTAAGTGCGTCACCCAAACGTCTAAATTGATTTTGCTGCTTTCTCAAGCGTGCAATATTCTCTGGGCTGTCGATTTCTTTTGTAGTTCCCCTGGGGAAAAGTTTTTCAAAGTCTTCTTTGTACAGATGAGCATATTCAGCAGAAATATTTCCCGTTTCTTTTTGAAGTCGTGCAAAGAGCGTTTTATTTGGATCCACGGATTTTGGAGATGGGGGCTCATATTCGATGCCATGAGAATGAAGTGCCTCGGTATTTTGTCCCCATGAAAAATCGATGCTTTCTGTAATTAGCTGCTTTTTTGCCTGTTGCTTTGGAAGATTTATGCGTGTCTCAGCCGAAGTGTACTCATCTAATATTTCATCTAGTTCATCTATAGAAACACGAGACGAGTTAATTTTATCGCGCGCTGCCAGTATTTCACGTCGCAATTCCTTTAAGTGCTCATACTCTGTTTGCTGTCGGTTTAGAGAGTCACCGAGGCTCTTCCAGTTACTCCCTGGCTGGGCACGTTCCTTTTCTATGAAAGCTCTTTTGCTCGATACAACCATAAGCTTTGCATCAATGTCGTGGGTCGCCGCCAGAAGGGTTCGGTCAACAGCACGTGCTCGTGTTATTGTATGAGCGCTAGACTGGAGGGGAGGTGTAGATTTAAGTTCAGATTCCATTTCCTCCAGAGCGGCAGCAGTGTAGGCTTTCCTATAATCATTAAGTTGGCTTAGCGACAGGTCGCAAACTTGGGCCGCTTCAGCTGCCGGGAAAAGTTGAACCCAGCTTGTCTTTGGCCCACATTTTCCACGAACAAATTTGACAAAATCAACTCCACCGTAAGTAGCGCCTACAGCTACGGCACTGCCTGCGACGAGAATTTCGATGTCCGCTGGAAATTTTTCTTTGCATTCTTTTAAAGTGGGCTGCAACCCACAGATTTTATGTCTAAAAATATCAGCGAGGGCACTTTTGGCCTCATCTTCGTTAGAGCACATATTACCAAAACCCAGTGATGGAATGATTAGCAAAATAGATACAACATTAATTTTTTGCAGCAAAGTAAGGGCATCTCTTATTGCCATTCGCAGAGTCCTTTAGTTGTTTGTGGAGTTCATGAGCTACGCACATTCCAATTCGTGATGCGATAACCACGCCATTGGCATAAGGGTTTACCTTTTCGGGTATTTTTATTTGTGAAAAACATGAGGCCGTGAGAGTTTGAACTTTTGTGCGGCAATTGGTCTCTGTGATTTTGTAGCAGTTCATAACGTAGTGATCTTCGTCGCACATTTCGTAAGAATAATTTTCTCTGAAATTTTCTTTCCAAACTTTTGAATGTATGTAGGTCTTTTTTGCTTCTACGGCAAATGCAGCGAAAGCAAAATTTAAAACAAGAAAGAATACGAATAACAAAAATAGTAAACTTTTTCTGAGTTCAAAAATTTTATTCATGCCTGATCATTGTAACAGCAGCGCTAAGCAGATGTAAGGTCGAGGGGGGCTTGCCAACCCTTGGTCCAGTTAGATTGGGAACTTTAAGCGATATGAATATATAGCAAGACTTGCAGCAATTGTGGCGTTGAGTGATTCACACTTGGAATCAATGGGAATTGTTACTTTCTGTGTTTGCAAATATGCGGGAATCCCTTTGCCTTCTTCCCCGATCAGAAGGCGTGTGTGCTGTGACCAACGAAATTTATCCAGACGTTCACCTTTCATATCAAGGCTTACGGTATTTTCTAAGTGTTCTAGTTCTTGAATTGATGGGCCTAAAAATAAAGGAGCTTGGAAGACAGCGCCAGCTGAGGCGCGGATGGAGCGAGGATGAAAAGGGAGGGCAGCTTCTTTTAAAAGAATAATTTTTCGAACTCCGAGGGCAGTTCCCGTTCGAATTACTGCTCCCACATTATTGGGATCTTGGAATGGAAGTAATATCTCAATTTCTGATGGTGCTGCATGGGAATCCCAAATAGGAATTTCAGGCTTGGCAATAGTGAGCAGGGGTGAGTGGGTATTCAAAATATCCAATTCTTTAAATAACACGGGTGGTACAACAAACTCGGGTAGTTTATATTTTGAGAAAGTATCGACGGCCATTCCTTCGCTGTAGACAAATTCCAAAGCATTTTTAGTGCCGTGAGTATCTAAATAGTCACGGATGATTTTTTCGCCCATAACAAACAACTTGCCGAGTTTTTCTATGCCGATTGATTTATGGAGTTTCAGCCAGTCTTTATAGATTGGATTTTGAGTTGATGTTATACTTTTAAAGTCGCGCGTCATGCCCTAAATACTTGATATATTATGAAAATTTACGCAAGATAAATATACGATGAGCATCAAAATTCAGGAAATTCAAGATCAGGCGCTGAAAAAATTTGATAGTGCGAAGACTTCAAAAGAGCTTTATGACTTTAAGGTCGAATTTTTGGGTAAAAGCGGTGCTTTTACGGAAATTATGAAAAGCATGAAAGATCTTTCTTCCGATGAGCGACCGCTGTTCGGGAAAAAAGTCAACGAAGCAAAAGTTGTTTTAGAAGATGCCTACATTCGCAAAGAACGAGACCTAAAAACCAAGGAAATTAATGAGAAGCTTGCCAGTGAATGGCTGGATTTAACCTTGCCGGGCCCTGTACAAGATAAAAGCACACAACATCCCATCAGCTTGGTCCTTAACGAGACCGTAAATATTTTATCTCGCTTAGGTTATAGTGTTCGTTTAGGCCCACTAATCGAAAAAGATTTTTATAATTTTGAGGCTCTAAATATCCCCAAAGACCATCCAGCCCGCGAAATGCAGGACACGTTTTATGTGGGTGAAAATCATGTTTTGAGAACCCACACGTCACCAATTCAAATTCATACGATGGAAAGGGAGAAGCCACCGATTCGAATTATTGGACCGGGTGCGGTTTTTCGCGTGGATAGCGACGTTTCCCACGCGCCCATGTTTCACCAAATTGAAGCCCTGTATGTTGATCGAAAAGTTTCAATGGCGGATCTGAAGGGCACCATTGCATTTATGAATCGTGAACTTTTTGGATCTGATACGAAAACACGCTTTCGACCGAGCTTTTTTCCATTTACAGAGCCTTCGGCAGAGTTTGATTGTTCGTGTCCATTTTGCAGTATGAAGGGCTGTCGAATGTGCGGACATTCTGGTTGGATCGAACTTGGTGGCAGTGGTCTTGTACATCCCCATGTTTTGAAATTAAGTGGAATTGACCCCATGGAATGGCAAGGATTGGCTTTTGGGTTCGGCATTGAGCGTATGTCTGTAATTAAATTTGGTGTAGACGATATTCGTTTATTTTGTGAGAACGATCGTCGATTTTTAGATCAATTTCCTTCGTAGGTAGTGCAAATGAAGATTTCTTTAAAATGGCTGAATGATTTTATTGATATTGCAGATTTTCTTGCTAAGCCAGAAGCTCTTTCCGAGATTCTGACCAAGTCTGGTTTAGAAGTCGAATCCATAGAAAACAAAGCCAAGGCTTTTGAGAATGTTGTTGTGGGCAGTATTTTGGAAAAAGGAAAGCACCCTGATGCCGATCGGTTAACCTTGTGCCAAGTCACAACTGGCAAAGGCGTCGTTCATCAGATTGTGTGTGGGGCTAAAAATCACAATTCGGGTGATAATGTTGTTGTGGCTCTTCCAGGGGCAATACTTCCAGGGAATTTTGAAATCAAAAAGTCAAAAATTCGTGGCGTGGAATCATCGGGAATGTTGTGTTCAGAGGTTGAGCTGGGGATTGCCGAAAATAGCGACGGTATTATGATTCTTCCCAAAGATGCTCCGATCGGAAAGCCATTTGCAGAATATATGGGATATGATGACATTGTGATGGAAATTAAGGTAACGCCGAACCGCTCGGATTGTCTCAGTCATTATGGGTTGGCCCGTGAGATTTCATGTGTGACAGATCGCCCTCTGAATTCCTTTGTAAAGGACAACTTGGCAAAATTGCAACCAGCAGGTGATACGCAAAAAAAAATAAAACTTGAAATCAAAAATCCGCAAAGCTGTCCACGCTACACGGGTGCGTTTATCGATAAAATTAAAATCGGTCCAAGCCCAAGCTGGCTGAAAAAGCGGCTAGAGTCTGTTGGCATGAAGTCCATCAGTAATGTAGTCGATATTACAAACTATGTTATGATGGAATTAGGCCAGCCGTTACACGCGTTTGATTATCGTGAAATCAAAGGGAAACAAATCACCGTAGAAAACTCAAAAAATGATGAGAAATTTAAAACTCTTGATGGCACAGAGCTCACAATGAACGGTACAGAGCTTATGATCCGAGATGGCGAACGGGCCGTGGCATTAGCAGGCATCGTTGGTGGACTGAATTCAGGGATCAAAGACGATACGTCAGAAGTTTTTATTGAATCGGCCTACTTTAAGCCGGAAGTTGTCAGGCGTACTTCGCGTCGACATGGGATTCAAACAGAGTCGGGTTATAGATTCACCCGCGCCGTAGATCCGGATATGGTTTTTACAGCAATGAAACGTGCCTGCCAGCTCATTCAAGATTTGGCCGGCGGACAAGTTTATGGAAACGCTTACGATATGTATGTTGAAAAAATTCATCAAAAGAGCATTGTTGTTACACTCAATTATGTTTCAGACCGACTTGGGTACACAGTGAACCCAAAAAAATTTGTCGATTGGATTCAAAGACTGGGTTGTACAATTTCGGGCAAAGATGGCGAGTATAACGTAGTGCCTCCGTTGTACAGGTCAGATATTCAAATTGCTGATGATCTCGTCGAAGAATACGCACGTCTTAATGGCTATGATCAAATTCCAGAAAGTTTGCCGGCGTTAGCAGATCCACCAACCCAACACGACAAAAAGTATACCTTGGGATTGCAGGTAAATGCCTTATTAAGGGGGCAAGGGTTCCAGGAAGCGGTTAACTATAACTTTGTCGATTCGAAATATTATCAGATGGTCGGACCGTCGGACTCGTTTGTCGAATATGGTTTGAATGTTACGGAAAGGCCTATAAAGTTGCTCAATCCGATTTCAGAAGACATGGATATAATGCGAAACTTGATTGCTCCGTCGTTACTGAAAAATGTTATACATAATTTTAATCGTGGAGTAGAAAGCGGACGGCTCTTCGAGTCCGGATATGTATTTTATGAGGAATTGGGTCAGTACATAGAGCCATGGCATTTGGGTTTGGCGCTTTGGGGCAACGATGTTGATTTATGGAATAAGAAAAATGTTCCTGCGGTATTTCAATTGAAATCAAAGGTTGAAAATTTCCTAAAAGGTTTTGGAAAAAGCTTCAGTTGGGATGTCCCCCAAAAAATTCCAAATTTCTTACATCCAGGACAAACCGCAAGGTTGAGATTTGAAGGCCGTGCGGTGGGTTTCATCGGAACTGTTCATCCTGTTCTGGTCGAAGAGTTTAAATTGCGGGCGGATACAGCGCTCGCCGAGTTCAGTTTGGAAAAATTATTGCAAGGCCAGCCACGAGTGAATCGGGTGAAACCTTTAAGTAAGTTTCCATCTGTTGCGCGTGACTTGGCGTTTGTTATGCCAGCAACAATGATGGCTCAATCAGTCGTTGATGAAATACAAAAAACAGGAAAGCCGTTGTTAGATTCTGTAAAAGCCTTTGACGTCTTTTTCGGCCAACCATTAAAGCCATCAGAGAAATCTGTAGCCTTCCGCTTAGTTTACCAGGACCCCAGTGAGACCTTGACGGAACAAAAAATTGCTGAAATTAACAGCAAGATTGTTAATTCAGTGTGTCAGAAGTTGGGAATCTCCGTCAGGTAAGCTTGAATCTTTTCAAGTACTTGATAGCCTTTAGTTAAGTTAAATCCTTTAGAACACGGATGATTTTAAGGCTGGGGGACAACATGAGCGGTCATAACGTCGGTAACTCAACAATGACAAAGGCGGACATCGTCGAAAAAGTCTATCAGAAGCTCGGATTTTCTAAGAAGGAATCGTCTGAGCTTGTGGAAATGGTTTTCAATATTTTAAAAAATACATTGGAAAAGGGAGAGAAGGTTAAAATTTCTGGTTTTGGAAATTTTATGGTCCGAGATAAAAAAGAACGGATTGGTCGTAACCCTCAAACAGGAAGCCAAATTAAAATTAGTGCGCGTCGTGTTCTAACATTCAGGCCAAGTCAGGTTTTAAAAGCGATGTTAAATGGCGAAGACATTACAGGTCTCAAAGACGAATAAAAACGCGGGAGGTTCAGTTTTGGAAAATCAATTGCACGATCACCCGGAACACAACGATACAGATGTTATCCAATTCGGCCCGTCCGTTACCATCGAAAATAGTGAAGAGCACAGTCTGCTTGTTGACGACGCTTTAAAAAATGAATTGAAAAATATTCCCGACAAAATGGCCTTTAAGATTGGCGAGGTGGCAGATCTTTTGGGGGTCAAGGCCTATGTCTTAAGATACTGGGAAACAGAGTTCGAAGCGTTACGCCCTAAAAAATCAAACCAAAATCAAAGAATGTATACCCGCAAAGATGTTGAAACGGCACTCTTAGTTCGAAAATTGTTGCATCGAGATCGGTTTTCGATCGAAGGGGCACGTAAGGCCCTTAGGAATCTTAAGACCCAAGTAAAAAAAGAAAAAACTGTCGATAGAATAAATGAGCACATATTTCAAATGGGTGACGATCTTCGAAGTCTATTGGGTCAAATTGAAGAGATCAAAGCACACTTGCTCTAGCGGCTGCCTTTTATATGTAAAGTCCGGGTGAATTCCCAATTTTTTTGTTCTTTTCTCGATATATCTTTTTCAATTTCTCCAATCGCTTTAATTTTTGCGGCGATTTCATCGAGATCCCTATTCGTCCTTGCTTTACATTGGCTGGCTATTTGGGCCGCATTAAAACTGCATTTTTCAGCCTCTTCAATTTGTGGAAAATTCATAGAATTTCCCAGCGCCTGATTTAGACATATTTTGATTCGAGCCTGCTTGTAGCTCTCAAGTTCTGGCGCTTCATGGACGCTTTCCTTACAGCATCGATTAATAATGGGGATTTTTTTGTGTTCACACTCTTTTAAAAGCTCGGCTCGCTTGTCCAGCTGTTTCTTGCCTTCTTCTGCGAACTTAATCGCAAGGTAATCCGTGTCTACAGATTGGGCCACGGCCAAATTGTTTGACACAAAAAAAAGCGCAAAAATCAAAAGGACGGCTTTGGAGTGCACTCTGTCCCCCCCAATATACATAGAGAAGCAATCTGGGTGCCTTCAGGGTGTCTCAGTTTGAGACGTTTGAGTATTTTGATTTTAAAATTTGATTCGCTGAAAGTCTGACGATAAGGAAGGCAATCAACTGGAGACTGAAAAACACGAGGAGCGGCAATTTTAAAGAGAATATCCATTGATTGCCAAAAAACGATTTAGAAAAAATAAATGAAAGAATGTAGCTGAAGAGTACTCCAAAAAATGAGGCGCAGATTGAAATAAAAAGGAATTCACTAGTAAAAAGTATTGATATTTTTTGGACAGAAGTGCCAAGAATTTTTAGCAGTAGCATTTCACGGCGCCGTTCGAAGGCTTGATGGCTCGCTACAGAGTATAATATCACAAATCCCACGAGCATTGAAAAGTAGGCCATGAAGGTCAGGGCAAGGCTCATTTGCCTGACCATATCTGAAATACGTTCAACCATGGCGGTCACATCGATAATTGAAATGTTTGGCAACTTTTTGACAAGCTCATTTTGGAGAATAACTTTCTTCTCTGTTTCAAGCGGGGGGATTGAGGCCAAATAGGTCTTTGGAGCTTCCTCTAGAACTCCCGGTTGGAATTGAATGAAAAAGTTTGGTTCAAAACTTGTCCAATTGATTTCGCGTATGCTAGTAATTTTTCCTGCAATATCAAGCCCCTGAACGTCAAACTCTAACAAGTCGCCTATTTTTATTCCCATGCGATCCGCAAACTTATCTTCAACTGATATTTCTGGGATTCCGTTCCCATAAAATCGATCTGAGAAGTATTTTCCTTTTTTAACTTTTTCAGATGAAGCCAGTTTTTCTCGATAAGAAAGATTGTAACTTCTGTTCCGGGATCGGCGCTCTTGATTTTGCTCTCGGGATTCAAATATTTTTGGATCATTTGACTTATGGAAGGGTTGTCCGTTTATGTTTGTAAGCCGGGCACGGACCATAGGCGACAACTGCAAAAGGGCAGTGCCTTTGGATTCTAATACGGAATTGATGTCTTTAACTTGGTCCTCTTGAATATCAAAAAGAAAAAGGCTTGGCGTGCTGCTGCCACCGTGGAGTTGTGCTTGGATTCCCGCTTGAATCTGTGGAATCAAATTTATAAGAAGCACGGCAAGGGAAATTGAGACAAAACAAGAAAGGGTCGCAAATTTATGCCGAGCGAGATTTCGAATAACTATTTTCAGTTGAATGTTTCGAATTTCTAATCTCGCTATGAATATCACTATCATATACCCAGCAAGTGAAAGTAATACCAGGGACGCTAAAAAAGCCAACAGAAAGCTAGATCCAATGATATAAGATTGTGAGATCCACATCGCAGTAAACCAAAAAATAATCGTGGCCGGAAGATATAAAAGCAGATTCCTTTTCTTCCATCGGGTATCGAGGTGGTCGTGTTCTTGAAGTAAAATATTGGGACGTATTTCTTTCAACGGGTGTAGCAGGGGCCAGCCGATCAGAACACTCAAAATAACGCTTGTTATTGCAGCGAGGCCCATTGTGCTGGGCATAAGACGAACGTGAATTTCAATATTTAAAAGATCTTGAGTCATTGAACCCAAAAAGGGTAGCAGTGCTTTTGAACCAAGCACAGCGGGTATTGTCGACAGCAATCCAAGAATTACTATTTGAATTAAATAGAGGATTAAAATTTTAGAATCAGAAAAACCAAGACTTTTTAAAACCGCAGTGTCTCGGTACCGTTTTGCAATATAGCTTCGGTAGAAAAAGCTGACGCCAAGTCCACACAGAAACAAGGCCACCAAGGAAACTAAACCTAAATAGTCATTAAGGTAGTTTAATAGGGTGCCGACTTGTTCGCTGGCGTTTCGATGTGTTTTTATATCAATTCCTGGATCGGG
>CAUJEF010000107.1 GCA_963169515.1 Bdellovibrionota bacterium
CCGCAAACCATGCCACGCAACCACACAACAGGACCGCTTCAGCTCCTCTTATATTTTTGAATTTGGCGTCCATATCGTCCGGCATACGGACGGATGGAGTCTGGCACCCTTAGCGGCGGCCGGATCGAATTTTGGCTTGCATACGGGTAATCAAACTTACAGCCATGCGCTCGTGCATTTCGCACATTTTTAATTCATCCATTTTGTAAGACTTTTGTGATGGCGTTAAGGTATCCATTTCAAGCTCCATTTCATAATCCATTTTGCCTGAACGCACGCCCTCGAGTTCTTTTGTCTGTTGTTTAAAAAGTTTTTTTACTCCACTCAATGGAGCTACTTCCAACCATTCTTGACGTTGCTTATACCAATTTACCATTCGCAAAAAGCGTGCTTTGTTTTTTGCCAACGTAAATTGCGGGTATTCATTTTCACTCATCGCAAGAATGTTGTCGTCTTCCCATTTCCACTTTTTATTTTTTGCCAATGCATTCGCCAAAGCAGGCGAAGTTGGCACTGTTGTGCCCATTTCTGTGTCCATCCCATTCTCCCAGTATTGTTTTCTATCCATTAAAGGATAAACTACCTATAGCACAAAAAGTTTTCTAATTAAATAGAGTTTTAAAATCTTTAATAAAATCAAATGTTTCGTGCTTTGCGCAATATATTCTTTACACTATCTTAAACAAAGTGTGGCCAGCTTGGACTAAGCTCAAAAGCCGCATTTATCAGTCCGACATGAGAATAACCTTGAGGAAAATTACCAAGTTGTATGTTTTTAACGGGATCAAAGTGTTCAGAGATTAAACCCAAATGATTTTGGCACCGAAGCACTGATTCCATGAGCCCTCTTGCCTTTTCAAATTCGCCCAATCTGCACAATGCTTGAATGTGCCAGAACGAACAAATAATAAAAGCTGAATCCGGCACGCCAAAATCATCTTTCTTTTTATATCGAAGTAAAAAACCTTCCTCTGCAGTGCCGAATCCCAATCCAAACGCCACGGCTTCAACGGTTTTTTTATTTATCTCGCTGTTTGGAAATTTCAGAATAGGAAGTTGCAAGAGTGAAGCATCAAAACTGGGATCGGCAGGACCATTTACAAAAATTTGATCTACTACACAAGAATTTAAAACCGATTCGACCTTATAAAGAGCGGGTTTCAAATCGATCTTAAGATCTGGCAAAAAGCCGCGCTCTTTTATAGCCATAATTTTCTTTAAACCCACCCAATGCATCAACTGCGTAAACGAATTCACCTGTGCCTTGCTTCGAAATTCCCACAGACCGACGTCTTCAACGCCAATACAACCCACAATCGCTTCTGTTAACTGGATAAGAAGCTTTTCATAAACTGGAGTTCTCAGATGATAAAACCGTTCGTCTAGATATATTGGAAGCAAGGTCAGTATCATTTCACCATAAACATCATTTTGAATTTGTTCAGCCGCCTGATTATTATCTCGCACTGGTCGACTTTTTTGAAATCCACTCCAATTTGGATGCTCCCTTTCAGGCAAAGGTAACCCCTGATCGAGCATATAGACAGGGGACAGGCGCCCTCGTTGGGTAAGGCTCGTGTCCGTAATTCCAAGCAAAAATTTGAGGAAGGACTCCATTTCCTCGAAATGACCCAAATTGTAAAATGCAGATAAAACATAATAGGAATCGCGCAACCAACAGTGGCGATAATCCCAATTACGGACACCGCCGAACGCTTCCGGCAAGCTTGTGGTAGTACTGGCAAGTATCGCCCCCGTGTCCTCGTAACAATGAAGCTTGAGACATAGGGCAGACCGAATCACTTCCTTCTGATAAAGCGTCGGAATCTTGCAACGCTTAACCCATCGCTCCCAATATTTTAAAGTTTGTGAGAGAAAGTCTTCAGATATTTTTTTTAGATCATCTTCAATGACCTGATCCCAAGTCAAAATAAAATATATTGGATCAGTCAAATTAAACGAGGTTCTTTCAATCAAATACGTCATGGGCATTGTCGTGTACAAGCGTACATCAGTGCCACGAACATTAAATTTGATATGGCTGTTTCCACGGGCGGACTCTATATTTTTTTTATTCCATCCATCGATAACATCAATAACGACCTTGATGTTAGGTTGTCCCATCATCGGCTCTACAATTCGGATCATATTCAACGGGTAAAAGATACGGCCAAACTGTTCAAAACGCGGAAAAAAGTCCGTAATTTTTATCCTTGTGGAATCATCAATTTGAATTTCTGTACAAAGCACGTTGGTGTTTGCAATGTAATATTGGAGCCCGCTCTTGCGGTCAGGGATTTCTACGCCAAACGCTCCACCAGCGGGGTCCAAAAGCTTACCAAAAATTGGTTCACTATCCGGTCGCGGCCAGCACAACCAATCGACTGAGCCATCCTCACCCACTAATGCGCTTGACTGACAATTTCCAATAAGGCCATATCCGTACACAAAAAGTCCTAATGAAAAAGTGCGCGTATTGCTTCGATTTCATCTTTGAGCATAGCCAAGTTCCCTATAAATCCGGATAACTCCTCTTCAAGCTGCTGATACGCATTGAACCCCTCTTTGGAAATCGAAATCAATTTTTGCCTGTTATCTTGTGGGTTCAAATTGATGTTGATAAAATTTTTTGCTCGAATTCGCTTTAACGATTGAGTGAGTGTGCTTGGATGAACACCAACCTTTCGCGCTAACTCAAACGCAGATATCCCGGGTACATCTTTCAAAATCCCAATTACAACCCATTGGACAAGACTTAATCCAAATTTTTTCTCGTAGAGTTTGTTAAGATTATTTATTTGGTTATTCAAACGAATAATCTGATGTAGATATGTGAATTTATCGGGCATAACTTGATTGTTCATAACTTTGTCCTCTGTTTATTTTTTTTGATGCAATTACCTTGATAAGTACGGAGAGAAGCTTGTTAATCTGAGACTGATTTTTAATATAAAAAAGGGCTTTCGAGTTCCGATTTTTTCCCACCCTCACAGAAAATACCTTAATATCATTCATCCCAAAAACTGATTCATCAGTATGATCATCGCCAATGTAAAATACCTTTCTGCTTTTTTTTTGTTCCAAAAGCTTCATTATTGCATTGCCCTTATGTGGACTGTTTTCTGGCATAATATTGATTACACACTTTCCAAAAACAATGCGTGGGTTGGGAACAAGGTTTGCGATAGCACGCAAAGCTGCTTTGCGCGCCACTTTTTTCCTACGTGACCTTCGATAATGCAGTGATAACGAATAGGTTTTATTTTCAAGCGAAACATAAGGGTCTCGGATCTCTTGAACCCATGTCATCAGAAGAGCTTTGTACCAGTCCTTACAAATTGCGCTTATTTGATCAAGCTTGGAATTTGCTATACCAAAGCCCTCAATCCCATGATTCCCTATCAGTGCCACGCCGTCTAGATTCAATCGAGCTTTCAGATCCTTTAGCCCGCGGCCTGATATGATCGCAACCTCACTCATGCGGGACAATTGTGACAGTAACTTTTTCGTCTTTGGGGCTATTCTTGCTTGATCCGGATGCTTAGCGGTTTTAGACAAGGTTCCATCAAAATCAAACGCATAAAGTGTATTAGTAAATGCTAGGGATTCAAAAAACTTCATATTGCTATGTACGAACAAATATTTCATACGATATCCCTGTAAAGGAATTTTTTACTTCGTATCAAGCGAGCGGCATCAAGCAACATTCGTCCAGCCCAACGGTACACGTTGTACTCTTGAACAATGCTTTTCATATTTATCATACGCAAGCGTTGATCTTCAGGGTTCATTTCAAGCGCCATATTTATCGCAGACGCGCACTGGTCTACATTATAAGGATTTACGACAAGAGCCTCGATCAGTTCTAACGAGGCCCCGGTGAATTGGCTCAAAATTAAAACCCCATCGTCATGCTCACGAGAGGCAATAAATTCTTTTGCAACAAGATTCATTCCGTCATGCAGTGAATTTACAAAACAGAAATCCGCTGCACGTAAATATCGGTACACCTCCTGTGCATCATGATGGCGCGACTGTAAAATGATGGGTTTCCACCCATCCTTTTCATATTTTTTATTGATTTGCTCAGCATGAAAAATAATTTCATCATGGAATGATCTATACGTCGGGATACTGACTCGTGTTGGGGCGCCGACCTGGACAAACGAAAACTTTTTTATCCATCCAGGATTGATTTCAAACAATCGATCGATGGCATAAAACTTCTCTATAACGCCCTTTGTGTAATCCAATCGGTCCACGCCAATGCCCATTTTTACATTTGGCAAAAGTTCTGTGTTTTTTTCGACGTATTTTCGACACTCCCTTTGCGTTGGAAGAGATGATACAAACCGCGACGGATACTGAATTGAAATCGGATAGGCATGAATTGCCGAGACCTCACCTTTAAATGAAATTGTAGAGCTGTCTCGACTGATGCGAGCTTCTAAGAAGCGATCAACCGTGTCCAAAAAATTTATGACATGATATCGGGTATGAAATCCAATAATACTGCTTCCAAGCAGTCCATCTAAAATCTCTTCTCGCCACGGACAAATGCTGTAAGACTCTGCGTTTGGCCATGGCACGTGCCAAAACGTAATAATCACTGCATTCGGATATCGGTTTCGAATCAGACGCGGCAGCAGTGCGAAATGGTAGTCTTGAATTAAAATGACAGGCGCATCCGTTTTCACCTCTTGAAAAAGCACGTCTGCAAATTTTTGATTTACGGCCTTGTATGTTTCCCAATCGTCATTGCGAAATATCGGACGAGTGTGCGCAATGTGGCACAATGGCCATAGTCCCTCATTTGAAAAACCGTAGTAGTATCCTTTTTCTTCTGCCTTCGACAGCCAAACCCGTCTTAACAAATAGCTTTTCTCTCCAGGTGGACACCAAACACGGTCGTTTTCGTCCACAACAAGCCTATCTGCATTGCCGCTCCCGTGAGCAATCCAAGTCCCGGAACACGCCCGCATAATCGGTTCCAGTGCGGTAACCAATCCACTCGCCGGGATTTGCACATCAGTGTGGGAATTATTTTTCACATGAATATAAGGCTCGCGGTTGGAAACGATAAGCACTTCGTTTCCAGCCAGTTCATTGTGAAGAATCTGCTTTAATGACTGGGACGTCCAGCTTAACTGGGATTCGTCCCGGATAATTCGATTCGCTTCAAGTTCATCAACCCAAAATCGCATATCTTTGATCAGGGGTCTTAACTCTGCCGGCCCATACGTTTTTTCGCGTATCACCGTGCTACGAAGCAAGGATTGCATTCCATGCACGAGCTCTTTTAGACTGATTCTGGAAATAATAAACACGACAGCCGACAAAATAACCATTACAACAATAAAAATTCCAAAAATATATTTTTTTGCTTCAGTTGTCCGACGGTTGACGTAACCCATATCATGCGCCGGTATAAGATAATAATTTTCATCGATTGAAACCGGAATCTTTTCGATAGATATATAAAGGGGCTTGTCCGCGTTCCTGATCACGCCGGCATTTTCAAAGCCTCGTTCCGCAAGCGCACGACAAGTCAATTGATCGGGAAAGTCACGGGATCTGGCAATTTCTCTGCCTTTTTCGTTACAAAGTATCAGACCGGTAAGCCGTTCATCTTGTACGACGCGGGCAAACAGACTTTGGATTTTCTTGTTGTCTTTTTTTTGTACAGCCTCTGCGAGCGAGTCATGGATCGTGCGCGTGATCAAACTTCCCCGCAGCTCGAGATCCCGTGTAAACCACCTGACACTTAGCTTGTCAGTTACAACGGTTACAAGGACCGCAAGGGCGACAATTAAAATCAGAAGCGGAATAATGATTCTGGAAAAAAGTTTCACATATTATTTTTATATAAATACTTTGATCGATTGAATAAAATTATACAAATATGAAGAGATCTTCACGGAAGGTCGAGCTTCCTCTGCTTATATTGCTCAAAAATAAATTTTTTTTTATTTTGCAACGAGCTGGTTCGGCTTGAAGAATTAAGAAAACGCCACCCCGAAAATGGTGGCGTGATTTTTAAAATCAAAAAAATTTTGATTCGATTTAATTCAAGGCTGAATTATGAAAAATTACTATTGCCCCTTTTCACAAACAACTGAATTTTTATCACAGAAAAAACCATTACTGTTTGATCCCTTTTGACAAGATCTTCTAGCGTTAGCGGACGCCTCAAGCTCTGTGTTTCCTTTGCCTGAAAACGGCCCATCAAACCTAGATTCTATGGTGCAATAATAAGTTGAACCAACACTTGTTACTGCCAAAATTTGTTGGACACGAGTGATTCGCTCATCAGCGCTTCTTAGATTTTCGCCAAGAGTTTTTCTTAAAAACGATGGAAGTAGATTGTTCACCGAACTGATTTCAACCCGTGCCGCTTCCAATTGTCCCAACACCTCTTGATGTTGTTCGACCGTAATTGCCATTACTGACTGAACACAAAACGTCAGCGCTAAAAGTATAATAATTTTTTTCATCTTGTACCCCTCTGCATTTAGGTAAGTTTTATTTTCGAGCTTTGTATCATGCCTGACTCATGGCGTCAACCTGTTGTTAGTTTAACGCCACTGAAACAGTAAAAGCTAGCTTATATGACTGTTGATGAGGAAAGTTTGGATAAAGATAACACATTGTTTTCATTAAAATAGTCGGTTCAATGTGATGGTGAATTGAGTAGTAAACAAGATTGCTTGAAAGCCATCCGAAATTTTTACAAAATACAGCTAGTTAATCGGCATTAAAGTTAATGCATCAACAATTATGGGCCAGCTCCTTAAATTTTTTGTATACAGAGCTTTTTCCTTCATATGATCAAAAACTTTTCTTGTATAGTCTCCGTTTCCAATAGCAAGAGGAGCGTTTTATGAAGAAAGTTTTTATTCTGTGTAGTATTTTATTACTAGCTGGTTGCGGCAAAGAAGCCAATAAAGATGGTGGCCATTGTGATGGAGAATTAGTATCTGATTACAATCGTGCAATTTTAAATTGCGGTTATGGTGACACTGTTGCAAATTGCAAAAGCTCACTTCAATCATTTTTAAATAAATACCCTGGGGTCAATTGTACGGCAGCGAAAAACTCAAGCAGCTCAATTAATGATGTAACAGTAGCTATCACTGAATCATATATCCGTGGACTTATGGAACAAGCCGGCGGATCTAGTGGCTCTGGTGGCTCTAGTGCCCCTTCGCAGCCTTCAAAACCAGTAACATCATTTAAGTATGGTGCCGCCTGTAGCCAAGATGTACTTGATGACCAAAAAGGGGTAGCGAAATCTTGTGGTACCACCCTAAAGGCCGACTCCGGCTCTTATGATGAAAATATTAAAAAGCTTAAATCCTGCCAATCAGCCGTAGATAAATTTCTTGGTAAATACGAAGGCATAAATTGCACTGCTATAAATACGCAAACTTACCAAACCGTAAGACTTTTAGAAAGCGACCTGATTTCAACACGACAAGATTTAGATTCAGAAATTAAAGAATTAGAGGAACTGAAAGCCTTAATAGACGATCAAGACAAAAAAGAGCAGAAACAGCCAGATCCCAAAAAAGAAGAACAGCCCGCTCCTGCCGCTGCAGAATCATACGTTTAAGACTCATTATACTAAGAAACTAAAAAGGGTGCTTTAGCTGCATCCTTTTTTTATTTTCTTGAAAAAAACTGACCCGCTATTTGGTATTTCTAAATCCCGCCTTAACGATATTGAAAAAGGTCGCAAAGTTGTAAGCCCCGAAAGAACTGCCCGCTATGCTACAACTTTGGGTTATTCGGAAGGTCGTTTTGTTGAATTAGCCCTACAGTCCATTGTCGATCATAGTGGATTGAAATTTAAGGTTGCCGTGAAAGTGGCTTAATAACAGGGGAAACATGAGGAAAATCATGTCTAGAGATAGGAAACAAATATTTTTAATATTTATTCTTCTAGCCAGCGGATTTGGTTATGCTTCCACTCCAAACTCCGAATGCATCGAATGGTTTAAGAGGGGTAAAGTTAAACCGGAGGTCCCGGGTTGCGAAATAGGCTGCGCTATTCTCCCAGTTGATATGGGAACCTTCATTTGCTCGAGTCAATGCAAAAGGCTTTGTAAGGCTGCACCTGAAGAATCTTTAAGGAACCTGCTATAAGTCTAATTAAATATTTAAATCCGAGAGGATTTTTATAACTTAAAAATGCGCAGTTCCTAACCATTTGCCAGCTATAGAGCTTAAAATAAAACTTGCAGAATTTTGGAAGTTTTAGTGGGATTAGAAGTGTGTATAGGGTTCATCAGCTCAGAGTAATTGTCAATGGTGTGGTTTTTAATGAGGTTGTGATTGATACCATTATGAAGAAAAACACAAGGATCACATTAATGATAAAGTTATTCTTGAGCTTGTGAAAAAACTGAACCACGGAATATTTCTGCCCGAAGTTATTAATGGGTCTGGTGTAAAATTTTTCGTGAACCATCCTTGGTATTACGAAGATAAATCGTATCGCTTGGTTTGGTTTATTCCACCCGATGAATCCTATCTGGGTGTACGAAACGCTTTTAGACTAAATGTAAGGAGAAGCAAACATGGCAAGTAAAAAAATTAAATGGCCCAGCGATACCGAACTAAAAGCAATGGATAAAAGACTTTCCAAAGCAACGGGCACGGCCGACCTCCCACCAAATGCCGACCTTTTAGATCGTATCAAATACGCACTTTGTGGCGAATTCATTAAATATTGCCTAGAGCACAAGGTATCGCAAAGAGAGCTTGCCGCCGAACTTGATATCAGCGAATCACGTATCAGCGAGATTGTGCACTATCGTATTGATAAACTCACCATTGATCGGCTGATCCGGTATCTCGGAAGGCTTAATCCGAAATTAAAGTTTAATGTGGTTTAATAACGATCCAATTTTAGAACAGATTCGCGACTGCCCATACATTTGGTGAAGAACCTAAGATAACTGGCCCGTTCGGAGAGACTCGAACTCCCAACCCTCAGATCCGAAGTCTGATGCTCTATCCAATTGAGCTACGAACGGGTAATTTATTCTCGAATAACATAGTCGCGGGTGAGAGGAAAGTAAAAATCCGCAGCCTCTTGAACCTCTGGCGAAGTTGATTCGGGCCAAGACCAAATTTCTGTACGACATCCCCGCGATTTCAGATACCAAATGAGCGGCAAATAATCCTTGTCGCCCCCAATAATGATTGCAACATCTACTTTTTCCGCAAGTGTAACGGCATCGATAATCAAAAAACTGTCGGCGTTTTTTTGGGGCCTTCGCATCTCAGCTCCAAGGCTTGCCATAAAATCGTCAAAGCTTTTTGAAATTTCTTTGTAAATAGGCTTATAATACAAAATACGAATGATTTCTCGGTCGCCAACTTGGTTCAGGACCTTTTTATAGTCCGTGCGCCCCTCGTGATGTTTCAGACCGCTCATTTCAATGTTTTCTGCATCAATGAAAACGGCTACTTTCTGAAACAAAAGGTTTTTTTGACGGAGCGAAGCGTGCTCTTTTTTGCCTTCACTTTTTCTCACTCTAATTCCTATTCACAGCTAAAAATGTCAAAGGTTCGATCCTTACCCAACGCCTTCAATGCAGACCTAAAGATATGATCACTTCTGAGTACCTTTGTAAAGGAATCGGAAAGACGCAGAGCCACCCCTTCAAGCTTCCCGGCAGCCGTGATGACAGGTAAACCGCTACGCTGAATACGTTCTTTTATAAGGTGGAAATGAGGAGTCGGGCTTTGATAACTTTTGTCAAAGTAGCCCGTAATCCTATTTTTCACCTGAATCAAAAGACCATCTTCTGTCCACACCTCGTCAAGTTGTGAAACCCTTACTTTGTCTGAAACAATATACATCTTTTGATTCTTAGCTACGCGGTACGGGTTCAGCGGAAGACAGAATTTGCTTTCAATTTGGATATGGATAAGAGCAAAGTTTCCATCTGGATCGGTGCGATCTCCGAGCATCATAATTTCATAAGGCACATCAATTGAAAGCGGCGCTCCGTCGTCCAAGCAGTCCAATGTTGTTAGTGCGTCGCCGCTATGGGATATCCAAATGCCAACACATTCATGCTTCCCGTTATCGTAAATGAATAGATTTTTTGTATAGTCTGGTGTCGCCCAGCTGACGTTAAGTAAAACGGCAGCCAAAGATAAGATCCCCAAAATTTACTCCCTTGTTCCCTCTGAAAACGGATCTTTTAAACCCTATCCTCCGTCAAAAGGATATTATTTTGTAAATAAGATAATTTAGTAATTTCAATTGGTTAGAAAGAATTTGGTCGACGCTGCGAGTAATTAATATCAAAAGTGAAAGTCATTATCATTTGCAATTGACGCTAGTCCTTCCTTTAAGTTACGTCTGACGGCTGTGAGGGACTTATGAACAAATCTGTAAACTCAACACAGCTAAAAAAGATTATCCGTGAAATCGGTGTGAAGGTTACTCGACAACGGTTGATCATTCTAGAAAATATACTAACTGGTGATGAACACGTAACCGCCCAAGCCGTGTATGAAAGCATTCGACATATCGCTCCCGATATTGGTTTTGCCACGGTCTATCGATTTTTGAGAACCCTGTGCGATCATAAAGTTCTTACTGAAGTGCGTATGAGAGGCCTACCTGCGCGATATGAATGGGCACAAAAAAAACACCACGACCATTTGTCTTGTGTTCGGTGCAAATGCATCTATGAATTCGAAAACGAGCAAATCGAAGCCCTTCAGATTGAGATAGCAAAAAAATTTGGATTTAAATTAACCGAGCACATTTTAGAGTTATACGGTGTATGTTCCAAGTGCCAGATTGAACAAAACATTCCTAAAGAAGTTTCAACCCCTTTGCAGACTTCACATGTCGCGCAGTTATAACTGTTTTGATATTTCCACGCACATTGAAATCGCCGATCACCTCAAGTTCATGGGGGTCTAACAATTTTATCAGATCGTCTAAAATTCCGTTCGTGACGTCCTCGTGAAAAACATATTCATTGCGAAATTTATTGATATAAAGTTTTAAGGATTTGAGCTCCACACAAAATTCATCCGGAACATATCGTATTTTAATTGTAGCAAAATCTGGAAATCCGCTTCGGGGGCACAAACACGTGAACTCAGGACAAGTAAATTCAACAATGTAACGGCGATCGCGAGTTCGATTTTGGAAAGATTCGAGCCTTGCCTCTTCAACAATCTTTTCACCGTAGCGCTTTTTTTCCACTTTCTTTTTAGTCATATTTTACCCTTGAATTGATAAAGAATCTTATTAGCAAAAGTCGGCTTAAAAAGATAGGTCACAGAGGATTTTTTGAAATTTGAACGTGGATTTTGGTCCAATTTCCCCTGTGAAATGACCTTTTCGTACAGGCGTAAATAGTCTGAAGCCATTTTCGTAGCCGAAAAGTTTATTTTAACGTGCTCACGACATTTTTCTGGCAATAGGCTAGGAATCTTTGTCGCCGCTTGAACCATATCCCGATAGCTATGGCAAACAAATCCCACACTATCATTTACAAGTTCAGGCATTGCACCGTTGCTGGAAACGATGACGGGGGTTCCACACGCGAGCGCTTCCAATACCGCCAAACCGAACGGCTCGTCCCAATTTGTCGGATACAACAACGCTTTTGAGTTAGGTAAAATTTTATTTTTT
Source organism: Bdellovibrionota bacterium (assembly GCA_963169515.1). GTDB lineage: Bacteria > Bdellovibrionota > Bdellovibrionia > Bdellovibrionales > JAEYZS01 > CAUJEF01. The sequence goes on from CAUJEF010000107.1 coordinate 11,672, forward strand.
TCATCCTCTCCGACAAGGCCATTGTAATGAACAAACCTTGAGTTTTTCCCAGTTCCGCCCAATACCTCTAATGGTGTGTTGAGATCATGCGCCAATTGAATTGCAGTTTTTAAATTTTTTACTCGCCAAGCCGCTTTGGCCAAAAAACTAAAATAGTTTTCTTTTTTATTTGAAAATACATAATCGTCAACGTCGATACCATTATAAACAAAATATTTTGCATTGTGATTTTCTGCATGGCTTCGACTTATAAAACATGTGTTCGAATCGAAAGATTCTCCCGGTTTTCCGTTCCCATGGATTGTAATCAGGTAAGGAACTTTGGGTGGCGCGACTAGAGGCTGGTGACTGTGCAGAAAGTCAAGATCCTTAGGAAGGTGATTTGCATAATTTATAAAATCTTTGATCCCAATATGTTCATAGCCTGTAATCTGACTTTCTTTGCGAGAAAGAATGACAATGGTATGTCCTTTTTTTTTGAGCTCACGGGCCAGCAGCATCACCACCCGCTCAATCCCCCCATAAGTTTTTGGGGGCAGTATGGAATCATGAAGAAGTCCAATTTTCACTATCTCTCCTGTGTACGCCACTTTGTTGCAAAACTAAAAATTGGTATAGCGTTTCAGAATGAATATCAATAAATAAAAGTGCCTGTATAACCACTTGAAATTACTTATTAAAATTTATTGCAGAACTTACTGCCGCATGGACAAATTCACCTGGATTTGATAGGCTGACTGTTAATGCCACAAGTAGCTCTGTGGCGAATTTTAGTTTTTTCAAATAGGAAGTATGGAACCGCAGTCGGTTTATTTAGATTATAATTCTACAACCCCCATTGACCCAGATGTTTTTGAACAGATGCGTCCATTTTTTACAGAACATTTTGGAAATCCTGCAAGTCGCTTGCACTCTTATGGTTGGATCGCTGACAAGGCCGTTCAGAACGCACGCAAACAGATCGCTACGCTAATCGGTGCCGAAGCCAAAGAAATTATCTTCACAGGGGGCGCGACAGAGAGCAACAACCTTGCAATTCGCGGAGTATTTGAGGCCTACGGTTATGAGGGCGCACATATTATTTCGACACAAACCGAGCACAAATCTGTATTGGAAGCTCTCGAATACGTCGAAAAGCACGGCGCAAAGGTTACCTATATACCTGTAAATTCTTTCGGACAAATCACAGCAGAACAGATTGAAGAGGCTATCACTCCAGATACCATTTTGGTCAGTGTGATTTATGGTAACAACGAATTTGGCTCGCTCAACCCCATTGAGGAAATCGGCCATATCACGACAAAAAGAGAAATCTTTTTTCACACCGATGCCGTTCAGGCCCTTGGCCGGACCGAAATTCATGTTAAAGATCTGAATATCGATCTACTTTCCATGACGGCACATAAACTGTACGGCCCCAAGGGGATCGGCGCACTTTATGTGCGACACATACCTCGTCGGGTGAAATTAGAGCCTTTGATTGTTGGTGGCGGCCAAGAAAAGGGCCTTCGCGCAGGCACGCTCAACGTCCCCGGTATTGTCGGATTTGGCAAAGCTTGCGAGGTAGCCACAAGCAACTTCCATGAAGAAAATTTTGCCTTAAATGAATTAAAAAATCTTTTTATAAAAAATCTTCTGGATATTCCCGGAACGGTCTTAAATGGTCACCCCACCCAAAGGCTGAATAATAATATCAGCGTTCAATTTGGCGGCGTAAAAAATACCGACCTTATCATCGCATTAAAAAACGTAGCCTGCAGTACGGGATCGGCCTGCAGCAGCGACAGCGCCAAGCCGAGCCACGTTTTGCAAGCGATTGGTTTAAATCCAGAACAAATTCAATCCACTATTCGTTTTGGAATTGGGCGCTATACCAATATTGAACAAATCGACTATGTCTGCTCTAAAATTAGAACCTATATCGAATCAGTCCAAAAACCGGAGCTCGAATTTATATGATTTCTATTTCGGATAATGCCATTAAACACATTCAACGCGTGAAGCTCGAAGAGGGAACCAAAACGGACTCATTCCTTCGAGTAAATGTGGCAGGCGGCGGCTGTTCTGGTCTGTCTTACAAACTTAAATTCGATCAAGAAGTGAAGCCCGATGACAAGGTATTTGAACAAAGTGGAGTTAAAATCGTGACCGATCCAAAAAGTTATTTGTATCTGATCGGGATGACTCTTGATTATGAAGGCGGACTAAACGGACAAGGCTTTGTATTTCAAAATCCCAATGCTAAAAAATCATGCGGTTGCGGATCCTCTTTTTCAGTTTAAGCTAGCCCCCTATTTAGATGCGATGCGAATAATTGCCACAGAAATTTACCAGGTTTAAGATAATGTAAATGGAAACTACCCCTTGGCGTAAGTGTAATGCCTGTAAAAAGCCAATAGGTCTTGGCAGCTTATATTACGTATGCAGCGTATCTACATGCAACGGCCAGCGGACAGGGTATGCTTTCTGTTCTGTTTCCTGTTTTGATACCCATGTCCCAGTTGCACGCCATAAAGACGCAGCTGCTATTGAAATGAAAGCGCCTCTCGTACAACAAGTCATTCGAACTGTTTCCAAACCAGGAACATCGCCTGCGCCAAGATTGTCCAACGAAAACAGAGAGGCTCTCATAATTGCTTCACGCTTAAAAGAGTACATAAGCTCACAATCGGATTTCAATACATCCGGCGGGGTGATTGATGTTCTTTCAGATCACATCCGCATTTTATGCGAACGTGCAATCGACAATGCCCGTGCTGACGGCCGCAAAACCGTTATGGAGCGCGATTTTCAATTTATCAAAACTCTGAAATAGCTACCAAATTTCTTTTTCGGCTCTTATAGTGGAGCAGCAACCGCTATGGAGTTTGGGGTGCTCATGATAAAAACTATTATTCGATCTTTTGGTTTCAGCGTTCCTGACCGGGTCGTAACTAATCACGACTTGGAAAAAATGATGGATACTTCAGATGAATGGATACAGCAACGCTGTGGGATCAAAGAGCGCCGTTGGATCACGCCTGGAAAAGAAACAACTTTGTCATTGGCCGCAGAGGCCAGCCGCGACGCCCTAAAAAAAGCAAATCTCAAACCCGATGACATTGACGCAATTATTTTTGGATGCTTGGTTTCAGATCATATTTTTCCTGGAACTGGTTGTTTGCTTCAGGAAGCCTTGGGATTTTCAAAAACTATTCCCGCACTAGATATACGAAACCAATGTTCGGCTTTTTTGTACAGCCTAAGCATCGCCGATGCATGGATCCGTTCCGGCGTTTATCGACGTGTATTGATTGTCGGCTCAGAAATACACTCCACAAGCCTCGACAAAACTACGCGTGGGCGCGATGTGAGTGTTCTTTTTGGCGATGGGGCCGGAGCATGCATTGTTGAAGCTGGAACCGACAAGAATCAAGGCATAATCGAAGTTCAAATCGCAAGCGAGGGTAAATATGCTGATAAACTGCGTGTCGCAAAGCCGAGTTCAAATGATGATCCCCGAATAAAATTTGAGCCCGAATTTAATCCACATCTGTTTCCATCTATGGATGGAAAATATGTTTTTAAGCACGCGGTGGAACGAATGACCCAATCTTTAACCGAAATCTGTAAGAAAAATAATATTACTGCTAACGATATTGATTTTGTAATTGCCCATCAAGCAAATGCCCGAATTAATTCTATGGTTCTTCAACAGCTGGGAATTCCAGAAACAAAGACACACAATACCCTTCAAAAATACGGAAACACAACCGCCGCAACAATTCCTATTACAATGAGCGAAGCGGTTGATTTAGGGAAAATAAACCGAGGGAACCTCGTAGCCCTCGTAGCATTTGGGTCTGGCTTCACGTGGGGAAGCGCTTTGCTCCGCTTCTAAGGAAATAAACAAGATTTGTATTCTGCTTAAGCCCAGACGCTAATTGATTTCTTTTACAATCGCCAATTTCTGTGGTGAAGCTTTAAAGAATGTACTGAGCACATTTATTACTTCGTCCGAACACTCACGCGAAATCAGGTGACCACCGTGAAGAATACGGGTCAGGTCGCTCTGGGGAAATGTTTTTGCAAGCTGGGTGTACGTATCTTCAGAAAACAGGTTATCACGCCCCCCGTACAAGATATGCACAGGTGCCTTAATAAAACCAATCCGCGCCCGCCATACTGACCAATCTTCCGTATCACTAATCCAGGTAAATCTATGAACAACGTGAGTAATCATTTTTATTTTTTTTGAATTGAGCGCTATCAAACGGTTTTTTCGTGCACGATTTTGCAGCCAACTGACATTAAAAATATTTTGAATGTATGGAAGCGTAAGCTTTCCAATTGGTGACATCAATAATAGAGCGAGAGCCGGCGTAATCCGCCCAACTTTAAAAAAGTATTTTAAAAGAGGATTTCTAATATGATCCTGAGGATTCGGGGGCATTGGACTTAAAAGGGCTGCACGATCCACGAGATCCGGTTCTTCAGACAACAAAGCATACACAAGAGCCGCACCGTAGCTTGCTCCTGCCAGGAATATATTATCATTTTTTGATTTTCTAAATATTTGCAAAAATTCTTTTAAAATTGTTACCTGCTGAGAAAATGACATCGGCCGGTTCGGATCTAAAAACAAGCTAGAAAGATTGGGCGTGATTACGCGGAAATCTTTGGAAAGCGTATCGGAAACAGCGTTCCAATCACTTGTTGATCCGCCATAACCATGAAACAAAATTATAATGGGTCCCTCACCAATGTCCCGATAGGATATCGTGTGACTTAAAATTTCAGCCCTCTTCACCATCCTCCTCTTTTACATCATCCACTTTTTGTCGTCGCTTGATCTTTTCCAGAGCCAATCGTGTTTCTTCAGCCAAAAGCTCACGCTCTGCCCTGTTCAAATCTAAATCGATCTGTTTAATTTGGCCTTTTTGCACATCCTTAAGTTTTCCTTCTTCCAGGATTATGTTCCCCATAACCGCGCTGGATTCACCTTCTTTTTGCGCCTTTCCACGAGGCCTTTTTGCGATAGATGCGTTTTCCTTTTCGATTTGATGTGTAAGATCGACAGTGACATCACCAAAGCATTTCAGCTGACACGATAGTCGCCTGCGATCCACATAATACGCTGTTCCTATTAAATTTAATTCCTTTTTCGTAGGTGGAAATACGTTATGCTCGCCATCGGCAAGATTTACACGACATTCCGCGCATGATGGAACACCTTTACAAACAGATTGAATGTGAATTCCATTTGTATGGGCCAAATCCAAAATACTTTGATTTGGTTTAATTTCTAATTCAATGTTCTGCGGAATAAATTTTACCTTCATTAGCTAACTACAATTCTCTTAAAATTTTTTTTACCCACCTTAAGTATATGGGAAGCGCCTTTTAATAGGCTCAATTTTAACTTTGGATCTGAAACCTTTTGAGAGTCCAACTCCACAGCCTTTTGTTCAACCATCCGTCTTGCATCGCTCGTGGATTTTGTCATTTCAAGATCCTTCAAAAGCTGGCAAATCCAAATTTCGCCTGCAGAAATTTTAGCCTCTTGGATATCGTCAGGCACACCCTTATTTACAAAAATTTCTTCAAACTCTCTTTCTGCCTTGTCTGCGGAAATCTTATCATGAAATCTTTCTACTAAAGTTTTAGCCAAATCGACCTTGGCCTTCTTTGGGTGCAATTTACCAGCCTTAACATCGGCTTTCATTTTTTCAATATCGTCAACGGTTAAATCCGTCAGCAACTCATAATAGCGCCACATCAAAACATCTGACACACGCAGGGTCTTACCGAACATTTCTTTTGGTGTATCAAATACCGCAATATAGTTGTCTTCGCTCTTGGACATCTTTTTAACGCCATCAAGACCTTCAAGAAGAGGAGTGGTTATCACGACTTGAGGTTCCTGCCCGTAAGATTTTTGCACTTCACGACCAACGATCAAATTAAACTTTTGATCCGTACCGCCCAACTCTACGTCCGCTTTCATTTCGACAGAATCGTAGCCTTGTACTAACGGATATAAAAACTCGTGAATATTGATTGGGGTTTCATTCTCATAACGCTTTTGAAAGTCGTCGCGCTCCAACATACGAGCAACGGTGTACTGAGCCGTCAATTTGATAAATTCTGCTGGCCTCATTTTGTTAAACCAATGGGCATTGTACATTACTTCTGTTTTTTTCTGATCGAGTATTTTGTAAACTTGTTTTGCGTAGGTTTTAGAGTTCTCTGCAACCTCTTGGTCTGTTAGGGGGGGGCGCGCTGAATTTTTTCCCGTAGGATCCCCGATACGTGCAGTGAAATCACCAATGAGAAACATTACATGATGACCCAGTTCCTGAAACTGTCGCATTTTATTAATCAAAACAGTGTGACCCAAATGTAAATCAGGTCGCGAAGGATCGAATCCTGCCTTGATTCTCAATGGAGTACCTTCTTTGAAGCTTTTTTCCAGCTTTTTCAGCAATTCTGTCTCAGAGATTAAATCAACGATCCCTTTTTTCAGCAGCTTAAGTTGGTCTTTAGGTTCTAAAAACTTCATATTTTATCGAGCGTAATCTATCGCTCGGGTTTCGCGAACAACAGTTACCTTAATTTGTCCTGGGTAATTCATTTCCCGTTCAATTTTCTTTGCAATGTCCCGGCTTAACAATAAAGACTGTTCATCAGTCACCTTGCTTCCCTCAACCAAAACTCGAACCTCGCGTCCTGCTTGGATCGCAAACGTCCGAATAACGCCGTCAAAGCTATTTCCAATAGATTCCAAATCCTCTAAGCGCTTAACATAGTTATCTGTCGATTGACGCCGAGCTCCCGGACGTGCACCGGATATCGCATCGGAGGCTTGTACTATATATGCAATTGCCGTTTTAGGTTGCTCATCCTCGTGGTGCGCTCGAATCGCATGACAAACTTTTTCAGATTCACCATGTTTTTTTGCGAAATCCGCGCCGATCACAGCATGGCTGCCTTCGATGCTGTGGTCGAGTGCTTTTCCTATGTCGTGCAGAACACCAGCACGGCGAGCCGCCTGCACATCTTCACCCATTTCTACGGCCATCATTCCTGCGATAAAGCCAACTTCCATACTGTGTGTATAATTATTCTGAGTATACGAGGTTCTAAAATTTAAACTTCCTAATAATTTAACAATCTCTTGGTGAACACCATGAAGGCCAAGATCAAAGCACGCTTTATCACCCAGCTCTTTTATGTATTTAAAAAGGTCGACTTTTACCTTATCAACGACCTCTTCAATGCGAGCAGGGTGCACACGACCATCTTGTAGTAATGTTTCCAGGGTTCTGCGCGCGATTTCGCGTCGAACTGGATCAAACGACGATATCACAACAGCCTCTGGAGTTTCGTCAACAATCAAGTCCACACCGCAAGCGGCCTCAAGCGCACGAATATTTCGGCCCTCTTTACCAATCACGCGGCCTTTCATTTCTTCATTCGGGAGCGCAATCACACCAACCGTACGCTCAGAAGTATATTCACCTGCATAGCGGGATATTGCCATACTTATAATTCGTTTTGCTTTTTTCTCGGCTTCTTCCTTCGCTTCATTCTCTATAATAATCGCCTTTTTCGCAGCTTCCATCGCAGCCTGCGATTTTACAGATTCGATCAGTTCCCGCTTGGCTTCCTCTGCAGAATATCTGCCAACCTGTTCAAGCTTTTCCTGAAGTTTTAAAACCGATTCATCGACCTTTGTTTCCTTTTCTTTAATCCGGGTTTCTAAGGATTCGATATCTTTTGATCGAGCTTCTGTTCGACGAAGCTTTTCAGCCAGCTCTTCTTCTTTGGCTTTTGATTTTTGGTCTATTGTTCGAAGCTTATCGTCCAGCTGCTTTTCCTTTTGTCGAACTTGGTCTTGTTGGCGGCGAATATCTTGATCGACTCGTTTGCGCGCTTGATCTTCACTCTGTTTTGCACGCGTTTTCGCTTCACGATCAATCCTTTGGGCGTCGTTTTTTGCATTATTAATAATTGTTTGGGCCTCATTTCGAGCGCGGATCTTCTTTTTATTATCTAAATGTTTTTTAATTAGATTATGTCCTATGGCTCCAACAATAAGGCTTATAATGGCGGCAATTGCAGTTATCATGATGCCTTCCTTTCAGTAATATGGATAATTTCATTTTCAGTCACAACGATATCCATTTTTATATCGTGTGCTTCGGCCGGAAGATCGGTATCAGAAATCTGTACCGAATAGGCCACCCCAATTTTGGTTCCCTGATAATTTTTTAGTGTTTTATCAAAGAATCCCTTCCCAGATCCCAGACGATGACCTTTGCGGTCAAACGCGATCCCGGGAACTAAGACGCCTCTTAAATTTTTAAGAGGGATTTTTATTGAATTTTGACCAGGTTCGCGAATGTTATATTCATTCTTATCCCAGCCAGATGTGGGCGTACAAAAATCTAAGATTTCTCCGTTAATCTTCGGATAAGCCCATTTGACACTCCAAGACAACGATGCATCATCTGATTGCGGATCGGCCTCTGAGCCATAGGGCAAATAGCTGCCCCAAAAAGTATCCGCTGGACCGATGACCTGCATTAATTTTTGTGCTAATTTTTTCGATGCCTCTGGATGACTCTCAAAAAAAAGATCACGAACATTTTTGAACCGCTTGCGCAGTTCTGACTTGGTTAACATGACAAACTCAAATTCCTACGTTAGTGGTCAAGCCCCAATTGGGACTCGTAGGAACTCTCGAAACGAGTAAGAATGTTCGCGGCCTTTTCTTCGACTTTTTCCAGTTCAGATAATAGTTGTTTTTTAAGTAATAGCTGCTCTTCGGCAATGTTTAAACACGCGAGTAGCGCAGCTGTTTGAATGGAATCATTTTTTGTCAAAGGTAATGCTTCTTTAATCTTTTGATTAACCTGTTGGATTACTTTGTTTACGAATTCGGCGTCGTGGGAAGACTTAAGTCTTAAACGTATCCCCGCGATTTCAACATCATAAATTCTGTCTTTTTTTCCTGTAATCGCCACGAATATATTCCCCGTATCAAGAGTCCTATTTATTTAATAAATCTCATGTTTTCCTAAAATTTACAACGAGCCTAAGGTACCCACTCACTTTTGGCGTAACGCCGCTTCATTATGGGGCGGCGTTACGCCAAAAGTGAGTGGGTACCTTAGGTCTTAGCTAAAGAATAAGCATAATTTGTTAAGAGCCCCACTATTCTTCTGAAATCACTTAACAAATCTAAATGTATCGAGCTTGTGTTAATACTTTCAGCAAAGCCTCTGTTCAGACGATCGATGTGGGACTCTTTTAAATGCAATTCAAATTTTCTCAATTCACGTTTCTTTTCGATAACGCGAATAGCCAATTCTCTGTCTTGCAAGTGAAAACAAGATAGCGACATAGTTGCGGCCTCGACCACACGGGCATGCATTTCTTTAATCTCACTCCAACCTTCGCCACTAAATTCCAGCTTCAGTGCCTGCTTCTTTTTTGCCAGAACAAGAAGGCCATTATCAATAACATCGCCAGCATGTTCCAGATCGCTAATATAAGTAATCAAGCGCACTATCGGCTTACCCAAATCCTGAGACTTGTCTGCCATATGCGCAAGGTAAAGTTTGATTTCCCTTTGTAACATATCCACCTGATTATCTCGATTTTTGATACTTTCATATAGGTCCGGATCATCTTCCCTGAAAAGCTCAATCGAATCCTTTAGCATCCCAAGAACGATATCCCCCATTCGAAGGGCTTCACGGCGAGCTTGCGCGTACGCAAGTTCAGCGCTTTCGTAAGTTTCCATATTAATAAATTCGGTTTTAAAATCCTTTTCGTCTGAAGATTTGGGAAACATATTTTGAATCAACCGAGACGCAGGGTTAATCAATGGATAAAATATTAATGCTGACAAAATATTTAAAAATGTATGTGCGTTTGCGATGCCTCGGACAACATCAGTATTCCATTGCAAAAAAAACTCAGCGATATATGGGGTGAAAAAGAAAAAAATAAAAAAGGCACCAAATTTGTAAAAGAAATGGGCCCAAGCAACTTGCTTACCAATGTAATTCGATCCCACTGCAGCAATCAATGCCGTCGCCGTGGTACCAACATTTGCCCCGTATATCCAGTAGAGGGAGTCGTGAAAAGTGATTACATCTGATGTTGCTAAACTCATCGCAAGGCCGATCGTAACCGCACTGCTGTTCACAAGCGCCGTAAAAAGTGTTGTGACGATAACGGCCGCCAAAGGGTTTTTATTCAGCTCAATAAAGGCGTCCATTACATAGTGATAATTCTTTAAAATAGCAGTTCCCGAAGCCATCAGCTCAAGACCATAGAAAACCATTCCAAATCCAACAAAAATCCCACAAATATCTTTGAAAATCCTTTTTTTTGCCGCGAAATAAAAAATGTAAGCCACGGCGAAAATTGCCAACCCATATTGATTAATATCAAAAGAAATCAGCTGTACAGTAAAGGTACTGCCGATCGCAGTACCTACGATAACTCCCATCACTTGGGTCAGCGTACAGACTTCGGCGGTTCCCAAACCCACAAGCATACTCGTAACTGCGCCCGAGCTTTGCAGTATTAGGGTCATGGTGATTCCAACAATTATGGCAAGATACTGCCGGTCTGATATTTGGTTAAAAAGTTTTCGAATTCGATTTGATCCCAAGCGCTGAAGGCAATCCCCCGCAAAAATCATTCCGAAGCGAAATAATGCCAACCCACCTAAAATAAATCCAACCGCACCGTGATTTTCAAGGTTCATCCTATAATGAGGTTAATTTTATTGCGTTAGGCAAGCAATGGTTTTGTTAGATTATAGAGTTGATAAACTTTTCCGATTCAAATGGGCGCAAATCTTCCATCTTTTCGCCGACGCCAATAAGCTTGATCGGCACTTTGAGTTCATTAACAACTCCAATTGCAACGCCGCCCTTAGCGGTGCCGTCAAGTTTAGTTAAAATCACACCCGTTAGGCCCAAGGCCTCATGGAATTGCCGCGCTTGCATCAGTGCGTTCTGGCCTGAATTTGCATCCAATACGATCAACACCTCATGAGGCGCACTCGCGTTTTGATTTGACATGACTCGCTTTACCTTTTTCAGCTCTTCCATCAAATGACTTTGCGTATGAAGACGACCAGCCGTATCAACAAGCAAAACATCCATGCCCTTTTGCATGGCCACTTTCACGGCATCAAATGCCACTGCACTAGGACTATCCACACCAGGAGGCGAAAAATACTCCACGCCCGATCGCTCAGCCCATACCTGCAGCTGATCTTTTGCTGCAGCCCTAAATGTGTCACCCGCTGCAACCATTACTTTGAGCCCTGCGGAAGAAAGTCTATGGGCCAACTTTCCAATCGTCGTTGTTTTGCCCGCGCCATTAACCCCAACAATCATCCAAATTTGCGGAGTGGGCGGCTTACCGCCGTCTAAATAATTTAGATGCGGGTTTACGCTCTGAAAAATCTCCTGCATTTCATTTTTGAAGGTGGCTTTTATTGCCTCAAGAGAAATTTTATTTTCTGATCCCAAAACACCAAGGAATCTCTGAACTGTTTTTGGGCCCAAGTCGCTTGTATAAAGAACTTCTTCAATTTCTTCGAGTTGATTTGATGACACCTCTGGATTTTCAAAAATATTTTTAATTTTACCAAAAAAGCTGGAGCGTGTGTTTTTTAATGCTTCTTCAAGCGTAACAAGTTTTTCACGTTCCTTAGATGTCGGCTTGCTTACTTCTGGTGGACGCTTTTTTTTAAGCCAAACGAAGCCAACTATTAAAGCAGCTATTAAAATGGCTATTAATACCAGCAGTGCTGCCACATAAAACTCAAACGGGTAATTTCCCATGCATGAGACTTATCTTAGTTAGGCCAACTTTTCAATTGCGAATGCTGAGAACAGGTGACGACCCGAAAGCCTGTTTACCCAGTCAAGCGCTGACAGCCGTGCAACTCTCTCTAGAGACGAAGCTTTGCATTATTTGTGGAGCTCGCGCCAGGAATTGAGGTTCTCTTGCGAAACAGGTTTTCCGTTACCCCAACGCAGGCGGAGAAAGGTCAAAAGACTTAGAACTTCTTGATCAGTCAGCTTGTTTTGAAATGCAGGCATCTCTGGATATCCGTCATTAGCAGGAACTCCAATCAATACAACATTCAATAAATTAGTTGGATTTTCATTCTGCAAAATCGAATTATCCACAAAAGCTGGCGCCCATCCTGGGCGACCAGCGCCGTGGGGGTGATGACATCCAGCACAGTTTTGAAGAAAAAGTACACGGGCTTTCCTTAATTGATTTCCCTCATCTGTTATCTCTACAGGCATTGATTTAA
>CAUJEF010000108.1 GCA_963169515.1 Bdellovibrionota bacterium
ACCAGGAGCCGAAAGCGATAACATTGGAGACGCTTGTGGTTTGGAAATTTTTAAAACTTCGCATAGGAGCTCTAGGTTATATTCTAATTCATGATTTTCTCCACGGCTGCGCTTTTGACGAAGACCACAATTAAAAAATAAAAAAGAATGCCACTGGCTGAAAACACCACCTCGCACAGGGATTCTCGCTAGCCAAAGCGCTAAACTCACCCACCACGGCGCGTGAAAAACGATCGCTACATCTGGTTTAAGTTTGTGCACAAATTTTAAGAACACCCACAGGTTCTTGTGCTCACTGCCAAATTCTTGAAATACGCGCTTTGGTCGTGCGTTGGCAGGCAAAAAACCCAAATTTTTTGGAATAGCCCATGTTACAGACCAATCAGGACCTAAAATTTCATCAACCGGAAGCGAAAGAACCAAATCCCCGATGCGATCGATTCGAACAAGTAGCAGTTTCTTCATTTAACTCCTTATATACTATTCTCACGGTTAAGACGTGCGTTAATGTTTAACGCGGGGTAGAACGGACTTTTCTCCTATTACGTGTTCTTCTCACTCAGTATAAACTTGTTTTTTACATTCAGAGGGAGAACTTTAATGGATGTTTTAACAAGCGGCCACCTTTATCAAAATACCATCAACATCATTAACCATGCAGCGGAAATAGCCGGTATCGACCCGGCCATTCGAACGCGTGTTGGAAAACCAAAACGCGCAATCATGGTGAGTGTTCCCGTCCGCATGGATGACCACACGGTAAAAGTTTTTGCTGGTTACCGAGTCCAACACAGTCAAACTCTCGGCCCATTTAAGGGTGGTATTCGATACCATAAAAGCGTGACCTTTAGTGAAGTGGGCGCGCTTGCAATGTTGATGACTTTTAAAAATTCCCTACTTGGCCTTCCTCTTGGCGGCGCAAAGGGCGGGGTTGCCGTTGATTCATCGACGCTTTCTCGAAATGAACTTCAAAGCCTCACTCGGCGTTACACTTCAGAAATCAGCAACTTCATCGGCCCAGAATCAGATATTCCGGCGCCAGACGTTGGGACCGACGCACAGACTATGGCTTGGATCATGGATTCTTACTCACAAGAAAAGGGCTACGCCGTTCCCGGCGTTGTCACAGGCAAGCCAGTTGAAATAGGCGGATCGCTTGGTCGCGTCGGAGCAACGGGCCTCGGAGCGATCTTCTGTCTTCAAGAATTGCTCAAAGTTCTTGATAAACCAATGGCAGGAACCACAATAGCAATTCAAGGTTTTGGTAATGTGGGCTCACACGCAGCTCTTTATGCATTCGAACGAGGCGCAAAGGTTGTGGCTGTCAGCGATGTAAGCGGCGGTATCGCAAATGAAAAAGGGATTAACATTCCTAAATTAATCGAGCACTACAGTACAAAAAAAATGTTCAAAGGATTTAGCGAACCCCACGGGGAAATTACGAATGATCAGTTGATTGCGACCAAATGTGACGTGCTTATTCCCGCAGCCCTTGACGGCGCAATAGATAAAGAAAATGCAAACAGCGTACAAGCAAAAATTGTCGTCGAAGGCGCAAATGGGCCATTAACAACAGATGCCGATCTTATTTTACAGAAAAAAGGGATTAAGATCATTCCAGATATTCTGGCAAACGGCGGTGGTGTTATTGTATCTTACTTTGAATGGGTGCAAGATATTTCTGCGTTCTTCTGGGACGAAGAAGAAGTAAACGCGAACCTTCAAAAAGTAATGCAAGCAGCTTTTAAGCGCGTTTGGACCTTTGCAGAGAAAAACAAAATCGACACCAGAACTGCGGCGATGTGTGTTTCTTTAAAACGCTTGGAAAAGGCAATGCTGTTGCGCGGTCTGTATCCAAGATAATAATAGGATAAAGGATGTTGGAATTTAAACCTTGGCTTTGGCTCTCCCCTTCGGTTTCCCACAGTCTAAGCCCCATCATTTTGCAACTTTTTGGTAGTTTTCGAGACTATCAAACCTTTACATGGAAACCGTTCAACTGGCGCGGACTTGAATTTACAAATCCATTGGGTGTCGCCGGCGGAATGGATAAAAACGGACACCTTGTAAAACATTTGTGGACCCTCGGTGTAGGATTTGTCGAAGTAGGAACCATTACCCCAAAACCACAACGAGCAAATCCAGGGGAAATCATACGCCGAGATACAAAACAACAAGCGCTCTGGAACAAAATGGGATTTCCAAATCGCGGGGCTAAATCCGCACTTCGAAATTTGAAAGGTCTGAAGTCCCCACACTTTACCCCGATTTTTGTAAATGTTGGGAAAAATCGTACTACCCCAAATGACAAAGCTCACGAAGACTACATACAAGTGATCGACACACTTCGGGAACACGCAGATGCATTCGTAATCAACATCAGTAGCCCAAATACAGCAGATTTACGGGAACTTTTACAGCCAACTAATTTAAAAGGCTTTTTGGCTCCTATTCTTAATGTAAAACAAAAAGACGGTCGAACGACGCCGATGCTATTGAAGCTCAGTCCCGATCTAGAGGATCAAGATTTGTTTTCTGTTTTGGATATCAGTTACGAATTGGGAATAGACGGTTGGATATTAACGAATACGACAACGACGCGCACACTAAGCCTTTCTTTTCCAAAAGAGGGTGGTGTTTCTGGTAAGCCACTTTACGACATTTCTAAAAAAATTCTTGAAAAATCAGTCAACCATTTAGGTGAGCGAAGGCGGGATAAATTAGTGATTTCAGTCGGCGGGGTACTAACCCCAGAAGATGTGTGCGAGCGTTTAGAAATGGGAGCAAATCTGGTTCAGAGCTATTCGGCGCTTGTCTTTTCTGGCCCATTCTTTTTTCGAGACACTTTTGAATACGCAAAACGCAAGTATTACTAACGCTTGGTTATCATAAAAAATTATGTTGCGCAGGCTTTTGCCACTTTGAACCTGCCTATTGGTTCAACCGATTCAAAATTTGACCTGAAAAGTTAAGTCCTTTTCACGACTTGAAATGTTACCTAAATTTAAGGTGTAAATAAAGTTCTCAAAAAAATTTAAAATAAGAAAATCTAATTGTTTTCAAAACCCCTTGATTTTCCGACAACATTTCACTGTTTTGGCAAATGGCATGGGCTTCGCTTTAAATATTATCGAAGTGGTTGAGTTGGGCTGCGGAGCAGACTGCCATCTAAAGGGAAATCGCGGGAGGCGATATGAAAAACTTAAATAATTATTTAGTGGTTTTTTGTCTAACTCTTTGCATTTCATGCGGGCAGCAATTTTCTTTTAAAAAAACGTCCCCATCCATGGAGCTTTCAAACGGCGTTTATTTTTATCCGTATGAAAAATCACAAGAAACACATAGGCAAAACGCCTATGCAAAAAATGAAATGTCCGTATTTTTTCAAGTCGTTGATTCCGACGGTGTATCCATTACCAACTTGAACGCAAATGATTTTATTGTTCGGGAAAACGGCATTCCGATTAGTACCTCAAATTTGTCGTGGGACACCCCTTCTAATGGAGTGGATATTGTATTTGTTATCGACGAAACAAATTCGATGAGCGGAATTATTAATTCCGTTAAAGCAAATGTCAGAGCCTTTGTATCGAACCTTTCCTCAAAGTCTCTAAAATCAAACTTATGTTTAGTCACATTCCGAGACACCGTTACACGAATTTGTAGTAATTTTGTCGAAGATATACCGTCAACTCTACAAAATGAGAACTCTGAAGATTTCTTAGAAAAACTAAACACCATCGAAGCTATAGGTGGCGGCGATATTCCTGAAAACCAATTAGATGGTATTCAACAGGCTGCACTTCAGACCCCATGGCATAACGGATACCAACGTGCAATTATCATGATAACTGAGGCCCCGTTCCACTACGCTCCTGAGTATCTAGGCGATGCCGGAGATGCAGCCCCTTATTATGAAAACGTGGTTGATCTTATACAGTCCCAACAAATCATGACGTTCACTTTGGCAAAAAATGGAGTTCCCGGTTACACTTCCGGATTCAAGGGTAGGCCATCTTTGTCAGAGTCAACAGGCGCAGAACATTTTGATATTCAGAGGGTGATTAGCGACGCAAGCGAAATGAACAAGATTTTCGGTGTGATCGCCGAACGACTCGCCACCAAATACACAATTCGCTATACAGCCGAAGATAACGGACTGGATCCAACCCTACCTCTTTCTGAGAGAAACATAACTGTCACACTTAAAAATCCAATCCCGGGAGCCTCCGTCCGCATTACCTCGAGATCTTCAAGCTACCCTTCGGGCGTGCCTCAGCAAAATACGCGCTGGACGCTCAACCCACCATTCGCGATTGCGTCTGCTTCACTTGAGGTTTGGATGAATGGCAGTCCATCACCAATTTCTTACAGCTTGAATGGAGGGGATCTTGTGTTTGCATCGGCTCCGCCGCCGGGGGCAGAGATTCTCGCAAAATATGAGTTTGCTGATTTGAGAAATAACGTAAAAATATTCCCCATTTTTACAAAACCAACGCCTGACTATTACACATTTAAAACAAAGTTTAATGGCATACCGACAGACCCAGAACACGTTCGCATTACGCAAACGCCAGATGGAAAAAATATGATCGAACCACAAGATTGCGTTTTTGACAACGCAGACCCTTTTAAAATTCGAACAAATGGCGGCCTCTTCGTTAGTTTTGAGATGATTCCATTTTAAGCAAATGCTTAATGTAATGGTTCAAATTAGTATAAACGACGGTGACAATTCGACAGCTCTATCTTAACATAGGATTTTGTTAGGATGGCCCATGAAACGACCCATCTGGATTCCTGTTGTAACAGCAATTATTCGCAAGGGCGACATGGTTTTGCTTGGCCAACGTCCAGAGGGCAACCTTGCTGGCCAATGGGAATTCCCCGGCGGAAAAATCGAAATTGGTGAATCACCAGAAAAGGCACTTCGACGCGAACTTTCAGAAGAGCTCGGGATTGAAGCCGAGATTGGGTCCCTACGTCTGGCACATACTCACCATTATGGTGACCGTGGAATAGTCATGATATTCTACGACGTTTTGTTTTGGAAAGGCGAACCAAAATCTGTTCATCACACCGAGCTTGCATGGGTCAGGCCGGAAGATATTATAAAAATGGAGATTCCGGAAGCTAACCGAATTATTCTTCCAAAAATTTTGGAAATTTTAAAACCCCCTGCTCACTAACTCAAAACACTTTGTGCATAGCCTCGATAACGTAAGACTGTTCATCGTCAGTAAGCTCTGGAAATATTGGCAACGCCAATATCGTTTTTGCAGCGGATTCGCTAACTGGCCATCCCATAGGATCGGAAATTCCACGCAAAACTTTTTGCGCTGGAATTGTGTGCGGGTAATAAATATCTGTCGCAACACCCAGCTCCGTTAACTTTTTTCGATTTTCATCACGACTTGGCATTTCAATCATAAATTGGTTCCAAACGTGCGTACAATTTGCGGCGATTGATGGAAGTTTCAAGCCTTTTTTTTCGAGTGGCTTTAATTCCTCTAAATATCGTTGTGCATTTTTGTTTCGTTGTTCAACCCAGCTATTTAAATATTTTAATTTTACATTAAGATACGCACACTGTACGGAATCCAAGCGAGAGTTATTGCCTAAAGTTTCATGCAGATAACGTTCACGCATTCCATGCACACGCATAATTTTAAGTCTATCGGCAAGCCTGTCATCATTGGTGGTGATAAGGCCACCCTCACCGGCAGCGCCTAAGTTCTTAGTCGGATAAAAACTTGTAGCCCCGAGGTTCCCCATGCTTCCTGCTTGCTTACCTTTGTATTTGGCTCCGATACTTTGTGCAAAATCTTCAATCACAAAAAGATTATGTTTTTTTGCAATTTCTAAAATTGGGTCCATGTCTGCGCATTGGCCGTATAGATGAACCGGCATAATTGCCTTCGTTTTTTTGGTGATCTTTGCTTCGATTTGTTTCCAATTCATATTGTAAGTTTTCGGATCAATATCTACAAAAATTGGTTTGGCATTGCAGAGCAAAATTGCGCCTGTTGAAGCAAAAAAACTGTACGCCGGTGTAATTACCTCATCGCCCGGACCGATATCCAGAGCCTTTAATCCCAGGTACAATGCTTCCGTCCCTGTTTTTACTGTGTATGCGTACTTCACACCAATCCATTGTGCGATATTTGTTTCAAAATTTTGAACACGATCGCCAAGTATGAATGCCTGATCTTCAAAAATTTTGGGCAAAATTTCGAAAACCTCTTGCTTTATGGTTTGGTATTGACGCTTTAAATCAAAAAATGGGATGGTTTTTTTCATTCGGATCGCCTCCGGGGCAGATCAAAATAAGATACTTGTTTCGCTCTGATGTGTCCAGATAAAGTGAAGTATGGCCACGGTACCCGAAAAGTTAAATATTTGCATCACAGCGAATTACTTCCCCATAATAGGTCGCGCGTCGGACTTTGGTTTTTTGTGGCCCATTTCCAAAAAACTCGTTGAGCTTGGCCATAACGTCACTGTACTCACAGCTGAAAGCCCCCAGCATATCACCGAAACAAAAAAGGAAGGCGTGCAGGTCTATTTTTTACGCGAAGGGGTCCGAAACCGCGACTGGGATTTCGAAGAGGCTGTAGAAAAAAAGTTTGTTGAGCTTCACAAAAGACAGCCGTTCCACGTTCTTCATAGCGTTGATAGTTCAGGAATTCGAGTCGCAACGAAAAAAAAAGAGTACGGTATTGCTACAATTTTCGATGTGAACGCCACCCAAATGGCACAGTTGTTTGCCATAGTCGGAATGAATAAACAAACAACCCGAAGCATTTTGAAAACTGGGATCAATCTTCTTTACAAATATCTTAGAACATATTGGGGAGTAGACCGGAAAATATTAAAACACTCTGATGGTGTTTTCGTATCCAGCCCCATGGAGCGCTTTGTTTTGGAGCGCTATTATTATTATCCAGATGCACGCATTCATACCGTGCCCTATGGTATTGATATCGTCCCCCGCGAAGACATCAATCTGGACAACATTCGGAAAAGGTTAGGGTTAAACAGCTACAACCAATGTGTCGTTACGACCACCGACATGGAAGAGCTTGATGAAATGCGGAGTATTTTGAACGCATTCGAAAAAGTAGTTATCAAAAAACCCGATTTGCGTTTAAT
>CAUJEF010000109.1 GCA_963169515.1 Bdellovibrionota bacterium
CTAGCGACCTGACAGTTTAACAAAAGCATATTGATCGGCACGAAAAAGCGGGTAAAGTTGTTTTGCGACAAACCACTTTTCCGGAGCCCACTCATGCCGATCAACGAGACCTATCGTACTTGGATTCAGCGAATTTGTGAACTGCGCCCAAAACAACGGAAGACCCAGGTTCAAAACTTTGTGTGGTTGTTGGTAGGTATTTTTCATAGTCGTTCGGTCAGTCTGAGTAAGATCGCAGGCAAGGTGATCAGTACAGCCAAAAATGTGAGTACGGTGAGGCGCTTGAGCCGCTTCCTGGCGAGTTCCGCCGTGGATGTGCGCAGTTGGTATTGCTCGACAGCCAAAGCCTGGTTAATAGCGCAAACACAACAGGTAGGTGAGGTACGATTGATTGTGGATGGCACCAAAATCGGGTTCGGATACCAGTTGTTGATGGTTAGTCTGGCCTATCGCCGTCGCGCTATTCCAATTGCTTGGGCATGGGTTCGCCATGTTCGCGGGCACAGCAGCGCCGCCAAACAGATTGTTCTATTGAAGTACGTGAGAAGCCTGATTTTGCAAAATACGCCTGTTTTTCTGGTCGGAGACAGCGAATTTGGCTCGATTGCGGTCTTACACCAGCTAAACCAGTGGCGCTGGTTCTTTATCCTGCGCCAAAAAGGCAACACCGGGCTGTGGCTTGATGAACCAAGCGGCTGGCAACGATTAGATAGTCTTGTAAAAAAAGCCGGACAATCGGCTTGGTGTCCAAATGGATACTTGACCCAAAGTGAGATCTTTCCGGTCTCGGTCTTGATCTACTGGCAGAAAGGTGAAAAGGAACCTTGGTGTCTGGCTACCAACCTGCCCGATGCTACCTTGACCTTGCATTACTACCGCCGAAGGATGTGGATCGAAGAGATGTTTGCTGATTTCAAGAAACATGGCTTTGACCTGGAGACTACGATGTTACGCAACTCACCGCGTTTATCTCGGCTGACTTTGGCTGTGGCTTTCCTCTATGTCTGGCTCCTTTCCGTTGGGAGTCGTACCATTCGATCTGGACTACGTCATCTTGTGGATCGCAAGGATCGTCGTGACTTGAGCATCTTTCAGATCGGCTTGCGCTTCATTGATCGGCGCCTGCTTCACTCGCTTTCGTTTTCACTGCCGTTATGTGTCCTGTGAGCAAACTGTCAGGTGACTAGCAAAACTCCAATTAATTTTATGGCTCCTGGTTTCTTCGTCATTAATATTCGCAAGTTGCTCAAGTTTGGTCGAAACAGAAGAATATGTTGAGGAATCAACTCAAGCCTATCCAACTCTATCAAATTCATTACCTGATTTAATTGCAGCTCTTTCAAGCTCAAATGATGAAATCCGCATTGCGTGTGTAATTCCAAGCATTTAGAGTCAGAGGGTTGAGATAATCCCCACTCCACGTGTCTCGTGATTGGAACCTTCCATCCGTCGGATTGTAATATCTCGCCCGCAGGTAGAGCAACTGTGTGGAATCCCCATAAGATGCATCTTGTGTCCAAAGCCGGTTTGATCATTTTATCTATGAACGGCACAAATAGGGCACAAACACATTTCTTTATTCAAGTAAGGTATCTATTGCTCTTCGAGCCTCTTTTAATACTCGTTCAGAAATCCATAATGATGAGCTTGCTAGGTTATCCAACAATAGAAGTGCGAGCGCTTTATCAAGTATGTTTTCATTTGCAACATTCCACAAAAGCATTCCGATTGACCCATGAACTTCCAACCCCGCTGATTCGGCAAACTGGCGCGCTTGCGCATCATCAGTAAGCAACCAATCGGCATGTTCCTGCAATGCCAAACCAATAGCTTCCGCTTCCCCACCGTCAATTCGATTCGCTCTCACCCATTTTTCCGCTTTTTGTCGGGTCGATTTTTCAAGATCAACAATCCTTACCCACTGCGGAGGACGCCAGCCTTGTGCATTTGCTTCAAACTCAACTGCCACAAGTGAAGGTATTAGAATTTCACCTGCCAGCGACAGTAAATGAATCGCTCCTGCTTCGCTTAAGTGTAGGAGTGGTCCCGTGTCGCATACAATAATTCGCGTCATTTCTTTTTGCCCTTTTGTTTTACCGCCCACTTAACATCGGCTAATTGATACTTCTCTGCCAAGGCACGATCAATTGGTAATTTGGGAATGAGGCGAATAGACCCATCTTCTTCAACAAGGACTTCAAGCAGATCGCCTTCATTCAATTTTGCTTTTCGACGGGCTGGAGCTGGGAGGGTAATTTGCCCATTGCTACGGACTTGTAAATATTCAGACATGGCTTCTCGCTTTCTTTAAATCTGATTTTCTGATTTCTCATATATCATAACAGCACGAATAACCAAATGTCAATCTGGAAAGATTAGAATTTCGGTTTCTTTTTCAATAGTTGTGTTCATACTAGGGCAATCACATCTAAACTCCAGCGGAGAGAACTTTGAGGAGATAATTCTCCTTCCAAGCGGCTTAAAGTTGTCTGGCATGGATGCTACCTTTGGCGGTTTTCTCCTGTTTGAGTAGGTTCAGAGCAATGTGGCGCAGTACGGTAAAGTTTTCAGGAGCCTAATCTTTGCGAACTCGGCTACGGTTTTCATTCAAAGCAACATCGAGAACCCAATGTAGTTCGTTTTCAATTGCCCAGTGCCGATGAATAACATGCAGTAGTAGCTGTGGGTCGCTCAATAGACTGGAAATATAGAACCTTATCTTTTTGGTCAAAAAGTATAACGACCGAAAATTTATCTTTTTAGTTATATGCAAAACAAGCACGGGCTTTTAGTTTCAGCATAAGCATAACCAAAAGATCGCATTTGTAAGGATCATAAGAGCAATCTTCGTGAAATTGCCGAGATGCAATGTTTTGTCAAGTTATGAAATCTCCCGCCAAAATTGTGCATGGCAGAATAAAGATTCTCAAGGTGTATATGCTTGTATATCCAGTGGAGAATAAAATTTTGGTCAGAAAGTTTGCGTAATAAAGGGAGGGTGTATAATACACATAAATTTTTATTTTTATACACACAGAAAAGAGTGCAAAATGAGAACGAATATTGTCCTTGATGACAAATTGATTGAACGTGCCCAGAAGTTGACAGGAATTAAGACGAAACGAGAAGTAGTGCATGAAGCATTGCGTGTGTTGATTCTCTTGAACGAGCAGGCGGAAATCCGAGCCTTGCGCGGCAAATTGCCGTGGGATGGCAATTTAAATGATCAGCGCCAATCGCGTGTGAAAGTGCATTAGCGATGCTTGTAGTTGATACCAGTGTTTGGGTCGATTACTTCAATGGCGTGGAAAATCCGCAAACCGATTTCCTTAACGCTATTTTGGATAAAACCCCGATCCTAATTGGCGATCTAATATTAGCGGAAGTATTGCAGGGTTTTCGCCACGATCCAGATTTTGAAAAAGTCCGCCGTA
>CAUJEF010000110.1 GCA_963169515.1 Bdellovibrionota bacterium
TGGAGCCATCAATAATTTCCCATGGTTTGATTCAAACTTTGAAATAATCGAGCCCCAACACATTGACAATTCTGCGTTTGGAAAAACAATTTTAAAGCTTGATGAGCTTGCGTTTGGTATGGCGGGGATGACAACGCCACCTTGGGTTTTTTATGACTGCGGGGTAATGCCAGGGATTGTTGTGGGGTATGCGGCTAGAACGGCTTGGCTTCCAGATACGTTTCGGACCAAATTGAATATCCTGCCGGGGCAGGAATGGGCCCCAATATCATTGTTCATTGCAATTCCAACTGTGTCACCGAACACATGGATGTCACACAATCTGGCATCGACAAATAGTTTTATGGAAAAAGAAGAGCAGTTTAAGCATTTAGGTTTTTTCACAAAAGCGTTTGGCTTGTGGTATGCCAACATTGAGCGTTCTTATGGGATTACCCAATGGCATAGCCCCGCGTTGAAACTTCACCCCAACTATGGCGATTTTGAGCTATGTACGACCTATACCCCGCTACACGATTATCCAAACTCTGTGACTTATTGTTTAACTGTAAATTCAGCGGATTGGTTTCGAATCGTGGATCGTGATAAAATCCCATCTCGGTTTTTAGAAAGATTCGAAGCGGCCAGGACGCTTGACCCAAAAGACCATGAAGCCCTAAAAACCGTACAGAGGACATTAGAACAAAAAAAACACCGTTTTTATCTGTGGGGTCGGGAAATCTTGCAAAAAAAAATCGGTGACCCACTTACACTTTACACAAAAAAATGAATCTAACGACTGAGCAGCAAAGGGCTGTGAATCATAACTACGGGCCTATGCTTATATTGGCTGGTGCTGGGTCAGGGAAAACTACAACTTTGGTTTCAAGGGTTATAAGGTTGGTTAAAGAAAAAATTGCAAAGCCACAAGAAATCTGTCTTCTGACATTTACAAACAAAGCGGCTAGGGAGATGAGGGGACGGATTGAAGCCCGCGTGCAGGGACAAAGCAATATATGGGCGGGCACATTTCACTCATTCGGGCTTGAAATTTTGAGACGGAATTACAAGGTGGCGGGACTTCCAAAATATTTTGGAGTGCTGGACACAGCTGACGCTAGCCAGATTGTACGGGAGCTTTTGAGGACCCTGAGTGTTCCTAATAAAAATGCGTTCGACGACAAAAGATTGCTGACATACATGAGCCGAGCCCGGGAAGGCATATCGTATATAGCCGAAGATGATTATAAACTTGCAGTCGAATGGCTTATGCCAAAATTTGAAAAGAAAAAGGCGATATTGGGTGTCGTTGATTTTGATGATTTGATTATAAAACCGTATCAGCTATTGCGGAAAAATATTGCCGTATTGGAGACTGAGCAAAACCGTATAAATCAGCTGATGATTGATGAATTTCAAGACACAAACACAGCGCAAATGAAATTGGTCGATCTGTTAGTGGCCCCACATAAAAACCTAACAGTAGTTGGCGACGACGATCAGTCTATTTACGGGTGGCGGGGGGCACAAGTTTCAAACATCTTGGGGTTTCCTAAAAAATTTAAAGACTGCATTACTGTTCGGTTGGAAGAAAACTATCGTTCTTCAAAAACAATCATTGATCTGGCAAACCATGTTATCCAACAGAACAAAAAACGGCACGAGAAAATTTTAAAGCCAATGCGTGATTTTAAGCCGCAGGTCCCAGAAATTTTTGCTTTTGAAACAGACAATGATGAGGTCGATGGTGTAATTCGAGAAATTTATAACTTTAAAAACGTGGATAATTTTGAATTCAAAGATATTGCGGTTTTTTACCGCTCCAATACCCAAGGTGCAGTTTTAGAGGGTGAACTTAAAACTAAGGGAATTCCCTATACCATTAGCGGCGGGACAAGTTTTTTAGAGCGGAAAGAGGTTAAAGACACCTTGGCCTATATTCGTTGCGCTTTTAGGCCTAACGACGTCGCATATAGAAGGATTTTTAATACACCAGCACGGGGATTGGGCGATGTTACATTTGAAAATCTCCATGAACTGTCCCAGAGGCGAAACATAACATTTTTTGAGCAAGCTCGAAATTGGAAATCCGCAGGAATTCCAGACCGTTCTGGCGCCAGTATCGAAAAACTCAATATTGCTCTTAGAAACTTGAAAGATGAATTACTAAATCCAAACAATCAAAATGTAGGGGATATCCTGGTTCGCTTTATGAGAGAACTGGGTTTTCGAGAAATGATTTATAACACAACAAAAGAGCCTCTTGTTGCCCAGAAAAAATGGCAGTGGATTGAAATATTAGGAACAATTTTAACCAAATCAATTAAAAATTTTCCGCCGAAGCAAAAAGACTATGATGAATTTTTATCGTACATGGAATTAAGGGATACAGAAGATGAGAAAAGCAGCGGGGTGAATTTGATGACTCTCCATTCATCCAAGGGGCTTGAATTTCCTGCGGTAGTGATTGTTGGCGTTGAAGAAGATCTAATCCCACATAAAACTTTAGGGACAGATATTGATGAAGAGCGGAAGCTTTTTTACGTGGGCATTACACGTGCGCAGAAACGGTTAATACTGACACATTCTAAAAAAAGAAGTGTTCACAATCAACTTAAGCCTCGAATCCCATCACGTTTTATTAGTCAATTAGACAAGAATCTCGTCCACTTCTTCCCTGAAGGCATCCGCCCTGTCAGCGGTGCTGAGCGGAAGCAACTGCTTGCAGATTTGTATAAGAAACTAGATGGATAAATGTAAAAGTTTGTAAGCGAAAATTCCGTGTTTCATGTTGTATTGTTTGTCATGACAAATTGGTCTAAAAAAGTGTAAATATTTGATCGCGGAGAATATGGCAGATATCCAACAGCCTCTTTAAAATTCTTGGTGATATAGTTACACACTCTTTGGAAGTCTCGTCCCCAGTTAACCAATCGTGTGAACGGGCGCAAATCCCAAAAATTTGTAGTTTTGCATTTCATCTTAAATTTTAAAGCAATCGTACCCGTGAGTGCCCGAATAAATCCATTGTATTGTCGGCGGTCTTTAATTCGAATCACCAAGTGAATATGATTTGAATTGATCGCATGCTTATATACTTTCAATCCAAAGCTTTCAGAAAATGTAAAGATATGCTTGTTTATTGCAGATGTTTCACTTCGAAGGCTAATGCCATTTTTGCAAGCTTTGGATCGTATTGTAAGGTGAACAGCTTTAGTGGTGCTAAGTGGGCGTTCGAGCTTTCTGTACTGCAGGCTTCCACCGTACAAACGCTTTAGCATAACAATATCCTTTTTAGTCCAGTTTGAATTTTGTTTGTGGGGGAATAGATTTGTTTGTTTCATTCACGGGCAGATTATCTAAAGTATCAATTCAATTCAAGAAAAATGTAGCGATGGTGCTGGATAACGCATTGTTTTTGTGAAAAAAACGTTTTGGGAGCATAGATATGGATAATGACAATAAATCTGGCGTGCGATTAGCTCAGTCTACTATCCGCAGTGTTGATGTTCTCTTGTCCACTTGTCTGTTGAAATGAAATATCAACATGAAGTTCTTCAAAATTGGCTTTCTTTGTAGTAGCTCTTCCCGCAAGGTACTTCTCTGAGAGCTACTCGAGATTTTTATAGGGAAACAACTGATTATAGATCTCTAAAGATGCTGCTTCAACATGAAACTGAGACGGCTTCTGCGGACTAAGATAAAGAATCTAGTACTGAGCAAAATGGACGACACCAGCAAAGACAAGGCCAGACCCACCCAAACACCAAGGTGCCTCAGGTTGAAATGAAATGCTAAAATGTAAGCCGTCGGAAGTCCAATTGCCCAATAAGCAATAAATGTCAAAACTGTCGGCGCACGAACGTCGGACATTCCACGAAGCAAGCCAAGTGCAACCGATTGGACGCCATCAAACATTTGGAAAAGAGCGGCAACAACAATTAACTGAGATGCGATATGAATCACACCCACTTCTGTCACAAATAACGTAGGCAAAAAATCTTTAAGTACGATAAAAGCTAGGCCAAAGAAACCCATCACGCAAATTATAAACACAATAGAACTTTTTCCAATTTCTCTTGCTTCTTGGATATCATTTGCGCCGTGCGCTTGCCCCAGACGAATGCTTGATGCAATAGACATCCCAAGGGCAAACATAAATGTGATCGAGGCTAAATTAAGTGCAATTTGGTGAGCCGCAAGCTCCGCAGTCCCCACCCATCCCATTAAAATTCCAGCGCCTACGAAAGCTCCCACTTCAAACAAATATTGGGCCCCGCTGGGCAGGCCAATTTTAAGCGCAAGGATTGCTTTCTTAAAATCAATGCTTTGTTTGAAATGAGTGAGATAAGGTTTATACCTTGGGCACTTCAAAATATAAATTAATAAGATCAAAGCAGAAATGGTACGGGCCAAAAAGGTACCGATCCCTGCGCCCACAAGCTCTAAACGCGGGAAACCAAAGTGTCCATATATTAAGAGGTAATTTAATATGACATTAACTAACAGTCCTGCAATCAAGCACCAACTTCCGGGCTTGGTCATTCCAAGCCCGTCAGAAAATTGCTTTAGAGATTGGAAGATGCAAAGCGGGATAAAGGACCAAATAAGAAGTTCATAGAAAGGGCGGGCAAGGGTGGTGACTTTTGGCGGCTGCTTGAAAATATCCAGATGAGGCGTCAGCCCTAGCATAAGGATTAGTGTGCCGGCAGTAATTAATGCCACAATAAAAAAGCCATTCCACAAAACTTTGCCACATTCTTTATGTTTTCCAGCCCCATAGTTTTGCGATACTAATACTGATATGGAAACAGTAACACCAATTAAAAATACCATTGGGATTTGAAAAACCATGTTTCCAAAGGCGCTGGCTGCTAAATAAGTTGCTCCGATGTGGCCGACCATCACAGAGTCTATGAAGTTCATTAGCATCTGCCCGACGTGGCCAATTATAATAGGAATTGCCAGCGGAACGGTCTTCTTAAGTTGTTGAAGCATAAGTTTACTTTTGGTTGCGGATTATTTATATTAATGCAAAGGTATCTGTCCTACTCGATTGCACAGTGAGTAACAAGGAAAAATATGAAAAACTTAGGGTTGAAAATTAAAATAGATTTAGAGCTTGAATTTGCTCCCTATTTTATGAAGGTTGAAAATATTAGCCATATGCACAGTACACCTCACGGGGCGGAAACGCATTTTGCTATCCACGTGGTATCAGACAAATTTAACGGAAAAAAAAGAATAGAACGGCAGCGGCTAGTGCATGATGTTTTGCTGCCTTTGCAAATGCTCATACATTCAACAACCCAAAAACTACAGACCAGGGATGAATGGCAAAATATGGGCAGCCCCACAGAGTTTGATCTGCCCGATTGCTTTGGTGGTAGCAAAAAATAAATTTTGTCGATTTCTTCATTGTGGGTTCATCACCCGTTCATTGTACAAATGATATTTTAACCTCAAATGAGGAGGTAATATGTCTGGCGACACTGAAAAACCATCGTTTGTACCAGAGGGCGAGCTTGTTTACTCAATCGAAAAACAAATTCTTTGGAATGAAAATCACATTAATGAAATGGACTCCTATGAGCCAGAAAAAGCCAAGTTCCTGGTTGTTGAGGATGATCCTGTCACTCAAAAAATTTTAAAAGAGTTCGTGCAAAGCACTTATCGCGATGTTGAGTGTCTAACTGCTGAAAGTGCGGTTCAAGCATTAAAAATCTTAGACAATAATCAAATCGATCTTGTGATCTGTGATTATTTTCTTGAGGGACATTATACAGGGCTGGACTTGTGGCATAGCGCTGTTGCTCTTTACCCTGAGACCGAATTTGTCATTACATCGACTATGAATCTGCCAAAATATTTGGATATTGTATCGGGCATCAGATATCCGCCCAATTTTATTCCAAAGCCAGTAGAGTTTGAGTCATGGAAGAAGTTGATTGATGAAACAAACGCTGGGGGTAAGTATGAGAAGTCTTATCAATAACCGTTCAAGGCACCCCGCGGTGAAGTCATATCACTTTAGTAATGCTCAAATCACGGTCGAGT
>CAUJEF010000111.1 GCA_963169515.1 Bdellovibrionota bacterium
TTTCGTTCAAGCAATGGCGTGTTCATTCGTGATGACGTGGACGTGGCAGTGGGCCTCTAAGGGCACAACACAAGCTGTCCGCTAGATTTTTACCCTTGCGTTTGCTGCGAAAAGCCCACCTTATATGAGCCAGGGTGGGCATTTGTTAAATTGCCATAATGTTTAAATCTTTCCAGTAGTTATTGCTCTTAAGTCTATTAAATTAATTTAATTTGAGGTTTACCTGCGAATTGATTAGATTCTTTTCAAAGACCATTTTGCATAATGGCAAAACGATCGAGGGTGTATGAGAATTTTGGTTGTCGAAGATCAAAAAAAAATGGCTGAATTCGTAAAAAAAGGACTTGTCGAGGCCGGCTACCTTGCGGACGCAGTGGAAACTGGCGGCGCAGCCGAATCCATGGTTGCAGATAACCCATATGATCTCATAATTTTGGACGTAATGCTGCCGGACCAAAATGGATTTGATACCGCAAGGCACTTAAGGTCTGACGGTTACTCAAACCCAATCCTTATGCTTACAGCGGTTGCCAGCACAAAGGATAAAGTGAATGGACTTGACGCCGGTGCCGATGATTATCTGACAAAGCCATTTGAGTTTGATGAGCTACTTGCCCGCGTTCGAGCTCTATTAAGAAGAAAATCCAGCGCAGAGAAAATCCCGATCTTAAGATATTCGGACTTGGAAATGGATTTGACCACGCGCAAAGTGGCCCGTGAAGGCCAAGCGATCAGCCTAACGGCGAAAGAATTTTCTCTGCTTGAATACTTATTGCGGAACGCTACTCGGCCTGTAACCCGCACATCGATTAGTGAGCATGTTTGGGATATCCATTTTGATACCGAAAGCAATGTAATCGATGTTTATGTGAATATGTTGCGAAAGAAGGTTGATGCACCATTTGGACGAAAGCTTATCCACACAGTGATTGGATATGGGTACGTTCTGAAAGAAGAGTAAGGTGTTCTTTCGCGGTCTTAAATTCAGGCTAATTTCTTTGTTTGTTTTATTTTTTGGTAGCACCCTCATTTTATTCAGTTATTTTTTATATAATTCTTTTGAAAAGAACCAATCGCAAGATTTGGACGTCTCTCTTTATAACTATACGGTTGATATAGTGAACTCGGTTAAGGTTGACTTATTTGGCTCTGCATTTTTAAGCCCAGATTTTACCCGTAACGCGGACAAGATTTTTCCGTTCTCACTTGGGAAAACATTTATTTTATTTCGGGATCCATCAGGGCAAATATTGGTTCGATCAAAAAATTCATTAAAGCATGAGTTTCCATGGACAGATAAGGCAGCGGAAATTGTTAAAAATTATGGAAAAATGTACCAGACCATTTTACTTGATGCGGATGAAGATTCGCGTACTCCCATGCAAAGATATCGCATGATCACACACAATATTGATGCGCCAGGGGGGCAGCGATTGGTGATTCAAGTTGCGGCCCCATTGGATTTGCTTGAACGACAGCAACGCAGGCTTCGAAATTTTTTCTTCGTATCTATTCCGGTAGTGTTAGTTTTGGCATCCCTTATGGGCTGGCTATTCACACGAGGGGCCTTGCAACCTGTTACAGATATCATTACCAAAGCGAAAAAAATCAGCGTTGGAAATTTGTCAGACCGTATTCCAACACCCAAAATAAAAGATGAAATCCATATGCTCGTAGGAAGCTTGAACGATCTCTTGAGTCGGCTCGAAGGGGCGTTTACCAGCCAGGAAAGGTTCATTGCGGATGCATCTCATCAGCTAAAAACACCGCTTGCAATTTTAAAAGGTGAATTGGATCTGATTAAAAATAAAAACTTAAGCGCGCAAGAAACCAAAGAATTTTTGAAGAGCATGGGAGAAGAAGTAGAAACTTTATCAAAAATCGTAGAGAATCTATTGCTTTTGGCACGAGTGGATGCGGGAATTGAGAAGTTTAAATTTGAACCTGTCCGTATGGAAGAGGTCTTGTTAAATCAAATTTCAAGACTTGAAAAGCTTGCGCACACACGGGAAAATAAAATTATTTTCAATATGTCAGAAAAAGAAGGTGGCTACGAGATTTTAGGGGATGACGAATTATTGGGTTGCCTGTTTCATAACTTGATTGAAAATGCTATTAAATATTCTCCAGAGGGGAAACAAATAGAAATTAATTTATTCGAACGTCAAAACGAATTAAATGTCGAGGTTCGCGACCATGGCTCTGGTATCGCAGAAAATGAAAAAGAAAAAATTTTCGACCGCTTTTATCGTGCGGGGAGTAATGGAACAAAAGCAACCGGCTATGGCCTCGGTTTAGCGCTTGCAAAAAAAATATCTGAAATATTAGGCGGTTATATTACTGTGTCAAATGTAGTTGATGGTGGAGCCGCCTTTTCTTTTATTATTAAAAAGAATTAATTCCAATTTAATATTTGTTTAAATGCAGTATGCGAGACTGGTATCCAGTTAATGAGATCCCCCTCTAATTACTTACGAACCTCTCGCAATGAGAGCGAAGGGTAGGCCGAAAGCCTACCCTTCTTCCTTTTGACGGTTTCTTCTAACCTTCGCGTTTTGTAAAATTAAGCTAATTTGATTAATGTTTAAAACGATGTTTTTAAAAGACATTCAATCAATTCGGCCGGAGAATGTTTTGTCGCAAGAGCAAGCAATTGAGTGGCTGTCCTGCGCCCATGCACATTCTGAATTTATAGAGAGAAACAAAGATTTAGATAAAGAAGCATTTTATATCAACATAAAGACATTCTTTGAGCGCTTTGGAATAGATGAAACTCAAATTTTTAGACGCGGAACTGTATTGAAAGACTTGACTCACACGAACTGGGAAGCGATGGACATATTTAAAATTGAATTAGATCCTCGCGGGATATCAAATGAAGATAGATTGGCGGTCTACTCTATTGAGGCCGAAAAGGTGATAAATGAGTTTTACCAGAATGTGATGGAAGCGCCTGCAAATATATTTCATGTGACATGTACGGGCTATGCTTCTCCAAGTTGCGCTCAAAAAATTGTGGGCAGTAAACACTGGGGAGATAGAACTCAGGTTATGCACATTTACCATATGGGGTGCCATGCTGCGATCACGGCAATACGGATTGGGTTGGGACAGACAGAGAAAGGAAAATCAACTGACGTTATACATACGGAAATTTGTAGTCTTTATTTGGACCCGTCACTTCATGATCCGGAACAATTAATTTTACAGAGTATATTCGCAGATGGATTCATCAAGTATTCGTTTGATTTTGAACAGCCAGAGAGAGGCTTTCGCGTTGTATCGGCCATGGAAAAAATCGTATCTGATTCCGAGGGCGTAATGACATACGTTCAGGCCAGTCCTGGAATGGCAATCATGCTATCCCAGGGAGCGATGGATTTAATGTCTGAATATGTATTAGAGTTTGTAGTTAAAGACTTAAAACTTGCATTGCACGAATTAAAGGACTGTGTTTTTGCAATCCATCCTGCTGGGCCGCGGATAATTGAAAGCTTACAGCAGCTTTTGCGGCTCAATGAAAATCAGGTAATTCACAGCCAGCAAGTATTATTTGAAAATGGGAATATGGCGTCTGCGACGCTGCCATACATCTGGAAAAATATTTTAGAGGATAAAAACGTCAAATCGGGAACAATTGTTATCAGCTTGGCAATTGGCCACGGGCTTACTGTTGCGGGGGCGATTTTTGAGAAAATTTAATCAATCCAAACCGTTTTTATATTTACAAATTCGCGTATGCCCACGGTTGAAAGCTCTCGGCCGAACCCACTTTGCTTGATTCCGCCGAATGGCATACGAGGGTCTGATTTGACCATAGAGTTTACAAAACAAAGGCCGGCGTTTAGATGTTCTTTGGCGATCTTTTCCCCCGTTGCTCTGTTTGCGGTAAAAACAGTCGCGCCTAATCCATAAATTGAGTCATTGGCAATTTTAAGCGCCTCGTCGTCACTATTTGCTGCAATTATCGCTGCCACTGGACCGAAGAGCTCTTCATCATAGGCAGGCATTCCTTTTTTAACTTCGGTTAAGACGGTCGGGGGATAAAAGGCACCTCCTGCATTATGGATTTCGCCCCCACAAAGGACTTTTGCGCCCATTGCGATGCTCTTAGTGACCTGCTTATGTAGCTCATCACGCAGATCGATTCGTGAGAGAGGGCCAATGTCGGTCTTTGGATCTAGAGGATCGCCGACAACGAGGTCTTTCATCTTTTTTACAAACTTTTGCTCAAAAACATTTTGAATAGATTTCTCAACAATAAAGCGTTTGGCGGCAACACAGCTTTGACCGGCGTTGATGGTTCGGCTTCGAACTGCCGTTTCAACGGCCGTATCAATGTCGGCATCACTCAAAATGACAAAGGGATCGCTTCCGCCGAGCTCCAAGACACATTTTTTTAAATACTGCCCGCAAAGCGCTGCGACTGCGCGACCCGCCGGGGTGCTTCCGGTTAAGGTTACGGCTGCGATTAATGGATCTTGAATCAACTTTTGGGCGTCTTGAGCAGAAATTAATAAAGACGTGAAGACTCCTTTTGGGAAGCCTGCCTCTAGAAATGCGGACTCAATGGCTTTGGAGCATTTTGGAACATTGGATGCGTGTTTTAATATGGCAACATTACCCGCCATAAGCGTGGGTGCTGCAAAACGAATGACCTGCCAGAAGGGAAAGTTCCACGGCATGATGGCCAAAATGATTCCAAGCGGTTGGTAACTAATAAAACTACGACTTGCTTCGGTTTCAATGACTTCGTCTTGAAGGAATTTTTCGGAATTTTGCGCATAATAAACACAGTTCAGAGCGCATTTTTCGATTTCGGCGACAGCTTCGCGCAGTGGCTTACCCATTTCTTCGACTATTATACGCGCATAGCTCTGCTTATTTTTTTTCAGAACTTCAGACAATTTCAAAAACAAATCTGATCGTTCAGAAAAAGAACATCTACGCCAATTTTCAAAAGCCACTTGAGAATTTTGGATTTCTTTCATACCAACCTTGGCGGGTGCCAGGCACCCAATGTCCGAATTTCGGACTAGTTTAGCAGTGTTCTTACCTTTTGTTCAAGTAGAGGTGCGTTTGCTGAATGCGGCGGTATCGAGGAGCCTATTTTAATCCAAACGGGAAACCAAATTCGACGAGGTAAATGTCCCAAGGCTTTTCCGCCCTTGCGGCTAAAGACACTTCCCCATATTCCCTTGAGTGCAACAGGGACGACGGGCACAGGATCACGCGCGATAATGTGTTCAATGCCCTTTCTAAATATCTTCATTTGACCATCATCGGTGAGCCCACCTTCTGGGAAGATACAAACTAGGCCTCCAGATCGAAGCCGTGTGGATACAGTGTCAAATGCTTTTGCAAAAATAACTGGGTCTTCGTTCTTTCCTGCAATTGGAATCACATTGGCATTTTTAAAAAGGTAGCGCACAAGGGGAATGTTGAAAAACTTGTAGTACATCACAAAAGAAATTGGCCGTTTTATTCCAGCAGATAAAATGAGCCAATCAATGAAAGTCACATGGTTACAAACCAGAATGGCGGCTCCTTCTTTGGGTATATTGGAGTGCCCTTCCACGCGAATGCGATAAATCATACGAGCCAAGATCCACGCCAAAAAACGTAGAGTGAATTCAGGGACAAGGTGATAAATATAAACGGCAACAATCAGGTTAAAGGCTCCATAGATAAGAAAAATTTGTGGAATTGTTAGTTTGATTGCATAAAACCACATCAAAAGTACAGACGACACCACCATAAAAAGCGAGTTCAAAATATTGTTACCAGCAACAATTCGTGATCGTATTTCGCGTGGGGTTCGTTCTTGGATAAGTGTGTACAGGGGCACATTGAAGAGCCCCCCGGAAAAGGCAATCCCAAAAAGGTCCAAGACAATTCGAAATGAGCCTGGCGTATTCAAAAATTCTTCAAGACTAAGCAAACTGGATGGCTGGGCGGACCATTGTGAGCTGGAGAAAGCCATGTCCACTAAAAAAAGTGTCATGCCGAGGGATCCAAAGGGCACGAGTCCTATCTCAACACGATTAAAAGAGAGCTTTTCACAGACAATCGATCCAGCAGCAATTCCAATTACAAAAACAGCCAAGAATGCGGTTACAACGTGTTCGCCTCCAGACAAAACATTTTTCGTTAAAATGGGAAGTACAGATAAAATTGCAGCACCTAAAAACCAAAACCATGAAATGCCAAGAATAGAATTAAATACGGCTTTGTTTGGATAGGCCAACTTTGTTGTTTTTAACATTTGAGGGAATGGATTTTTTTCTAAAATTAAATTTGGATCAGCGACAATCACTTTAGGAACAAATTGGGATGTAACAATTCCGCAAACGCTTAAGAAAAGTAATCCAGCAATCAGGTACATTTCGCCGCCGGGCAACGACACAACGACGCCGCCACAAATGGTCCCTATAAGAATCGCCATAAAGGTACCCACTTCGACGTATGCATTTCCAGAGACAAGTTGCTCTTCCCTCACAAGCTCAGGAATTATACTGTACTTGATTGGTCCAAAAACGGTGGAGTGCAGACCCATTAAAAACAACGAAATCATGAGTATTGCATAGTGATGGGAGTAAAAAGCAAAAGCAGCGATCAGCATAATTGCCAGTTCGGCCCACTTTACGGCTTTAATTAGGTGGGACTTTTCAAATTTGTCTGCGATCTGTCCGGCCATAGATGAAAATAGAAAAAATGGCAGAATAAATATACCGCTTGCAAACGCCACAAGCTGCTTGTCGTCCATCCCCCATAAGACAATTCCTTTGTATGCCACCAACATGACCAAAGCATTTTTAAAATAGTTATCGTTAAGAGCTCCGAAAAACTGCGTCCAAAAGAGTGGCCAAAATTTTTTGTCTTTGTAGATCAAGTCAATCGACATGTTTCATCGAAACATGTCTGGTTATTCTTGGCAAGTTGACTTTGTTTTTTCAAGCCCTACCATGTAAAGATGAATAAATGGATTTTGGGCATTATCTTGTTAGGAATGATTTTGCGCGGGGTTTTGATTTTGAGGCAGCCCTATCCGTTGGTGGCACATGAGGCCAGCAATTTTGTTGAGTATGTCGAGATAATAAAAAAAGAATGGCGTATTCCAGATCCAAATGAGTGTTGGGTGTGTTATCATCCGCCATTATATATGTTGTCGGCCACAATATTTTCTGAAAGTGCTGACAAATTATTTGGCGGCTCAACCTCAACACACGTTCAAATATTTAGTTTTTTGCTCTCGATTGTATTTATGTTTCTTTCGCAGGCCTATTTGCGGATGCTTTTGAAGCCAGAATCAAAAAATGAAATGAAGATATTTTATTTGATTTTTTCTTTTTTGATTTTTTGGCCTTCGGTCGTGATGAATACGGTTCGAATCGGAAATGAAAGCTTAAATTATATTTGGCTTTTATGCTTTTTAATTTACTTTCAAAAATGGATTGACACAAAAAATAAAAAGTTTTTGGCTGGAGCGCTTTTGGCTATCGTATTGGTATACTTCACAAAAAGCTCTTGGATGATTCCGGTTGGAATAATTTCTGGATATTATTTTTTGAAACGTATTCGGCTGCGATGGCTGATTTTTACTGGTTGTATGATTATGGCATTAGAGGCCGGTATGCAAGCCCATGGGAAGGGAGTTTTTCCGATTATCGGAACCAAGCTCGTCCCTAATATGGCGGGATTGCCCAATGATCTTAGGGTGAGCAATTCAATTGGAACACTTTTTGGATTCAGTTTTCCATTTTATTTCAACACGGCGATTTCTGATCCATTAAAACACCCAGGACGAGATTATTTTTGGTCTTTTTTCTTTCGGACAGCGCGGACAGGAGAGTTTTCCTATGAAAAATCCAATCATGAATCTGCCTTCGCGCTTATGATTTTTTTTCTAATGATTGTTTTAAGATTTATTGAAACGGCCATTCGCCTTTTTAAAGAAAAATGGCCGCCGATTCCGGCGTTGGATTTAACAATGTCATTATTTGCGCTTATGGCGATGCGGTTATCTGTCCCGTACGCTTGCGCGCAGGATAT
Organism: Bdellovibrionota bacterium; assembly: GCA_963169515.1. GTDB lineage: Bacteria > Bdellovibrionota > Bdellovibrionia > Bdellovibrionales > JAEYZS01 > CAUJEF01. The sequence continues at coordinate 8,053 of CAUJEF010000111.1, forward strand.
GCGTTACATCACGGTAAGTTTTGTTTCATTTGTGGCGCTCATTGGTTGGGTTATGATAAAGCTTCAAAACAGAAAGTGGCTACTGAATAGCTTTTCTGTCCAGCTTGTTATACTGATCGCAAGTTCAATAATTTTTTTGTTTAGTATCTGATTGGGGGCGGGGATAATTCATTAAAAAAATTGGAAAATATTATTCGTCATAAACATACTTTCGATGCTTTATCAGTATTACTGTCACTGTTTTACTATCATTATCTACACGATATATAATTCTGTAATCGCCGACGCGAATTCTTCGATGTCCCTTGAAACTGTAACGTAAAGGTTTGCCAAGCCCGACGGGGTCCGCACTCAATCTTGTTTCAATTGCCCTTTTAATGCGATCACGCATGGTGCGTGGCAGGGTAGGAATATCTTCGTCCACCACTGTATCGAGATACTCGATCTGAAAAACGCTATTTCCAGGCTTTATCATGCGGGACTGTTTTTTTAGACTTCGCTTCACGCTTCATTGCAATTTCTGAAAGCAAAAGATCTTCATGTTTCTCTAGAGCGTCTTCGATAAGTTCTTTGGCTACCACAGACATAGATTTTTCTTCTTGTTTGGATATTCTTTCAACCATTTCATATAGTTCAGGGTCTAAAACGACATTCAGGCGGGGGTTTTTTGTTGGCATAAGGCCTCCTTTAAGGACCTATTTGAAGTGTATCACTAGTGATGAACCATGTAAAGAGGTTTTTAAACAAATGCTTTCCGCGCAGAGGATGACTCAAAATGCCTTGATTCCTGTGACGCAGCTTTTCGTCTCCATGATAGGCTTGAGAGGGCAAAAGCTATACGTCTTTCCCAACAGCTCGTTCCACTGGCCTTTTCAATAGGAAGAAGATGATGCCTGTGATTGCGCCCATTGCAAAAAGCATTAAAAAGTAATCGCTATGGCTCATTTTTGAATAAAACGTACCAATGTAGCCAGTCATATAGTTGCCAAAGAAACTCGACAAAAACCACATACCCATCATTGTAGAAAGAATTGGTTTTGGAGCTACTTTGTTCACCAGTGAAAGCCCGATTGGTGACAAGTATAATTCACCCATTGTGAAAACAAATACAGTACCTACAAGCCACATAACATTGGCTTTATCAGTGGAGCCTACCATCACATGAGCTGCAGCAACCATAATGATATAGGCCGCGCCGCAAAGAACGCAGCCGATACCCATTTTTACAACGGAAGAGGGTTCAGATTTTTTTGCCGCTTGCTTTGTCCACAGAATATTCAAAACAGGAGCGAACAAAAAAATCATAAGTGGGTTGAATGATTGGAACCAAGATGAGGGTATAATACCCCAATGTACTTTTTCGTCAGCCCAAATCTGTAGAGTGTTGCCTTGTTGTTCGTAAACGGCCCAAAAAACAATATTGAGGAAGCAAAGAATTCCAAGGGCGACAACCGCGTTCCACTCTTGCTTTGTGAGTGGGCGCTTTTCAGCAACCACCGCGTCTTTTTTGACATCTGTCTTGGGAACAAGATCGCTACCCAGCCAATAAACCAATACTCCAACCAACATACCTACGCCGGCAGCAGCAAAGCCGTAATGCCATCCCACTTTTTGCCCAAGAGTTCCGCAAACAAGTGGAGAAAAAAATGCGCCAAGATTAATGCCCATGTAAAAAATTGTATAGGCGCGGTCTTTGCGAGAATCGCCCTCAGGGTATAAATCACCCACTTGGGTTGAAATATTCGGTTTAAATGCGCCATTACCCAAAATTAAGAACAGCAAAGCTAATAGGAACATTTTTTCCGAAGCCATCAAGAAATGACCAATCGCCATTAAAAAACCGCCCAAGTAAACGGTACGGTAGCGGCCCAAAACTTTATCTGCGAGCATTCCCCCAAGCAGTGGGGTAAAATAAACGAATCCAGTGTAGAGACCGTAAATCTGCGAGCTCATTTGTTGGACATTCATTTGGCCGAAAATGCCGATAAGAAACTGTTCCAGGCCATTATAACCAAGAACTTCTTGGGCCCTGACCGGGTCGAATAACAAGTATTGGGTCATGTAAAGGACAAGCAGGGATCTCATTCCATAGTATGAAAAACGCTCCCACATTTCGGTGAAAAACAGAACGAATAGGCCTGATGGATGCCCGAAGTACTCTTTGCCAGTAAATTTTGCGGTAACTGCATTTTTCATTAATCCCCACCTTGTCAGGTTAAAATGTTGTAAGGCCTGACTTTTAATCAACTTCCTGCGCCTGTTCAAGAACACATGTTTAATGACATGGCTTGTCGGCTAAGAATAACGAGTAGGTATTACGTTATTGTGGACTTTTGCCAAACGATCAAGAGACTGAAAGCCGTCAGCAATTAGAAGTGACCCTATTCCCAGGGCCATTGCGACCTCACCGTCGTGATCGGTGTCACCAACCAGTATTGTTTTGGTTGGTGAAATTTTTGAAACCTCGATAAGCTCACGTCCACGATCTAATTTGCTAGCAGCCCGCAGGTCATTGATGCCAAAAACATGGTCGAACAGGTGGTGCACGTCGAAGTGCTTAGCGGCGGCCTCAATTTGCCACTGAATACCGGCAGAGAGCACAGACTGGGTTTTGCTCAAGCCGATATCTTCTAAAAAATCACGTATACCGTCATGCAATTGGGCTTCATGTGCACGCACCCCCCAAATGTCTGAATAGCGCTGGCAAAGATAATCAAAAGAATTTTTTTCGAAGTCAAATCCGATTTTTATGTAAAAGTTTTGTATTGGAAAACAGAATTCCTCCCGATACTGTTGTTGAGAGATTCGAGGAAGATCGCATTCCTCCATTAGATCACCAAGCGCTTGCACGCCTTTTTCAAGGTCATTCACTATGGTTCCATTCCAATCCCAAATCACGTGATCGTAAGGTTTTAGTCGTTCATATAGATCTTGATGGAACTTCCGCATTCTTAATGCCATAGCACCCACTGAAACTGCTGGTCAAAATATAATTTAATATTCAGCATCCTTCAGTTCGGGTATTCTGTATTAGATACGGCAAAATTAAAATTCGCGGAGGTAATTTGTGCAAATGCGTCCTGTTTATATCATTGGTAGCCAACGAACACCGTTTGTAAAATCATTCACATATTATACTCGTACCACCAATCAAGATATGCTGACCGAAACATTAAAGAATTTGGTTAATAAGTTTCAGCTTGATGGGAAAATTTTAGGAGACATTGCCCTGGGCGCATTGATTAAACGCTCATCTGATTGGAATCTTGCGAGGGAATCGGTTCTGGGAACCTCCCTGCATCCAAGCACGCCTGCTTATAATGTGCAGAGGGCTTGTGGGACCAGCCTTGATACGTCTTTACAAATTGCATTGAAAATAGCCGCCGGCCAAATTGATGTAGGAATTGCGGGTGGCAGTGATACGAATAGCGATTTGCCCGTTATGTTTTCTAGAAAATTTGCATGGAAGCTTTTAGAAGCTCGGGGCGCAAAGGGCGTTGGAGATCGAGTGCAAAAATTTTTGAAAATGAATTTCACAGACCTGAAACCTGAATTCCCTGGAGTAATGGAGCCGCGGACAGGTTTGTCGATGGGTCAACACTGTGAAAAAATGGTGAAGGAATGGCATATCAGTCAACGCGAGCAAGATGAAATCGCTTTAATGAGCCACAAAAATGCAGCAAAAGCACAGGTAGAAGGATTTTTTGACGATCTCGTTTTTGAATTCAAAGGCCTAAAGAAAGATCCATTGGTTCGAGGGGACACAACGCTTGAAAAAATGGCCAAATTGAAGCCAGCATTTGATTTTTCGGGCAATGGAACTCTAACAGCGGCGAACAGTACTCCGCTTACCGACGGTGCGGCCGCGGTTTTAATGTGTTCATCCGAATATGCTCAAAGCAATGGTTATAAACCCCTGGCTAAATTTGTCGATGCGCAGTCGGCCGCAGTGGATTTTGTAAATGGTGAAGGTCTACTGATGGCGCCGACGCGAGCCGTATCTGATTTGTTGAAACGAAATAATTTGTCGCTGCAAGATTTTGATTATTATGAAATTCACGAGGCCTTTGCTGGCCAGGTAGCCTGCACATTAAGGGCATGGGAGTCGGCTGAATTTTGTAAGAAAAAATTGGGACGTGACGCGCCTATGGGCAGCATTGATCGCACAAAAATGAATATAAAAGGGGGCAGTGTTGCCATCGGGCATCCATTTGCGGCTACGGGCGCTCGAATTGTGGGCGGACTTGCGAAAATGTTGTCACAAAAAAAGAATGTGCGTGGATTGATTTCCGTTTGCACTGCTGGCGGCATGGGTGTTGCAGCTATTTTGGAATCGGTGAATTGATGTCGAATATTGAAACTGTAATTGAACCTCGCAAGCGGGACCTTGGCGGATTTATGGTCGGGCGGTTGCTGCCCCATGCGCATAAGCGAATGGTCGGGCCGTTCATATTTTTCGACCACATGGGGCCAGCACAATTTAAACCGGGGCAAGGAATGGATGTTCGACCACATCCACATATTGGCCTATCAACGGTGACCTATTTGTTCGAGGGTGCAATCACCCACCGCGACAGTCTAGGTTACAAACAAGATATATTGCCGGGTGATATAAATTGGATGACTGCGGGAAGCGGAATTGTCCATTCGGAGCGGACCCCAGAGGAATTGAGAAAGAATGGACATAAAGTGAATGGTTTGCAAATCTGGATCGCTCTTCCAAAACATTCAGAAGATATTGCCCCAAGCTTTAATCATTTCCCGGGAAAGAATCTTCCCCTGATTGAAAGCAAGGGGACCAAAATTAAATTAATTGCTGGAAAAGCATTTCTGCGGAACTCGCCAGTTCCAGTGTTTAGCCCGCTTTTTTATTTTGAAGTATTTTTAGAGGCTGGAACAAAATTTCACTTTCAACCAACTACAAATCATGAATCAGGTTTATATCTGTTGAGGGGAAATATGTGTATAGAAGGCAAGACCTATTCGAATTTGGCCATGCCCATTTGGAAGCCCGGCTCTCCGGTTGACGTTACGGCTGAATCGGATAGCCATTTTGTAGTTTTTGGGGGCGAGCCATTCGAGGAACCGAGAGAGATTTGGTGGAACTTTGTTTCAAGCTCAAAAGAAAAGATAGAGGCGGCCAAAGAACGTTGGCGGCAACAAAAATTTTCAAAAATACCAGGGGAAACAGAGTTTATTCCGCTACCGAACGAGTAGAAATGTGAAAAAAATATTTGAAACGAAACGACTTTTT
>CAUJEF010000112.1 GCA_963169515.1 Bdellovibrionota bacterium
AACCCGCGACAACCGGAATCACAATCCGGGGCTCTACCAGCTGAGCTACGACCGCCACAAGCGTAACATATAAACAGAGACGTAAAATTAATATTTAAAATTGCCATTTTCAAGAATTAGGTGCCCGCATATGCTATGGCCCGACGCATCAGTTATGTCTCAAGCTGAATGTCATCTTTCACCTTGGTTTCGGGTTCAACTAATTCCGGTAACTCTTCCCGATCATTCAGACCAATCTCTTTTAACCGCTTCACTGATGGCAAAACCCGACTTTCGAGCGACCCCAAAGACTCGTTGTAGGCCTTCACAGCACCTTCCAACTGACCACCCACACGGCTTAAATGTTTCAGCCACGGGGTCAATCGATCATAGAATTCCTTTGCGTATTGTAAGACACTTTGTGCATTTTCAGCCATTTGATTGTGTTGCCAACCATAGTAAATCGCTTTCAATAACGCGACTAATGTCGTTGGCGTCGCAATCACAACCTTTTCTTGCAAAGCATCTTCGATCAACGCTTTATCAATACCAACAGCGGCACCCAAAAGCGCTTCGTTTGGAACAAATAAGACGACAAACTCTGCAGAGCCGCTGAACTGCTCCCAATAGCTTTTTCGTGCTAAATCTTGAACACGCATTCTTAAATTTTTTGCGTGCCTTTGCAACGCCGCCTGTTTTTGTTCTGGATTTTCTGTCTCAACAGCATCCAAAAAAGCATCCAACACAGCCTTTGAATCGACAATGACACACCTGTTATTTGGCAAACGGACTACCAGGTCGGGTTTTTGTAAATTTTTATCAGCATCACGAACACCCACTTGTTCCTCAAAATCACAATAGGCACTCATTCCCGCAAGTTCCACGACGCGCTTTAATTGAATCTCCCCCCAACTGCCACGGACCTCAGGACGGCGCAGGGCTTTTGATAACGATGAAGCCTCGTGCTTTAACCTTTCACTCGTTTGGGCGACCAACAAGAGCTGCTCGGAAATTCTGCCAAACTGCTCGCTGCGGTGTTTTTCTACTTTATCAATTCCCAATTCCAATTTTGACATCGTTTCTTTTACAGGGGCTAGAATTTTTGAAATTTCCAAAAGCTTCTCTTGCATTTGTGCAGAGCCTTGGACGTTTTTTTTCTCTAATCGTTCCTCGGCCAGCCGCAGGAATGATTCGCTTTGTGATTGCAAGGTCTCGGATGCCAATGCTTTAAATGTTTTTTCAATCTGATCTTGGGATGTTTTTGTAAATTCTTTTTGATCAGCGACTGCCTTTTCCAAAACCTTGCATTGCTCAGTCTTTCGGACAAGCATAACCAAAGCACCAACAAACAACACCCAACCTGCGACCAATGCGTAAATCATTCCCCCACCTCGCTCAATAACGCTTTTAGCTGACCATAATATCTATGGGTTCGAATCTGGGTTGAATTTGGCAGAACAATTTTTGAAAGTGTGTCAACAATGGTCTTTTTAGCAATATTCATCTTATTCATTTTCATTTCTAATTTGGCCTTTAAAGTGGCTGCGCGAATTAAATTATCCCCATATGCATTTGTGTAAGCCGTCTTCACATATTTGTAAGCATCACCCAACTGATTCAAATCCATCAAAGCCCGGGCAAAATTATAGCTGAAGACAAATTCACCATGATAGGTTTGCGCCATTGTTTTATACAAATCTTTCGCCTTCTGAGTTTCGCCACTTTTAAGCAAACAATAAGCACGCTCAAGATTCACTCCCCGGGCGACCTTCAGAGGAGATTTTGCAGACAATGGCTCATAATAGGCTGCGCAACGAGCATATTTTTCTTTTGCTTTACCAGGCTGACCAATCGCCTCAAAGATTTCCGCCTGTATCGTTCGCAGATCTGCTTCATTGGGGTCTTCGAAATCTATCTTATCTGATCCGGCCCAGGTCGATACATTTTTTTCGACCATATCGACGTATTTGCTTCCCTTGTCTTTATCAAGTTCAATCAAATTTAGAACCCATGACGCAAATTCAATTTCCTCTGGATATTTTGCAATTAGATCTTCGTACGCAGCGATAAGTTTTACCCTGTCGTCGGCAACTTTTGCCAATTCAATTTCAGCCATCGCTTTTGTCTTCATTGCTTTTGGCAGATTAATATTTTCTAAATAAGAAACAGCCTGTTCATATTCCCCTCGTTCAAAGTAGTGCAAACCCACCCTCAAACGGCGCTTTGTATTTTGTTCTTTTTCTGCTTCGACTGGATTCTTATCAAAAGCGCGAATTTTTGTTTCTGCAAGGTTGATGGGTTCGCCCTGAACGTCCATTGCCTGATCAAGCCATGCGTCAACGGCCTTCAGGGGGCGATATCCAACCAAACGATCAATTTCATTTAACTCACTATCCGTAACAACCGTCGTGGGGTAGCCGCCAATTTTAAACTTTTCTTTTAGTTCCCACGATATATCAGAATCCGCATCGAGCTTTAATTTTATATAGGATTTTGTTTTGTCTTTAAATTCTTTTTCGTTGAACACATATTCTTCGAACATATTGCAGTACGGACACCACTGCGTGCTGAAATAAATATATAAAGACTTTTTCTGTCGCTTCGCCTGTGCCAATGCAGCTTTGGGATCGTTTGAGAAAAAGCCTGCGGGGGTCTGACGCTCACCCTTTGGAACATACATCATTGTTTCTCGGCTTGATTTGGTCAGGGATGATTTTTTGAAATTCTTAGGCCCAGAAACTTCGACTTGAAATTTTTCAGGTTTACAGAAGCTCTCTTTATCATCGCAAACATAAAGCGTAACTTTCTGTGGGCCAGTCGAACGAAATCGGCACGTGATTTCCATGGCCGTTGTTTCGACAACACTATCTTGACCGCATTGCTGTGGCGATTTGATATTGAAATGATAATTTGTAAGGGGTTTAAACTTTACCGCCTCGTTTACAACAATAATTTGATCGTTTCTTATTACCAAAGATTGTGTTGGAATTTGTACGGCCAACACAAACTGAAAAAGAATAAATAAAAAAATCACGATCCCCCCTTTTTTTCAAGTTCCCGTAGTTTTGCAAACTTGAGAAACACAGAATAACTTGCCCCCACAGAAATAATAAACCCGGGCATACCATCTAAAAAACCACGTTTAAACAAATAGGTTTCAAAAAATTTTGATATTGGTTTCAAAACGAGCTTCAAAAAAGAAAATTTCTTGCCCCTTTGATGCAGATCCATTGCCCCCAGGGTTGAATACCTGTTATTGGCGTCAACCTGATCTGCTAGGCTGTCAAAAACATGATGAAGAATCTCACCCCGCAATCGCTTTACCGTCTTTGTGTCAACGCGCTCGTGAACATTGCCGCCAGTCCATTTGCCGCGGGTTTTATCAAACAAACGCAGTTGATAATCCGGATACCACCCCCCGTGCAAAATCCACTGTCCCATGTGGTAACTTTTGCGTGGCATTTCGTACCCATCAAAACGGGAAACCCCATTTTGGAATAAACGCTCAATTTCTTGTGCAAGGTCTGGGCTTAATACTTCATCAGCATCTAGCGATAAAACCCAATTGTTTTTTGCAAGGTCGGTGGCATACTGCTTCTGTCCGCGATAGCCCCGGAATTTTTCCACAACGACTGTTGCGCCCATCTTTTTGGCGATTTCTACGGTGCGGTCCTGGCTGCCACTATCCACAACCACTATTTCCGAAGCCCATGGGCAGCTTTCTATGCAGCGCCCTATCTTGGATTCTTCATTCATGGTTATGATAGCTAGAGTTACCGGTAATCTATTCCCCATTAAGGTAAATTCCCCGTACTATAATGCCCTGTCAAGAATCTTTAAGTTTTGATTTTTGAAGAAAAAGCACTTAGGATTTGAGCCTATGAAACGGATTGCTTTATTAACCGCATTATTACTTACAAACCCGGCATATGCCTTTTATTCGACACTTGATAACGGGAATATACTAAAAGCGGGCCAGTATCAGTTATTGTTAGCGCCCCAATTTATTTTGAGCAATGACACAGGTGTAAACATATCTGGCCGGTTTGATTTTGGTTTTGACGAAAGCTCAAATTTTCGAACCATCGTAGGCACGGGAACAACAAATTTCTTTGCTGGTGTCATGTACAAGTGGATTCCAATTCCTGATTTTGAAAGCCAACCAGCTATTGGGTTATTAGGTGGTATTATTTATGGTGTCATTAACAACAACAGCGCTTTGGGGGCGCGGATTCACCCGCTTATCAGCAAAAAGTTTGATACTGATGCTGGGGAACTCACCCCGTATGGCGCAATTCCTTTTGGCTTCCAAACGGCAAACGACGAAACCACGTTTCCGATTCATCTAACTTTAGGGACTGAATACAAGCCCGTTGGATTCAAAAACATAAGCTTCATGACCGAGGTTGGGTTTAATCTGCATGAAGCATTTAACTACATCACACTGGCGGCTGTGCTCCAGTTTGACGAAAATGCCGGCCTCAAAATCGAATAGAGATTAAGGCTCTCCTCTTCCACCTTTTGGCCAATCTGAAGGCTTATATGGTCTTGCTGTTTGATCTTGCGAACATTTTTGCAAACCCTCAACCAGTTTGTTGTGGCTGTCCGCATATTGGCTATCTGTCGGTGAAAATGCAGCTACGGTTGCACGGCCGCTGGAAGGGTTTTTAATTTTGTGAAGCTTATAGCCTGGCTTTAGCAGCTTTCCATCGGAAGACATCGGCCTTGCAGCGGGATCCCATTCGTGTGTGATATGAAGTGCGTCGTCATACGAAACACCCTCTAAGATATCACGACCCTGCTTTAATTGAATTCCCGCATCGCATTTTGCCCAACCGGTTGCATCCCTGAAATTCATTTTTTTGATTTTTCCATTTACATCGATGCTTTCATAACCACTACCCCGGTTGCCTCGCATAGCCTTATTAAATGTTTCTTGCATTGCAGTCGGGTTATCCAGATTTCCACAAAATGCTTTGTCGGCGTCGCTTGGCCGCATTCCAAAAGCCTTTTCAAACGCAAAATCGCTTGAAGTATTGCCACGGCCTTTTCTTGTTTTTCTCATCCACGCATCTTCAAAATCGGTTGCTTCAGTGGCAACGCCCGGGCGGATTTTCAGCTCTGGCTGGGAACAATATCCCAAACTCGAAAGGGCTTTTATTTGAAAATCTTGGACACTGGCCTGGTCGAGCAGCTTACCTTTTTGAGCCTTACATCTGTGTGCCATAACCGTTAATAAATTCATATAACGAGCATCTGGTTCTGGCATTTTTAGATCTTCAGTTAGCACGCATGAAATACAGTTCGGTTCTTTTGCACAGTCTTTCGCAACCACTACAGGCGGTTCATTGACCGCTGGCGCAGGTTTTTCGATCAGGCCTGCAACGTGGCCGATAAGTTTTTGAATTGCTTTGCACTCGCTTCTTTGTCTTGTAATTTTATTTGCAAGCTCACCATCTTTTCCAGGCGCATAACAAAATTGATTAAACGGCAGTTGTCCTTGCTCTGCCCTTTCGGCAAAGTCTTTTAAACCTGCCGCTATTTTATCAATTTTTTCTTTATCCAGCTTACCCGCAGCTTTAAGATTATCGATTAGGGGAATTACGTTATCAATACAACGCTTTGTTAAGCTTGCAAGGGTCTCATCCGGCGGAGTATTTTTCGGGACACAAACTGTGCTCTCTAGGCCATATACGTTACATGAAAATCCTTGAACTTTTTTGCCTGCACGTGAAACGGCCTGACAGGCTTTGCCCGCTGGCGCTGGACATTTTGGACCTGCGCTGGTTTTGACAACGGTGCTTTTATGTCCGCCGTACAAACACATTTGCCCCGGAACAAAATCAGTCAGAGTGTCTGCAGCCTCTGCCGATGAAAATTTTAAGAAAAACGGCGGGCCAGTTTTTGCAACGACGTCCTCATGTGGGCCCTGCAGGGCTTCGATGCTGTACATGATCTGGTTAACAAGCTTTATGTACTCAACCTGCTGCTCGAGGTTCATGGACTTAAATTTCGTAGGACTGATTACAATAGATTTCAAATCCATAGATGCTGCCTTTGAATTTGAAACAACAAATACAATCAAAAAAGACAAAAGAAATTTTATCATTTTCATGCTTACACTCCTGTATCTACACAGGAATATTTTAATTTGAAATGATCAGATTGTTGTCAAAAAACGAAACACTCCTGGTCCGAAGGCCAGGAGTGAATGAACTATTCTTTGATGAGCTATTCTTTCTCATTTACGTCTTTGAATTCGGCGTCGATGACGTCTTCACCTTTGGTTGTGGATTCGTGTTGCCCGCCGCCGGCTGGACCGCCTGCTGCACCCCCATTTTGACCTTTGCCTTGGGCCGTTTGAGCTTTATAAAGCTCAGTGCTCAATTCATGGGATGCCTTTGTTAATTTATCAAAAGCATTTTTCAAAACAACAGCGTCTTGCGAATCCAAAACTTTTTTCGCATCGGCAATTTCAGTTTCAACGTGTGTTTTCATTGTTGCTGGAATTTTGTCACCGTTTTCACGAATGATTTTTTCTGTTTGATAAATCAAGCTGTCCAAATTGTTTTTAGCCATGATTTGTTCACGTTTTTGACGATCTTCCTCTGCATGGGTTTCAGCATCGTTAACCATATCTTTGATTTCTGTTTCAGACAGGTTCGATCGGGCAGTGATTTTCACGGTTGCCTCTTTACCTGTTCCCAAATCTTTTGCCAGTACATTCAAAATTCCGTTGGCATCAATATCAAATGATACTTCCACTTGTGGAACCCCGCGCGGAGCTGGCGGAATTCCGGATAGCTCAAATCGACCCAGCGTTTTGTTGTTTGTAGCCATCTCACGCTCACCTTGCAGGATGTGGATGTCCACGCTTGGCTGATTGTCAGTAGCGGTCGAAAATACTTGTGATTTTTTTGATGGGATTGTGGTGTTGCGTTCGATCAATTTTGTCATAACGCCACCCAAAGTTTCGATACCCAAAGAAAGCGGGGTCACGTCCAACAACAGAACGTCCTTCACTTCGCCACCCAAGACACCGCCTTGAACCGCGGCACCGACGGCAACCACTTCATCCGGGTTCACAGAGCGATTTGGTTCTTTGCCAAAAAATTCTTTTACTGCTTTTTGAATTGCAGGCACACGCGTTGAACCGCCGACCAACACGACCTCGTCGATATCTTTTGCTGTCATGCCTGCATCTTTCAATGCTTTTCTGGCCGGTTCAATTGATCGCTGAACCAGCGGATCAATCATCTGTTCAAATTTGGAACGTGATAATTTCATAACAAGATGCTTCGGTCCCGATGCATCCGCCGTAATAAACGGAAGATTGATTTCTGTTTCCATTGTTGATGACAATTCGATTTTTGCTTTTTCAGCCGCCTCTTTCAGTCGCTGAAGAGCCATTTTGTCTTTTGAAAGATCGATCCCTTGATCTTTTTTAAACTCTTCAAACATCCAATCCAAAATGATCGAGTCAAAATCATCGCCGCCAAGATGCGTATCGCCGTTTGTTGATTTTACCTCGACAACATTGTCGCCGACTTCCAAGATGGAAATATCAAACGTACCGCCCCCGAAGTCATATACTGCGATTTTTTGATCTTTCTTTTTATCTAAACCGTACGCAAGGGCTGCCGCCGTAGGTTCGTTGATGATCCGCTTCACGTCAAGTCCGGCGATTCGACCCGCGTCTTTTGTAGCTTGTCTTTGGGAGTCGTTAAAATATGCGGGAACTGTAATCACCGCCTCGGTCACCTCGTGCCCAAGGTAATTTTCAGCCGTGCGTTTTAATTTCATTAAAACTTCTGCAGAAATCTGCTCCGGGGCGTAATCTTCATTGCGAACTCGGAAGGCCACGCCGTTGCCTTTTGCGACTACTGTATAAGGAATCCGTTTCATTTCAGATTGAACTTCACCGAGTGCCCGGCCAATGAACCGCTTTGCAGAGTAAATCGTATTTTCAGGATTGGTCACCGCTTGACGTTTTGCCAATTGACCAACCAGTCTTTCGCCGTCCTTTGTAAAAGCCACAACAGAAGGGGTCGTCCGTCCGCCTTCTTCATTTGTTAAAACCTTTGGTTCGCCGCCTTCCATAATTGCAACGCAAGAGTTTGTTGTACCTAAATCGATTCCTATAATTTTGCCCATCTGAATACTCCCTAAAAAGTATAAAATTCTGATCTAAACATGTGTTTCCGGGTTTGAAACGTCAAGCCCTTCCCACTAACTAAATATGCCTTTTTTGCCCTTCACTTTGTCTCCACGTAACTTTGCGATTTCCCTTAGCATTTCCTCTTCGTCTTTTTTTAATTTTTTGGGGATTTCTACTTCCACTTCAAAATAAATATCGCCTCGGGCTGAAGACTTCAACGACGGCACACCCTCGCCCTCTAATTTGATCTGTTCCCCTGTTTGGGTTCCAGCTGGAACTTCGACCTTGGATTTTCCAGTCAATGTATCAACTTCGACTTCACTACCCAACAAGGCTTGAATGTAATTAATTTTTAATGTTCCAAAAAGATCTTTTGATTGGCGCTGGAACTTTGGGTGATCATGGACACGAATTTCTACGTATAAATCACCCGGCCCGCCACCATTGTAGCCACCTTCACCCTCGCCCGCGACACGCAATCGCACGCCCGTGTCAACACCGGCAGGGACTTTGACTTTGATTTTCTTTTCGTTAACAACACGGCCGTTTCCACGACAATCCGCACACGGCTTTTTGATTTTTTGACCACGGCCACGACAAGCTGGACACGCCGAGGCCATTTGGAAAAAACCCTGGGATTGAATTACCTTGCCCCGCCCACCGCACATAGCACAGGTTTCCGTTCCGAATTTTGGATCAGCGCCACTTCCTTCGCAAGTTTCGCAACCATCTTCTGTTTCAAAACGGATGTCTTTTTCAATTCCCGTAAGTACCTGCTTTAAATCAAGCTCCAAAAGATATCGTAGATCAGAACCGCGCTGATTACGTGAACGACCTGAACGAGTTTCACCAAAAAAATCGCTAAAAATATCCCCGAAGGCTTCGAAAATATCGTTTACATCTGTAAATCCGCCACCAAAACCCCCGCCCCGACCATTCCGAGTAAAAGCCGCATGGCCAAACTGGTCATATTGGGTTCGTTTTTGGGGGTTTCCCAGAACTTCATAGGCCTGAGCCGCTTCTTTAAATTTACTTTCGGCCTCTTTGTTGTCAGGATTTTTGTCCGGATGAAATTGTAACGCAAGCTTCCTATAAGCTTTCTTAATTGCATCCTGATCGGCGGTCTTTGTGACGCCGAGAATTTGATAGTAATCCCGCTCCTCTGCCATTGCGGTAATTTGGATACGAAGGCGCCTTTTGTCAAATTCAAACACTTTTGAAATGACAAACAATCGGGGGGCGATAAACTAATTTATAAACTATGGTTTTTACACGTTTTTTAATAAAACACATTTCATGGGCGACCGTTGGACTGTGTGCTTTTTTATTAGCAATTTTCCAGTTTCGAGATGGAACCTTTGGTTTTCCTGCCTCACTTTTTGATTATGGGGCCCACATACATCTGCTTTCTTTCATTTTTAACAACGATATTCTGTATATGGGACAAATATCAGTTTTCGGATACGTTCTGAAATTGCCGATGGCCGTTTATAATGGAATGTTGGGCTCGCATTTTTTAGCCGCTCCGTTTATTTGGGCCGGCCTTACCATTCCGACGGCCATGCTGTTGGTTTCCAACTTATCCTTGTTACTTTTAATTTATGTTTCGATTCAACTTTATAGGCAGAAAAAAACTTTCTTTGGGGGCGCCACCAGCTTAGTTGCTATGATTGTTTTTACCTTACCCGCATTTTTTTATATGGCGTGGATGGGCTGGTATTCCCAAGTGGTTAGCACCGGGTTTTACGCCCTCAGTTTATATCTTTTGTTAAATCAAAAAAATAAATATGCACTTGCAGCCCTTTTTGTGGCGGCCTTCTGTTATCCAGACGCGCTTTTATGGATATTGCCAGTGATTACATTCAATTTGTATCAAGCCCGCAAAAGCATATTTCGAACTATTTCCGTTTTATTTTTAGTGTTGTTTCAGGCGATTCTGCTCTATGAACACTCGCGAAGGATTGGACAGCCTGGTACGGCAGACTCAATGATCACCGTCCATTTTTTATTTGCCATGGCCTTCGTTCTTTTTGGCTTAAAAAAATGGAGACTGATGAATTCAATAGAAAGAATTTCTCTTTTTTATTTGTTCTATTCTTTGTTTCTATTGAATTTAGGAATTCTAACTTCAGGCGAGCTTACCTATCGCGCATTAAAAAATACATTTTGGGTGGCTATTATATTGCCCATTTTTCTAAGCCAATTAGCTCAAACCACAATTTGGAAAAAAGCTGTTTTTGTGACGATACTAATTGTCGCAATATTCATAGCAAAAAATGAATTCTGGTTCTCTGGAAAGCGCTATGTGAATTATATGCGCGCTGACTCAATTTTTTCAAACAAAGACGAAGAGGTTGTAAAACTCAAAGGATGCAAAAATCAAATTGTCCTTCCCAAGTGGGATGACAACAGAAAGCTTTTAATTCTTAGCGCAAACCGTTATTCAAAATACAGTTCTAAGTTTCTAAAGAACAGCTCAAACGCGTATCGTGATCTTCGCGAAAGCGAGCCAGTAGTTATTGGAAAAATCAAATCATTCAACGCATCCCTGACAGACCAGGAGCAGCTTCGGTGCATTATTACTAACAATGAAAATTTGAATCAATACTTTCCAGATGCAAAAAAAAGCTCAATAGACTCTAGATGGTACCGCTTAGATCTATGACAGGCGAGCGACGAAATATCACCATTTTATTTTTTGTTTGGGTTTGCGTTGTTATTTTTTATTTACCCGGGATAAGCGATGGATTTTATACCCTGGATGATCTTTCCCTTGTTGACATTCCCGTTTTTCACTACCCATTCGATGCTCAGACCCTCTGGACGCTTTTCACCCCCGGGTGGCACATCGATTTTTATCCTATTCGGGATTTAAGTTACGCCATTGACGTTTATGCCTTTGGCGCCAGCACCAATATTGCAAATGGATTTATTTTTCGTATGCATAACTTTGTGCTTTTTCTGCTGAGCGCTCTTTTGTTATATAAAATATTAAGCCGATACCACAAGCCCGGCGCGCTGTTGTTAACGCTTTTTTGGATTTTAAATCCCTATCATGCAGAAATACTTATGTGGATTTCAGCACGAAAAGATATTTTGGCTATTTTTTTCTTTCTGCTTTCTGTTCTACTTTTTCAAAAAAAATGTTTTCTTTTATCAGTCGGAAGTTTTCTGCTTAGCCTTTTATCAAAAGCAACCTTCGGCTTGGTCCCAGCCCTTGGTTTGATTTATTTCTATTTCAAAAAACCGCGTCAACTTCAAAGACAGCGGCTTGCATCGCTCGGATTTATGTTGGCGCTTGGGCTTGCATCCTCAATCTTTCAATCTTGGTTTTATACCGTCGTACATGACATGCGTATGAATTACGAATGGGGTTATAGATTGAAAGCGAGCCTTGCAGCTCTGGGCAGAATGGCAGTGGGTCTTCTTGCCCCGACGGTAAATGCGATTGACACCGACAATTGGGGAATGTGGCTTGAATGGAACAAGCAGTTTATTCCTATTGGGATTTTTGTAATCATTATTTTTCTTGGATTGCTTATGATCGCATTTCGACAAAAAAACTGGGGCCGCGTTTTTATACTGATCGCGCTGGTATTGCTATACATCCCCATATCCGGCCTGATTTTCCCACACCGACAGTTTTATTCTGTTAGGTATTTTGAGCCCGTTTTTCTTGGACTTATTTTTTATTTTTCGACATTTAATATGGCAAAATATAATATTTCAAAATACAAATATCTGCTTTATTTCTTCTTTGCCACCATGTCCATTTTGGCCTGGAATGAAAGTAAAAACTGGCACTCTTCGCTCGCCGCAGAATCAAAAGAATTAAAGCGCACCCCAGAAAACACCGCAGTCCAGAGCATCCATCTGGCGGGACTTATAAATAACCTAAGCAATTTGTCAGACGCCGAGAAAACATCTATGCAGGCAATACAAAAACAACTGGTTATGACTTGCGAGCATGAAATTTTACCGAGCCGAAACGGTCACTCTTGCATTAATTATTGGTTGCAATTTGGAAGTCGAAGCAAAACACACATTGAGAGCGGCATTAAAGTTAGCCTTTCGGATTCTAATCTACTTCAACTGAGTAGCAAAAATTTTGATCCATCATATAAACGACGTCAATTGAAGTTAAAAATTCAAGAACCCGGTTATCCAGATCCCGGCGTTGCGAAAGAGGCGCTGGCTCTGCCATCAATGCAAATTACAGAGTTAGACCGAATATACATTGGGAGATATCTCTGTTTTCTGAATAATGACCAAGGCACAAACTACCTGAGAAAATTAGTTAAAAACAAAACGGTCCGCAAGCAGGGTATTTCACAGCTCATGGCTGAAGCACATAATTTAAAAAAATGTCTTTTTATTACTTTGCAAGAATCGCTCTGATTTCTTTTAGCTTCTGCTCAGCGCGTTGTTTTGCATATCCTGTTGGTTCTGTTCTAAGGAAATCTTCTAATAAAACTTTGGCTATTTGCGTCTGCCCTGATTCCGTATAAATTCCAGCAATCAAAGACGCCAACCACCCCGCACCACCATTTTTCAAGCTCACATTAAACAATTCTGCCGCACGTTTTTTGTCTTGAATTTCGTAAAGGTAATGGTAGCCTGCTCGAAAATTTAAGTTTTGATCGTTGGGGAAATACTTAAGCCCCTTTTCAAAAATTCGACGAGCACCCTCTCGATCATCCACGATAACACTTAGAACAACACCACCTAAGATATAAATTGAACGAAACCGTGGAACCATTTCAGAGATCACATCAAGCATATGATAGGACCAGGAAAGATTACAACGTGAGGGTGGCATATCAAAATCTAGAATATTACCCAGTGTATTGCCCTGATTATTAGAGGGCGCCTGCTCTGGATTTTGTTCACAAATGCCAGAGTACTGAAGATAATTTAGATAAAAGCTTCCTGCGACCGAATTTTTATAACCTAACGTAAAATTCAAAATAGTTGTCGATGGGTTGATTCGCCTTACCTCAAAGATCATTGGGGTTGCCCCTTTTTGAGTGTAGTAAACGCCCCAAATGCTAATGAAAAAGAGTGTTAA
Source organism: Bdellovibrionota bacterium (assembly GCA_963169515.1). Classification (GTDB taxonomy): domain Bacteria; phylum Bdellovibrionota; class Bdellovibrionia; order Bdellovibrionales; family JAEYZS01; genus CAUJEF01. The sequence continues at coordinate 13,206 of CAUJEF010000112.1, forward strand.
AAAAGGTAAAATATCTAAGGACTTGAGCTTAGTCATCAAAAAATAAAAAAGGCGGCTATCCCCGCCTTTTTTAGACAATTGCAAATTATTTAGATGCCGTTTGTTGCATTTGTTAATATCTTCTGATGGGTCATATCCCAAACATCATTACGGCCATTTGTTCCGATGTTTCCAAAAGCCCGGATTGTGAAAACACTGCCATCTGGATTGCCCGCAGGATTGTTCAATGTTGCCCCTGTTACAGCGACAACCGCGCCGAAAGCACCCGGCCAACGGCAATTAGACGTACTGTACGGAGCAGACGTACAAATTTGGTTCGTGGTATAGTGCAATGCTGCCGCAGCACCTAACGCAAGTGGATCGCGCGGACCTTGATCTTCACCGGCATTACCTGAGTCCCCTGCCGTATTGAAGCCCGAGTTGTAAAGTATATCGCCTTCAGGGATGTAGTTTACGCGAATCAAATTAT
>CAUJEF010000113.1 GCA_963169515.1 Bdellovibrionota bacterium
GACATAAGCTGTACACGCACCCCATCTGCGGCTAAGCCTTCCGAGAGCTTCGAATAAAAGCGACCGTGGAAATAAAAATCAAGTGAGCCATTACAAAAAGGCTCACTTGAAGCACGCCGCCACCGCCAAACCCGTACGAATGAAGACCTGCCCCTAGTACGAAATTCACCCCGTACCAAGCCATCAACACTAAATTAAATGCGACAATTGTTGCTGCAATAAAGCCAAATGTTTGCAGCCAGCCAGACAATCGTGCGTGAAGAATCGCAAGATATCCCAGAAGTGCTATAAATGCCCAAGTTTCCTTTGGATCCCAGCCCCAAAATCGACCCCACGAATAGTCCGCCCAAACGCCGCCCAGAATGGTCCCTGCTGCCAAAAGCACCACGCCCACCTGCAACGTCCGGTAGATCGTATCCCGTAAGGCCAAAATCTCGTTTTGTTTTTTCTTTTCATCCAGCAAATATAAAATCAGTCCAATATCGCCCAACAGAAGGGCTAAGAAAAATGCACCATAGCTAACCGTAATGGTCATCACGTGGACCACAAGCCACATATTACTTCGTAATACGGGTTGCAGCGGTTGTACGCTTGCATCCAAAATGATCGGAGCAATGTCCGCCACAACCATGCAAATAAAGCACACCACACTACCTGCAACGATAAGAAATTTATTTTTTAGCTGATGGTGAAAGACAAACGCAAACAACATAGACGCCCACGGAACCCATACGACGGTTTCATACATATTTGAAACCGGCGGTCGTCCCGCAATGTAAACTCTGAGGGCAAAACCCAATGTGTGAAAAGTAAAACCGATCACGGCCGCACCCAAACTCATTTTTCCAAACAATGTTTTCGGCGAAACAAATTGAGCGACGCCCAAAACGGCGGCCAAAAAATAAAAAATCCAAGCTTTTTGAAATGGATGAAAGTCGTTATAAAAAAGCTCAATTGAGATCTTTTTGTCGCGCGCATACTGATTCGGATCTTCAGCCCGGGCATTAGCAATAAATTGAGCCACTCCGGATTTTAATCCATCCGTTGATCCACCTTCTTTAACAGCGTTCACAAAGCCTTCGCTCACCAAGCCAAATAATTTTTTGTGAGATTCGCTCATTTCCGCAACGGCCAACCACCGGTCACTTCCCTTAACAGGGACAAAATGGGGGGCCATCCCATGCACAATGGCCTTGTAAAGCGAGATTTGATTTTGCAAGCGCTGTACGGATTGAAAAAAGGGATTTAACTTTTCTTTAGCCTTAACTTTACCATCGACCTCGGAAAACAACAAAATCGTACGCTCATTTTCCAAAAGCTCATTCGGTGAAAAATATTTTTTTGTTTCATCGAATTTAAGCTTTCTTTTAAGTTCAAGATTCCCGACCTCAATAAATTCAACTCGGTCCCAGTGCTCTGGTAAGAGCATCCAGGTCATTACAATTTCAGAAGCACCTTTTTTATTAAATGACCGCTTCCCATATATCAATTGCAACGATTCTTTTGAAAATGTATCAAAGGGTTTTAGCCGCCCATTTTCTTGAACTGGGATTTTTCCCAAAATTTTATCAGCCGAATCCGCCGCAAAACTGGGGCTGGAAAACAGAAATAGAAAAATTAAAAATATTCTCATCCTTGTACCTTCCTGAGCTTTCGATTATAAAACAAGCTGGCCGAGCCAAGCACGATTAAAATTGATCCAATATATTTTAATGGCCTCCCCGGATCCTTGTTCACCGATAAGATCGAAGTTGTAGGCTTACCAGTTGTATCTTGCTGGAAACTTGCCTGGTAAAGCGTAAGGCCATTGTACTTCAAGGGTTCATTCATCGAAATCATATGTTTCCCAGAGGGAATCTCTACCTGGCTTTGATACGACATGGGGTTGTTCGTGCCTTGATATTTCCCGACCGAAAAATCCAAGAGCTTTACCTCAAACCCCAATGGGATACGACGATTTGAATAGGTTAAAATATAACCCGCTTTAGAGGTAAAAAGTTCCAGGGCTGAATTCAGACCCGCCCATTGTTTCTGACCGTTAAAAGACACCTCTATCGCGGCCGTTGTGAGGTCGTTTGGTCGATCATGACGCTCGTATTCGGTTTGGTAAGACGCGTTCTTATAAAAACCAAGGATGATTATTTCTAAATTTCCCATCCAACCTGTTGGGATTGTATCCCCCTTTTTTGCGGTGCCCGTTTTTTTCGGGCGGCCGTCTTTATAATAGATAGCATAGCTAACGGCATCCCTGCCCGTGGGCCAGAAAACTACTTGATTTCCTTTGTCTTTGGGCTCAAATTTTTCTTTTGCCAAAACGAGCTTCGTTGGGCCGAAGTCTCGGACCTCAGGTTTTTGACCCTGCTGAACCAACCAATCATTTTCTGAAACAAAATTATTTTTAAGCTGATACCGAAGTGCGGGACCGTCCATTATGCGTTTTGATGCGCTCACGTTCACTTTTCGAATTGCAAATGGAATGTAATCTGTAACGACGATTGGCCCGTCCGGAGTGTTTATTTTGTATTCTTTCTTTTGCGGGCTTCTAAGGTAAAAATCCACTTCCTCGCTATGGATGCGTTTGTATTCTTGCAGTTCTGTCAGTTGGTATACGTTCAAGTCCGTGTTTGGTACTGTCACGTAACTGTTTGTTTCCCCAATATCCATGGCGATGGACCCGTCAAGACCACGCTCTTGTGTAATGTAGGCTCCTAATAATAGAATAATAATTCCCGTGTGCGCCAAGATAAACGGTATGTGTTTTTTTTTCCAGGGTAGACGATCCACCATGACACCTAAGAGATTTACGACCAACATCCCAAGAGCCAAATACATCCATACAGATTTATAGACAACCTTGTATGCGATTTCAGAATTATATTGAGATTCAACGATCGTTCCCCATGCGCACACGATGCCGATAAAGATGATTGTGATCACTGCTAGTTTCAAAGATGCTAAAAAGCCCAAAATAGCTTTAGAAACTTTTTCAATTTTTCCTGTCATCGCTTGTGGTTGTAGCATGAAGGATTCAAAGAATTAAAGGTCTAATTTAGAAATATTTTGATGAATGTGCGTAATCGCAAGTTTTAATTTTTCCTTTAAATTTGCTGCTTTTTTATCCACCAGCTTTAACGATGTCTCGTCCATATATAAAGAGCGATTCAGTTCCACTTGGATGGTGTGATGTCCTTTTTCTGGCTGACCATAACGCTCTGTAATACGACCGCCTACATAGGGCCAATTCAGCCGAACTCTAAGTCCTGCCTTTTCATAACCTTCGACGACTAAATCTCTGAACTGTGGCGCACAGCTTTTGCCGTGCAGATCGCTAATGACCACCTCAGCCCGCGTTTCGCCTGGGTCGGGATGCATTTTTGTACCTACAGACGGCATGCTATGGGCATCGATATGAAACAGCGGCTTCCCTAAAACTTTGCATTGATTGACAATTTCAACATGGAACGAGTCATAATATTTTCGAAGCAAAACGTCGTGAAATTCTTTTGGGATTGGCGTCGGCATAAGCCGTGTGCCTTTAGTCGTAAAAACCCAATGCAGACCTTTTGAAAATTTCCCGCTAGGATTTGGATGACCCACAACAGAATCAGCGTCGACATCGTCAGGGAAACGGTTCAAGTCCACAACGTAGCGGTGCCACCGCGCCACGACATGGGGAATGTCTAAACTTTTTAAGGTCGGACCATAAAGTCTATCAACGTAGCGATCCACATCGCACATCAAGACTTCTTCTTTCAAATTTTGAAGCCAGTGAACTTCCAGCGGGACTTCCTCGCCGGAATGTGGAATAGTTACAAGTAAAGGTACCATAATGAAAATCTACACGAAAAAAGGCGACCAAGGCAACACGACACTCGTTAGCGGAACAAAAGTATTAAAATCGAGCTTACGTCTAGAAACTTATGGCACCATAGATGAATTAAATTCCTTTTTAGGCCTGGCTTTGACTCAAATCAGAAAATTAAAAAATATATCTGAAGTGGAACCACTACTGGATGCGATTCAAAATCAACTTTTCAATCTGGGTAGCCAGCTAGCCTGCGATGATAAAAAAATGGCAGAGAAGCTGCCGCAGGTTACTGACGCTCAAATTAAGGACATGGAACATTCAATTGATGCGATGACAGTGCAATTGAAACCCCTCAAAAATTTTATTTTACCTGGGGGGGGCGAGCTTGCCGGTTTATTGCACGTGGCTCGAACCGTTTGCCGTCGCGCTGAGCGTTGGGCGGTTCGATTGAACCAGGAGGATCCTGTTGACGGCATTGTCATCCAATATTTGAATCGGTTAAGCGATTTGCTTTTTGTAATGGCACGATTTGCAAATTTCAAAGAAAACATATCAGAGCCTGAGTGGAAAAAATAGCACACAATGGATGTCGTCCTCGCAAAAGAATCTGATAACGCAAAAATTCTGGAGTTTTTCAATAAACAATCCTTTTTGACAGGACCGCCTGTCGATATTACCATCAATCGAAAAAATTCTTTTTTCGATAAATATAAATTGCAAAGTGAAGATTTCGATACCTTTATCATGGAAGACCGCAGGGGTGAAATTCACGGCGTTGCAACACTGCTGTATCGGGATGCTTTGATCCAAGGAACGCCCACCCTGATCGGCTACGGCACGGACCTGCGTGTATCGGCCAACAGACAGGCGACGCTACAGTGGCCGGAACTTTTTTTCCCTGCTTTTAAAGACTCCCTTGAAAAAAGAAACTGCAAGCTTACCTTTTCAGTGATTAATTTTTCACAAATCCAGGCAATGAATGCATTGATCCGCCCACGCGCTCAACGCCGAGACATCCCACGATATTATTTAATCAGAAAATTTGATTTGGTGAGCCTTCATGGCCGAACACCTTTTCTGCAAGGAAACCCGCTCAACACCGTTAAAATATTTGAAGGCACGCCGAATGATCTCGAGCCACTGGTCGAATATTTAAAAAAGAAAACAGAAAGCCATCTGTTCGCTTTTCCATATTCAATCGAGTTCATGGAAAATCGGTTTAAAAAATGGAAAGGACTGTCGATTGAAAAATTTTTGATCGCAAAAGACGTCCACGGAAACATCGTCGGTTGTTGCGCACCATGGAGCAATGCCCACCTACAAACACTCGACGTCACAAAATACTCTGATTTAGGTGAATCTTTCCATTTACTTTCACGCCTGATCTCGATTGTTCGAATGGGGAAAGCTTTACCTGCATCAGGGCAGCCCTTGAAATTGAGTTATCTGACCCATTTGAATTGTGATAATCCTGATATTTTTAGACGGCTTTTAAAAAGCGCACTAAAGCGAAGCCCCCGCGATGAATTTTTAGTTTACGTCAATTTCGATCGCGATGCCGCCACCCTTCCGCCGCCCGTGTTTATCTCTTCCACACTGCGGTTTGCTATGTATTCTGTGCTTGCACCCGAAACGCCACTGCCATCATACCTGCAACCGTCACCATTCAGTCCGCCACCCGAGTTAGAGGCGGTGTTGATTTAGTTTTTGGCTTGTTTTACGCGGAGTGACTCACAAATCAAGTGGTACTAAAGTCTCCTCAGTTGATAGACCTAAATTTGTAACGCTTAAATCGGGAGTCAAAACTCAATCATGGCATCCTACGAGTGAACTTTTAGATGAAGGTAAACTCGCACGTGCATTATTTGATGCTCTTAAAGACGAGGATATTGATGCTTTTAAAGAAATCCTTATGGCACATTTAGAAGTTAAGGTAAAAACTAAAGAAGCAAAGGAGCACGGGCTTTCCGAGCGTACTATGTACGAAGCTTTGTCTCATAAAGGAAACCCAAGTCTAAAAACCATTGCTAAAATTGTAAAGATGGCATGTGCATCGTAGCCAGCAATATACGAACTATTGTTGATCTCGACTCCGTTACAGGCCATGGAGTCTTTTAAACTCATACATGATTTTTGGGACATCTTTGGGATGATAAACACATATCATACTACCTTTAAAACTTTTGATTTGGCTTGGGCGTATTCTTCATCCGTTAAAATTCCTTGGTTTTTGAGAGCATTTAATTTTGCGAGTTCGTCTGCCGTCGATTGTGCAACCATTCCTTGAACTGGAATGACAAAATCTGGATTTTTAGCTAAATTTGGCTCTGAAATTAATCCTGGTTTGAAAATGTAATAGATTAAGGCGATCAAATTTATATATGGAATGAACGTCGCTATGACGAAAAAAATAGCCGTCACATTATCTGAAATTGGCCCTCCGAAAATATCTCGGACTCGTCTAATCGCATTGCTAAGTGATGTTAAGTATGCCATGAAAGCTACACCCACACTGATGGGAACCCAAATGATGTCATTTTTAGAATTTCCGTCTGTTGACATTGCGATGCCCACAAGAATACTTACCAAGGCCACACCACAGACGAGAATTTTAATAAGATTGATTAGATACCCTTTTCTGTCGATGTATCCAGAAAAGGAAATTAAAGAATTATTTAACTTGAAATTATCCATATTGAATTCCTTTAAACTTCGAGGTTTTCAATTAAGCTATTTGCAATTTCATAGCAGCTGTTGAAATGAAAATTACACCCAACTGATATTGAAGATTATCGGATTTTTTAAACTTTTTGGCAACAAATTGGCACGGGCATTAGTCTAGGTTTGGCGTTTTGTACAATTGTATTTTTTAATTTGAATGGTGCAAGAACTAAACGTGCCTAGTTTTTAAAATGTAGCAAAAATGTTGCGGGGTCTACGATTTTCATATACTTGAATCTTGTTAAAGGTAGCAGGTGTTCTTTATCACCAGTAACAAGATATTTGGCTTTTCCAAGAAGTGCGGTTTCCAATATTAAATTATCCGGATGTTGATTGGGAACGGCTTTGACAGTTCCAGAAGGTTCATAGAGATCTGCGATTTGCAGTATTCGATTCATCATTCTTTTGGTGTTGCCACGGCTGAAGTGAAATTTGAGCAACAAGTTCCGCTCTATTTCGCCAAGGATGACTTTGGAAGAAACGACTTGAAATTTTCTATTAAAAGCCGCTGTAACGACCTCAGCCGGTCGGCCTGAGAAAATGATGCCACTAATCCAGATGTTGGTATCAATACAAACCTTAAGCATTTAGTGAATTATTTCCGGCTTTCACGGATGATTTTATTTACGTCTTCCGGTTTAAGATTCATTTTCTTTGCGATTTTGCGTCCTTCTTTTCTAATAGCTGCTAAATCACGATTGGCAAGGTATTGTCGAAAAGCTTCTCTAAGAAGCTCAGAAATAGTTCTGTGTTCTTCTTTGGCTACTTTTTGAACTTCTTTTTCCATATCTGGGGGAAGGGACAGGCTAATCACTTTAGCGGTTTTCATGGTCGTTTCTCCATTATTAATAATTCATAATTATTAATAACATATATTGACACTAAAATACAATAACTTTGAGGAAAAGGAGATCTATTCCTCTACCAGGTCGTTTATATTCTTCAATGGATAGGATTTAAAAAAGCTGGGGAAACCCACATACACCCTCTTTTGGGTCTTATAGCCTATCGGAAGCGATTTTTGCTTGAATCCTTGTTGATAGCAGAGAAAAGATTAAGACACGGTAACCGTTTGAATTCCTGCGTTGTTACTATGCAACAAAAATATTAAATATATTTCGTTTTTATGGCTAAAGTTTTTTTGTTTATTCCTGAAACGTCTATCTACTACGGCGCCCGTGTTGCAAGCTCAGGAAAACTCAGCTCACATTGATTTTTAGTTTGGCCGTCTTCATCTATATAAAGCGGAATTTTTTTATCTTTATACAGACGATCGCGCAATCTATCCTCACAAATTGATTTACGCAGATTGCGAAGTTCTCGCCATAATTGAAAATCCATGCCCAGCTCTTTGCTAAGGGCCAGAACCATGTTAACCATCATGGCGTTCTCTTGGTTGGCAATGCTATTTGCAAAAGATGCCGAAACCATATCCTTTTCAAGCGGAATACCGTAACCAGGGGCGACATTCAGATTCGAATAGGGCTGCAGTGCGTGCTCCAACGCAGAGTAGGTATCAATGATCGACTTGATCTCCTGCTTGCGTTTATCATCGACATCCAATGATAAATCCCCCTTACACTTCATTTCTTTACCGTTGTTAGGATAAGCGATTTCATACGCCAACTGCACAGAAATATCGCCAAGCTTGCGCGTCCTCATCGTTTCCATGTGATACAGAGCCACGAAAAAACTTACGTTGATTGATCTCATCGTTTCCCAATATTTTTCATCCCCTGTTTGTGAGTACAGATTTTTTGCCTTGCCATACAAAGAAGTATAACGAGTTGCAATTGCGCTTATCTTCTCATCAACGTGCGCACGCTTAGCTTGGGCGGTTGTATACTGCGCACTAGCTTTACAGATGTCCTTGGGATTATCCGAAACTGAACCTAGCTTCAGCCATTGTTTAGATTCTTTAGAAATCACATTAATATTGTCGTAGCCCTTAGTCGCCTCAAGTCGTAGAATTTCGCTCAAAGAATCGTAAAATGTATAACGCTTTGATTCGTCTACCCATTGGCTGGTTTCGTAACGTCGCCGTTCATTTTGATAAGCCTTCTGGCTTTGACCAAAAATACCTCTCAAAGTACGGCGGATCATTCCCGGCTCAGCCACTTCTTTGGACACGTTTGGGTCTAACAAATTTAGCTTTGCAAATACGCCTTGATCAACTTGTTTCGGGGTAAGAACATTGGAATATCTTAACTGCGGCAAATCAGATGCAATTGAAAATAAGCGCATCGATTCGTCTGCGCAGTTATTTGAAATGAATTTATAGTTCCCAATATAGGTCCAATACTGCTCCAGAGCAGCGTATAGGAATCGAGTTTTTTCCTTCTCATCCATTGGAGTGAAGGTGTTTCCATCGTAACGACCGATCGGTATATTAAAAATGTTTCGCAACTCGCCATCGCCATATTCGTTTTGAACGTCATAAACCGATGACGTCAGCAATTGCGATGGGTAACCACCGAAAAATCCCTTAGCGCTATCCAAACGGAGTTCGAGTGGGTTTGCCCGATGGTTGATGACGAGATCACAACTGCCGCCATAAGCTTCTTCATCAGGACAGCTTTCAACAAGTTTTTGTCCCTTCTTTCCAACAACTCTGTACATCGAATGACCAAAGAAAGAGGCTGCACCGCTGCCGCTACCCGCTCTGTAAAAATAAATTGATTCGACGTTCTTTGGATCCAAATCGTAGTTTTGATATGATACGACCGAACCACCGTCGTCTTTCATAAACTTTTCGGCAACGCGCATTTCAGTGTTTATTTTGCAGAGCCCAGATTCGATCGCATGGTACGGATTAAACGACTCGCCTTTTTCTCCGAGTTGCTGAGACAAATATTCGTACTCAACTGGTTTGCGGCAGGCATACTCTGGATCAAGTATATAGTGTTCAAAATTATAAGCAAAATGTGTTCGTACGTCATAAGCGAACGCATAAGGATTCACAGCCCGCGGCCAGAACGCCTGTTTAGAAATTGTGTATTTCCCTACTTTCCCGCTCCAGCCTTGAGTTATATTGCGATAGCGAACGCGTTCTGAGATAAGCGTACTGGACTCGGCGCGATCCACGCACTCCAAAGCATCGTCTGGCCATTCCATGCGGTTTTTCGATTTAACTTCCGATATAATTGATGAACAACGATCCTTTTCCGCTTTATTTTTGTGTACTGTGAGATCGTAGATTCGGCCAACTCCGTGAACAATTGCTGCTTGGGCCAAGCTGTACAGATTTTTAAATTCGCAACCATATTCGGTGGCTGAATTGGGGCCTTTTAGGATGATCGGCAAAAAGCCCTTGTGTATTAATATTTTATAATAACGATTTTCAGGAACGACTGCCGTATGAATCATACCGTCATAACGGACAAAGGTTCCATACGTTTTTATATTGTCTGCAAATTCTTTGCGAACAGCGGCCGCGCTCGACATATCGAGGGTTACTTTACATTTAGGCGAGATGATTTCGTTTGGTTGTCCAGTTAAAGCAGTGAATTCAAGTTTAACAGGACGAAACACAGACGCATCGTTATGTGTAATTCTATTTTTAATCAATGGCGGGAGTTTACTTTCAATGTCATTTAAAAAATTATCGAGCTTTGCTTTCTCGTAAGTGCCCATGGACTCGGTCGAGACTTCAAAGATCGATTTTGCTGAAACTGTGCCAGAAAAAAAAAGGATACCAAGAGTTATTCTAAAAAAGGTAATCATATGTTCCGCCTCTTAAACATATATTAAAAGACCCAGCCAAAAATCAGGCTGGGCCCTGTCGACACGTGTGAATCAATTTCCTGAATACGCGTCTTTTTGTGCTTTACGCTGAGAAGCTCGTCTATTGGATCGTGACTTGTCCGATTTAGACACGTTTGTGATCGAATTAATCGCAGCTTCCGAAGGATCAGTTGTCATACCAACGCTTAAATCAGCCGAAGCGCCTGAAACTTCGCTAATGAATTCGCCGGTTGGAACCAAAACATATTCTCCAGTTGCATTGCCTGTTGGGACCAAAACATGATTCCAAGTCGCAATTGCAGAGTTTCTAGACATATTGCCCGCAGCTGATAAGAAGTCGCCTGCTGGAATCAAAACGTAGTTTTTTGAAGCGTTGCCAGTTGCGCTAGCAGCATCTTCAAGGCTTTGGCCAATTGGAACAAGAATTTCGTTCCATGAAGCCATAGCCACATGACCTGTTGGAGCTAAAACATTATTGTATGCAAATCTAGCTGCAGCACTAGCTCCGGCATCGATACCTTTGGCCGCGCCACTGATACCGTCACCGATCGGCTCTAATACATGATCATACGTTGCTTGGCCCGCACTGCTTACTGGAACTAAAACATAGCGGTTGGTAGCTTGGCCTGAAGCACTGGCAACATCACCAACAGGTTCCAGTACGTATTGAACAGAAAAGTTTCCGACGTTTGTAGCAACATTTCCTGTTAGATCAAGACCGCTTCCTGTCAATCTTGAGGAAGCTGATCCAAGGTCCATTAAAGCCTGACCCACGGCGCGACTGAAATCAGCACTTGAACTGGCCGCATGCGCAAAAGCCGCAGCACATACAGTTATAAGTGCAATAATTAATGACTTTTTCATCTTTTCCACCCTCCTTTTAAGGATTAATTGAGACAAATTTGACTTGCCCTCAATTGAATTTAATACACTGCGGCAATGGTACGGTTGGATTCAAAAAAACGGCAGCTATTTTTTTATTTTGGAAAAAAGGTAAGACTTTTAAAGCTGGAAGGCGCTTATATCACTCCACAGTGACTGTTCCTGGAATATATCGTTGTGTTCCTTGTTTGGGATCTCTTTTAAAGTGGCCGTATTATTTGGAAATAGGGCACTCAATGTTCGGCCAAACTTAATCGGAATAATTTTATCCTTTAAACCATGGTGTATTAAAATAGGTACCCTAATCGAAGGCGCAACAGCCGCAGAATTGTAGTTGTTTTTTGCGATCCATTCCTTCGGCAGGTCCTTCGCCATACTTGTTTTAAAAACGGCGACCTCGTAAAAATTGGTCCAGGGGCTGGTCAAAATCAAGCCCGAAATCATGTGTTGCATACGCCCCGCCGCCAATGTTGCAACTCCGGCGCCCATAGAACGCCCCCAAACGATGATCTTAGTCGTTGGGAAATTGCGAGCCGCCCACTCAATAGCCATCGAGGCCCCCGTTACGAAATTGTATTCGTTTGTAGTACCCACGCTGCGTCCGTATGAAGGATAATCAATAACCACAAAATTCGCATTTAATCGCACTTCCATTGCTTTCAGAAAATTGCCATCGCTTAAACTTTTCAGGTTCTCACCATTTCCGTGAAAATAGACCAGTGTACGACGTACATTGTTCGGATGTTGATAGTACCAAGCATGAACACTTACAGGAGAACCGTCCTCACCGCTGAATTGAAATGTAGTTTGTCCGTAATGCTCTGGGGGCACGTCGGGAACTTGGTACTTCTTGTTAACCTTCGCAAATGGGTAAAGGCTCGACTCGGCTAATTTTACAAGGTTGCAACCTGTTAGAGCGAACAAAAAGAAGAGAAACAGCAAGAGTGTTTTTTTCATAAAAGCCCCCCGCATAATATTTCGTCAAAAAGAGGGAACTTCTATGCTAACAAAAAGGCTAGAATCAAGCTGGCACTAAGATGGGGCACACGCCGATCTGGTTATAAAGCAGCCGTGCCCGGCCTATAACGTCCGCATTCCGATTTCGCAGGCCGTACCCGGATAACGAAAGGGAGCCATTGGGTCTTTTGTTTTTTCCAAAATCATCTGATAACGACAGTTCAGCTCAAACAGTTTTGGGTTTGGATCGCACTCACCGGCCCACGGAAATTTTAAGGAAATTTTTTCTGGAACTGCGTCATTCGCATTTTCTATCGCTAAACCTACAGAGTGGGTGGTAGCAAATCCCCATTCAGGGTCTACTTCAGGAATGTCTGTCACCCGCGCTTCAACCACGACGTATTGATCGCTATTTTTTTGTGCCAGCAATGCTGCTGTCACGGTTTTAAAATCGTATACTTTGCTGCAATGGCACGCTGCCCGTGCGCTGTGTGCAGAAAACACTGCCACAACGCCCATCAGTAAAACACCCATCTCTCTAACCCTACCCCTTTTGGGCGCCAAAACTACTCTGCGCTGGCGATTTTCAACTCTGCCAACGAACCCCAAAACCAACCCAACATCGGATCTAAATCTATTGAATTCGACACTTGCACCGCTACGCGGTCAATGTGTGCCGAACCTGGATCCAACATAAGGTCATCGGGACTAATATTTACAAATTCTTTTACGCCGTATTTTTTAACTAATTTTTCTACTATTTTGTCAGCGCTTTGTGATTCGAAAACTAGTTTTTTGCTGCCGTAACCATTCAAATGGTAAACTCCGTATTTCTCAAAGTTGGATTGACTGAAAAGAAACGGGTCGAAATTCAAAATATCTGATGATGAAATCTGCGTTGGGAACTGGATTTGATTTTGTTTTCTGAACAGCCGACTATCAAGCACAAGGTTTTCAAATGTTGAGCGTCCCAAACATACAGAAACCGGGGCCTCGCCGTAGCTCGGGCATGAGAAAAAATCCGGCTGCCCATGCGAACGAACGTATCGTGAAAACAATCCCAGCTGAACCGCCGACACCAAAAGATTGCGGACATCGCGTTCAAGTGAATCTGGCGAAATCATCAAACTGATCAGCTCAATCTTTTCGATATTCATTTCTTCAAGAGTTTTTTGAGCTTTATTGATATAAAAAATGACTTCGGGAATTCTTAACAACGATCGACGAACTTCCGGCCTATCTAACGCGTTCAGTTTACCGAATAAAACAGCTTTCACATCCGCCCCCGGATTTAAATTTTTTTACCCCGTCTTGCGTCGTTGGTAATGCCCCATAACCTGTTATTTTTGTAACTAAAATTCCCTGTTTGAAAAGTTTTTAGAATGTGGCAAAATGACCACGGTGACTGTTGAACCGACCACCGCAGCCCAACCATGGTCGCGACTATAGTCGCGCTCGCAATGCCCACGCAAAACCCGATGCCTGTTCTGGAACTTGACCAAGGTCATGCCTCACTGAAAAAAGAACTGTGATTTCACCCATTTATCAATAAAAAGAGTGACCTTCACAATTGCATATTTGATAATTTTATTCAGAGAACACAATGAAAAAAATATTTTCATCTTTGATTGAAAAACTAAAAGCTCTTCTTTTGAAAAAAAGCGACTTTGAACCGCAGGCCCGGGTTTCGGAGGTGTTCCAGTCCAGCGGCGCCGCTTCTGCCCATGCTCCAATCCGAAGTAAGAAGCTGCAAAAACCTGCCGCTGAAAAGTACTACCCCCACGCACTTGCTGTGGTTGCAGGTTTTCTGCTTGCAAACCTGTTAATTCTTTTCATCCGCCCGATGATGTTACCGACCCAAGCTCCGCCTTCGGTTGCGCAGCGACCGAAAACACCGCCTATGAAGTTACTTACGGATTATAATCTGATTGCTGATCGAAATATCTTTAATTCTGACGGTGTGATCCCTCCACCGCTCCTTAGGCAGGAAGGTGCACCTGAAAATCTCGATAACACAATTGCATCTCCATCGTCCCTGCCCCTAAGTTTGATCGGAACCATCGTGCATGTGAATCCGGCAAAATCCGTTGCTGCAATCCAAAGCAAAAGTGGCAACACAGTCATCCCCTACTTACCAAACGATGAGATCGAAGGCATTGCAACCCTTATAAAAGTAGAACGGGGAAAAGCTATCTTTAGAAACAATCGTTCTGGAAAGTTGGAATACATCGAAATTCCAAATGATGCAAAAATAACATTTAGTGTGAATAAACCCACAACAAGCGCATCTGGCGTACAAAAGAAAAGCGCTACGGAATTTACGCTGCGTCGAGATGATTTGAACCGTCATCTAAAAAATTTACCTGAATTGCTGCAACAGGCACGAGCCGTTCCAAATCAAATTCCTGGCACAAATGAAATCGATGGCTTTAAGTTGCTTGAAATCCAGCCGGGTACGATCTTTACGGATCTCGGTTTAGCCGTAAATGATGTAATCAAAGAAGTGAATGGGTCCAAAGTGACAAGCCCCGCTCGTGCAATGGAGCTATATAACCAACTTAGAAATGAAGGACGTTTTGAAATCGTTGTAAATCGGGACGGACAAGACGTCACCATGACATATACGGTGGAGTAATTTGATAGGCCGAATCGTTTTGCGATTCGAGGAAGGTATCATGAAACATATAAAACTACTTGTCCTTCTTTTTTGCTTGGGGATATGGATGAATGCCGGTGCCCAAGACGAGTTGAATGAGGGTGATGATTTCGGGGATTCAAGCGAGCTCGAAGAAGAACTGGGTGCCCGTCCGACACAGCCAAACAATGGCAATTCGGGATCAACAACAACACCCGATACATTAAGTCCAGGCACTTTTGGCAGCAAGAACCCAAATCCGTCGTTTAATTCTGGAAAGCGCCGCGCCCGCCCGCCCCTGAGCCAAGCCAACACAGAAGATATCACGAACGAAAACTATCCTGAATTGATCGAAAGCTTTGATTTTCCGAATGCTGAAATCGCTGACGTTGTGAAGGCCATTTCCGAACTGACTGGAAAAAACTTTATTATCGACCCATCGATCCGGGGCAAAATTACAATTATTGCCCCGACGCAAATTACGGTTGCAGAAGCTTACAAGGCTTTTTTATCGGCCTTGGCGATCAATAATTTTTCAGTCGTTCCGGCGGGAAAGTTTTTAAAAATTCTTCCAGCTCGTAACGCTTTAAAGGATAACATTGAAATTTACCAAGGCGCTTACACCCCGAACACAGATCAAATGATTACTCGGATTGTCCATTTGCGCCATATTCCTGCAACAGAATTTAATAAGTTTGCAAATAACTTAAAATCAAACAGCGGTACGATTGACGTGTACGAACCAACGAACACGTTGATTATTTCGGATTTTGGTACGAACGTAAGTCGCATTCAAAAAATTCTATCCCAATTGGACGTGCCCGGGTTCGAAGAACAACTGACAGTGATCCCAATCCGTTATGCAAAGGCAAAAGACCTTGCGGACCTGATTGATCAAATCATTAACAAGGGTGAGAAAAACAAACGAACCCAGTTCGGTAGCGGTATTTCACGCTTCCGTTCCAGTTCCGAATCCAGCGGTGGCGCTGGGGCAACATCTTTATCCCTTGTACTGCCTGATGATAGAACCAATTCCATTATCGTCGTGGGCAACAAAGCGGGAACCGAGAAAATAAAGGGCCTGGTCAAGACCCTTGATTATACAAAAGACGACATGGGCGGCGGAGCTTATGTATATTATGTGAAATACGGCGAAGCCGAAAAAATTGCGAACACTTTAAATGGCATCGCAAAACAAGTTCAAGAGGCCGAAAAACAAGCCGGCCGTACACCTGGCGCGCCAGGGTTTGGTGGCATCGAACCTCCAACGATCGATGGCGGGTTTGGCGCGTCCCAACGAAATCAAACTACCGGCGGGGGCGGAACAGCTATGTTTGGCGGAGATGTTAAAATCACTGCTGACAAAGATACGAACAGCTTGATCATTCTTGCAAACCGACAAGATTACCGTTCCGTGCTTGCAATGTTGAACAAGCTCGATATTCCACGCGACCAAGTTTTTGTTGAAGCTATGATTATGGAGCTTGTCGCTGGAAATTCTTCAAATATTGGAGTGAACTATTTTAAATTTTTAAATCCCCCAGACTCAACAGCGCGCATGGGCTTTACCGGTGGTAATGTGGAAAGCCTACTGAATGTTGCAGGGACTAGCGGTCTTCTGCTGGGCTTTGCAAGTGGTGCAACCGTAAAAATTAAGACCGCAGCTGGTGAAGTTGAAGTCAAAGACACTTTGGGATTTGTCAATGTCCTTAAGGGCAATAGCAACGTGAATGTTCTTTCAACCCCACAAGTGATCGCCATGGATAACGAAGAAGCCACAATTGAGGTTGGCGAAACAATCCCAGTGGGAACAGAAACAACACAAAGCGGAACCGGCCCGGCCACGACATCGATCAAGCGTGAGGAAGCAACCATCAAGTTGAAAATCACTCCGTATATCTCCCCAAAATCCGAATCCGTTCGATTGAAAATCGATCAGAAAATTAAACAACTTTCAACCCGTCAAGTTCAGGCGAAGGCCTTGGCAGATGCGTCCGTTGTTACTAACGACCGTGCGCTTGTTACAAATATAGTTGTTCCTGACGGCGACACTGCGGTTTTGGGCGGATTGATGCGGGACCAAGAGGAAAACACCGTTACAAAGGTTCCAATCCTTGGCGATATCCCGTTACTGGGTTGGTTATTCAAATCGACGACCTCGAACGTAAGCAAAGTAAACTTGTTAGTATTCATCACGCCAAAAGTTATTCGCAACCGAGCTGATAGCAATTTGTTATTGGGGCAAAAACTTGATGAAAGATTAAATTTTATTAAGGAAAATATGGGTGGTCGCGACAAGCAAGGTGGTTTATTTGAAGCTATGGATCCACGCGTTGGTTTGGCGCCTGCGCCCAAAAAAGCGGTGGAAAAAACCCCAGAGCAAAAGGATGAAGAGTTATTAGAAGATCTTGACGAACAAAAAGAACTTGAAGAGTAATTGTGAATGGCCAATGAAAGTGTCGGAAATATTTTATTAAAAAATACCTCTATGGACGAAAAAGAGCTGAACACTCTTTTTGCGACCGAAACCGAAGAGGGTGTTCCGCTTGGTGAATTGCTAAGCCAGAAGAATTTTGCAAACCCCGATGCTGTTTTGGCTGAGCTTTGTAAACAGTTGGGGTCTGAATTCTTAAAAGATATTCCTGTAAATGATATCCCGCCGGACCTCGTCCGAAATCTTCCGATCAACTATGCAAAAACGCACTCCGTCCTCCCCTTCAAAGAAACCCCGCAAAATATCACCGTGTTAACGGCCAACCCGCTAAATTATCGTGCATTGGATGATTTGCGCGCAATGTTTGGAAAGCAAGTCCAAGCCCTTGTAGCATCTAGCCCCAAAATTCAAGACGCGATCAACAAAGTTTACGAAAAAAGTACGGCTGGCCTTGAGGGCTTGGATCAAATTGAAAATGCGGATTATGACTTGGACGAGCCGATCATTGATTTGTTAGAGGCTGGCGATGATGACGCCCCAGTTATTAAACTGGTTAACACTTTGTTGTTTCGTGCCGTAAAAGAAAAAGCTTCGGATATCCATATTGAACCTTATGAAAAAGACATGGTGGTTCGTTTTCGAATTGACGGTGTATTATATGATATTTTTAAGCCGCCAAAAAAATTGCAGAACTCGATCACTTCTCGTATCAAAGTTATGGGCAATTTAAATATCGCAGAAAAACGCTTGCCCCAAGATGGTCGGATTCCATTGAAACTTGCGGGTAAAGATATAGATATTCGTTTGAATACGGTTCCGACCTCACACGGTGAACGGCTCGTTATGCGTCTTCAAGACAGATCCAACGTGATCCTAGAACTTGAACAATTGGGATTCATGGGCGATAGCATGACGGCCATCACGGATCTTTTGGCAAAAACACATGGCATCGTGCTTGTTACAGGGCCGACGGGTTCAGGTAAATCCACGACCCTGTACGCTTGCATTATGAAAATCAATTCGATCGAACGAAATATCATCACCGTTGAAGATCCCGTCGAGCAACGAATTCACGGCATTGGACAGATTCAAGTAAATTCAAAAATTGGACTGACATTTGCCAGTGGTCTGCGCGCAATCCTTCGGCAAGACCCTGACGTCATAATGAT
>CAUJEF010000114.1 GCA_963169515.1 Bdellovibrionota bacterium
TGAATGGTGGGGTACCACTTCCCATTTTAGATAATTGGAGCCTGCGCTTGACAACGCGACGTAGTTTTGACGTGGATTTGGAAAACTTAGGGGATCGCGGTGTTCGGATCATAAAAAACGAATCTGTTTTGGGTATTGAAAAGGAAGGGCGAAAAATAAAATCACTTAAGTTAACCGGCGATATAATTGCGGCAGATAACTATTTTTTCTTCCTCTCGCAAGAAGAAATCCAATATCTAAACAAGGACATTGCAGTGGCTCTGTTTCAGAACAACTTAATTCGACCACAATGGTATTGGTCGAAATACCGTATTCTTGTAAAACCCACCTGGGTTTCCGATTCATTCCCAAAGGCATTTGTTATGGTGGACCCGTTTTTGCCATGGTCACATCATGAAATGATTGTCGTACATCGTGGCAGCATGATGGACGAGTTCAACTTGTGGGTGCGTATCCCATATCAGAGGCGGTTTGATATGGATTATCTGAAGAAGATCGGGGAGCGGATTCAAATTAAGTTTTTAGAAAAATGCCCGCAAACAATGATGAAGGACTTTGAACTGCCGGTAGAGTTCGGTGCATCGTCGATTTCCATGGGGCCGCCGCCATTTCCAGTTTTTGATACCGAGGCATTGAAAGCCTCGAGCACTCCAACATTTGATAATTCGAAGGTGTCTGGACCAGAACAATGGGACCGTTTGGATTGGGAATCGGTGCTAAGTTATCAAAACGAAATTTTTAACAATATTCAGATGTCTTCGAAAACAACTGAAAAGGTAAGGAGACGGGGCCGTGATCTTGAGATATACTCGTAAAGAGATGGGGAGCATATTTTCCCCCGACGCACGATTCAAATTTATGTTGGATGTCGAAAGGGCTGTGGCGGAAGCTCAGGGTGAGCTAAAAATTATCCCGATACAGGCAGCAGAAGACATTTTGAAAAAATCAAAGTTTTCTGTCGGGCGTATCCAGAAACTAGAAGAAAAAACGAGACACGATGTGATTGCCTTTGTGTCAAATGTTGCTGAAAGCGTAGGGCCCAATGGTAAGTTCGTTCACTATGGCTTAACGAGCTCAGATGTATTGGACACGGCTTTAAATTTGCAAATTGTTTCCGCTCACCGAATTCTTTCAAAATCCATCCAAGCGTTGAAAAAGGCGTTTAAAGAAAAAATTAGAGAGCACAAGAAAACCCTGTGCGCGGGACGAACACATGGTATCCATGCGGAGCCAACCACCTTTGGCCTGAAACTTGCGGGTTTTTATGCGGAATTGAAGCGTAATGAGGATCGGTTGGAGACTGCAGTGGCGGCGGCATCGGTTGTAAAATTGAGTGGAGCTGTGGGAACCTATTCCAGTCTTGGAAGCGAAGTCGAAAAAAAGGTTGCTGAAAAATTGAATTTCATGACGGAGACAGTCGCTACTCAAGTGATACCGCGTGATCGCCACGCGGAAGTGATATTAAGTTTAGCATTATTGGGTGCGGGGCTGGAGCGCTTTGCCATCGAGCTTCGCCATTTGCAACGGACCGAAGTTTCAGAGGTAGAGGAGGGCTTTGCAAAGGGCCAAAAAGGCTCAAGTGCGATGCCACATAAGAAAAATCCTATTAGTGCTGAAAATATTACGGGAATTGCGCGTCTTTTGAGGTCTTATGCGCAGCCCGCTCTTGAAAATGTGGCCTTGTGGCATGAGCGTGATATTAGTCACTCGTCGGTTGAACGCGTGATACTTCCGGATGCATTTATTCTCGCTGATTATGCAATAGCTCGGATGACCGATTTGCTTAAAGGGCTTGTGGTTAATAAAAAACGAATGTTGGAGAATATGGCTCTTTCAAAGGGACAGTTATTTTCATCTCAGCTGCTTTTGGCTTTGGTTAAAAAGGGTTTAAGTCGGGAAGATGCTTACAAACACGTTCAAAGCTTAAGCCATTCATTAAAAAATGGGGAAAATTTAGAATCAAAGGCGTTGAAACATAAAGTAATAAAAAAGTATTTAAAGCAAACGGAGATCAAAAAAGCATTTAGCGGGAATTTGGAAGCGGTTGGAAAAATTTTGGAATCCATAGTGAGGTCCTGATGGGATATCAAAAAGGAAATTTAATTTATGAGGGGAAAGCCAAAAGGCTTTTTGAAGTTGCGGGTTACCCAGAATTGGTCTGGCAAGAGTTCAAGGATAGCATGACGGCATTTAACGGGGCAAAGAAGGCTGAATTAAATGATAAAGGCCCTCTTAATCGCAATATATGCACTACAATTTTTAAATATCTTAAGAAAAAAGGAATTAAATCTCACTGGATTCAAAGTCCAGGAACCCGAGATATGATCACAGAGAAATTGAAAATGATCCCGCTAGAGGTGGTCGTTAGAAATAAAGCGGCCGGATCTTTAGTGAAGCGACTTGGGATAGCAGAAAAGAAAGACCTTGTTCCACCGCTAGTTGAATTTTTCTATAAAAATGATGCTCTTGGTGATCCATTTATTAATGATGAGCAAGCATTAATGCTGAACACAGCAAAGGATTTGAATGAAATTCAGAAATTGAAGTCTGCAGCAGTGCGAATCAATGCTGAATTAAAAGTATTTTTTGGAGAAATGGGATTGGATCTTGTCGATTTTAAGCTGGAATTTGGTCGAAACTCTAATGGTGAGCTAATTTTAGCTGACGAAATTTCTCCGGACAGCTGTAGATTATGGGATTTCAAAACCGGGGAAGTAAAGGACAAGGATCGCTTTCGCAAAGATTTGGGAAACGTGATAGAAAGTTATCGCGATATTGAGAACCGAATTCGAACCCATTGGAAAGAACTATTGCCTTAAACTTAAAGCCTACCCACGGAAAATGGCAAGGCAAGAAAGGAATAAAAGTGAAAGTGGCTGTTAAAGTTTTACCTAAGAGTGAAGTGCTTGATACCCAAGGCCGTGCTGTTCAAAATGCGCTCAAACAACAGGGGTATGATTTGAAAGAGTGTCGTATTGGGAAATACATCGTTATCGACGTCGACACAGATAGCGAAAAAACCGCATTGAAAGAGGCTGAGAAAATGGCTCAGGCGGTTTTGCATAATAACTTGATCGAAACCTATGAGATAGATGTATTGTGAATAAAGTTGGTGTATTAAGATTTCCAGGAACCAATTGCGATCGTGATATTTGGCAAGCGGTCGAAACGGTGAAAGCTAAACCTGAGTGGCTGTGGCATACGGATCGCTTTGGGTGGAAAGACTATAAGGCCCTGGTTATCCCAGGTGGTTTCAGTTACGGTGATTACCTCAGAACGGGAGCGCTTGCGGCCATGAGCCCAGTTATGAAAAGCTTGAAGGAGGCCATAGATCACGGAGTCCCAGTTATTGGAATTTGCAATGGCTTTCAGATTTTATGTGAAGCACGGATCTTACCGGGTGCTCTGCTCAGGAACGAAAAACTTAAGTTTCAAGACAAATGGGTTCAGGTAAAAGTCGAAAACAATAAAATCCCTTGGAGTGCTAATTTTGAAAAAAACAGAAAAGTTCGTTTGCCGATTGCGCATGGTGATGGGCGATATTATGCCGATTCGGAGACTTTGAAAAAAATCGAAGATCGGGGACAAGTGTGGTGCCGCTATTTGGATAATCCGAATGGGTCATTAAATGATATTGCGGGTGTGGTAAATGACAAGGGCAATGTTGTGGCGTTAATGCCACATCCAGAGCGAGCGATCTTTGACTGGATGGGATCAAATGACGGGATTGGCTTTTTTAACTGGCTATAAAGGCAGAAAATGGAATTAAAAAATAAACTTAAAGCCTATCGTTTGAGCGAAGAGGAATATAAAAAGATTTCGAATCTTCTTGGTCGCGCCCCTAAGGGAGTAGAGTGGGCATTATTCAGTGCGCTTTGGAGTGAACACTGTTCTTATAAAAGCAGCAAAGTTCACCTTAAAAAATTATTTAAGCAATCCCCGCGAGTTGTCGTAGCCTTTGGTGAAAATGCGGGTGTTGTAGATCTTGGGCAGGGTGAACGTGTTGCCTTTAAAATGGAAAGTCATAATCACCCAAGTTTTATCGAGCCTTACCAAGGTGCTGCGACTGGCGTCGGCGGAATTTTGCGTGATATTTTTACCATGGGCGCACGGCCGGTAGCTCTTGCAAACTATTTGTGTTTTGGTCCAACCGATAGCGATCGTATGCCATATCTTATAGACGGGGTTGTAAGCGGCATCAGTGGTTATGGAAATTGCGTGGGGGTTCCAACAATTACTGGACAGACCGAGTTTCACAGATCCTATAAAAATAATATTCTGGTGAATGCGTTGGCGGTCGGACTGTTCGAAGAGGGCGACCGGGTGTTCCTGTCAAAAGCAGAAGGCCAAGGCAACCACATAGTCTACGTTGGCGCAAAGACGGGACGAGATGGTGTTCATGGGGCGAGCATGGCGAGTGAATCGTTTGACGAGGATTCAGAATCAAAGCGCCCAACAATCCAAATTGGCGACCCGTTTTTTGAAAAGCTTTTGATTGAGTCTTGTATTGACGTTATGAAACAAGACCTAGTCGTTGCGATTCAAGATATGGGTGCGGCAGGATTGATCAGTTCTTCTTTTGAAATGGCCTCAAAGGGCGGTGTGGGATTTGATATATGGCTGGATCAGGTTCCACTGCGTGACACATCAATTACACCAGAAGAGATTTTACTTTCTGAATCACAAGAAAGAATGCTTCTTGTATGCGAACCTGAAAAGCTTGAAGCCTTGCAAAGTGTATTTCATCGCTGGGGGCTTGATGCAACCGTGATTGGTGAAATAACGACCCGTAAAAAAATTCGTTTGTTTTGGCACGACGAACTGTTGACAGATATTGACCCAGATCTTTTGGTCGAAGAGGCGCCCGAGCACACCCGTCCATTTGAACCATGGCAGCCGGCCCATCGAGTGGATACGGTTCGTGAGATTGGTTTAAAAATAAAAAAAGCAAGTGAGACATTGAATGGAATTTTAACAAGTCAACAAGGGAAGTCCCGAGCTTGGGTTTTTCGACAATACGATCAACGTGTCGGCGCAAACACTGTCTATGATTGCGAAGTCGGGATCGGAGCTATTCGTTTACCGAGAACAAATCGAGCCCTGGGTCTTGCGCTGGGCTGTCGCCCTCAGGTTATGCGATTTGATGCCGCCGAAGGCGCAAAAGATGCGGTTTTTTTACCTGCCTTGGAACTGGCAGCAAAGGGCTTTGAGCCTATTGCTGTGACAGACTGTTTGAACTTTGGAAACCCAGAGCGACTAGAAATCATGTCTGAGTTCGTTGCAACAACACGAAACGTAAGTTTAGCGTGTGAGTCGCTTGTGACCCCAATCATTAGCGGAAATGTGAGCCTTTATAATGAAACCGACGGGGAAAACATCACTTCGACGCCTTCTATCGGAATGATCGGCTTGCGATCTCATCTGGAGAAGCTGCCGAAAGAACATTTTACAGAGGAAAAACAAAAAATTTATCTTGTAAGATCGGTGCAGCTAACTACAGGTGGCCAGCTTCAAGAAGATCAAGATGAAACAACTTATGGAACCGGCCAGATTGTGCCGACGAAGGCGGCTGAATTTGTGAATTCGATCCTGTATATAGCCAATGGCGCTGGAGTCACGTCATCTAAGGTTGTTGGTAAATATGGCCTGGCATACGCGTTGGCTCGGATGTGCAAAGGCGATATTGGCTGTGAAGTGTACGTGGTGGGTAAAAATTTGGCTCTGGCAAAAGATGAAGATTTGTTTCTTGAGCATTTCTATGAAGTCCTTTTTGTGGTAGAGCAGAAACATTCGGGTGACTTCGAATTACGTTTAAAGCAAAAAAAATTAGATTTCTTTATGATCGGTCAAACGATAAAAAATGAATTCAAAATTGATAGGTCAATTCAGATGAAGCTGAAGAATCTTTCAGAGGCGTACGAAAGCCCATTTGTCGAGGATGCAAAATGATGTCTAAAAAATGGAAAGACGAATGTGGAGTATTCGGGGTTTGGAACGACCACGACGCTAGCCGGTTAACCTATTTGGGCCTTTACGCGCTTCAACACCGCGGGCAGGAATCTGCCGGAATTGTTTCACTGGAAAACGTGGGTGAGAAGGGTGTTCATTTCAACCATAAAGGTTTGGGTTTGGTTGCCGACGTTTTTCAAGAATCTGACCTTGATACGCTGAAGGGGCGTGTGGCGATCGGGCATGTTCGTTATTCAACGACGGGTTCGAATTTGCTGTCGAATGCGCAGCCATTGACGGCAACCCTTCGCCGCACGCAGATTGCAATTGCTCACAACGGAAACATTGTAAACAACAAGCAGATTCGGGAAATGTTGTCTAATGAAGGGGCAATATTTCAAGGAACGACGGACACTGAAGTCCTTCTTCATATGTTGGCAAAAAAGCAGAACATGAAATTTATCGACGCCTTAAAATCAAGCGTTTCGACACTTGAGGGCGCCTACAGTTTGCTTCTTATGACTCGAAAAAAATTAATCGCGATTCGTGATCCGCATGGTTTCAGGCCCCTTGTTTTGGGTAGCAAAATCAATACAAGAGGGGAAAAGGCATGGGTACTGTCGTCTGAAACCTGTGCTTTTGATTTGATCGGTGCAAAGTTTGAGCGTGAAATTGAGCCTGGCGAAATGTTCTGGATCGATCACACGGGTGAGACCCATTCAACCCGTTATACTGAAAACAAAGCTCACGCGAAGTGTATTTTTGAACACGTCTATTTTTCAAGACCGGATAGCGTTGTGTTTGGCCAAAGCGTTTATGAGTCTCGAAAGAATTTTGGACGCGAATTAGCGCGGGAATCGAAAGTCTCTGCAGATGTTGTTATCCCAGTTCCAGATAGCGGTGTGCCGGCAGCTCTCGGCTACAGCCAACAAAGTGGAATTCCATTTGAGCTGGGTATTATCAGAAATCACTATGTTGGACGAACATTTATTGAGCCCAAGCAATCTATTCGCAGTTTTGGAGTGAAGGTAAAATTAAATCCCCAGTCGGCTATATTAAATGGGAAACGAGTCATTGTGATAGACGATTCGCTCGTACGCGGGACAACCAGCAAGAAAATTATTTCTCTAATTCGTCACGCAGGTGCCACAGAAGTCCATTTAAAAATTGCGGCTCCTCCTACCACAGGACCATGCTATTACGGGGTGGATACACCCCATAAGAGCGAACTGATTGCGGCGACAAAGTCGATAGAAGAAATCCGAGAGTTCGTGGGGGCCGATTCTTTGTCCTATCTGACTGAAAGCGGAATGTTTAAGGCGATGAATTCATCAAACGAAGTCTACTGTGCCGCTTGTTTCAACGGCAAGTATCCAACCCCACTATTTGGTCTCGATGAAGAATAGTATGAAATTTTATAGCATTGTTGCCCATGGTATGAATTTGCACCCTGCACGCATGGGTGAGTTCGAAAAAATGCTTCAAAACTGGGGTGGAGGAACCTACAATTTAGTTTTTCGAGGTCACAGGCCGGGTGAAGTGGATCTATATAATACGGCTCAAACCGAGCACTGGTTTTCAGATTTGGACCGGGCCTTTGGATATTATAAAGCGAACTATTCTGATTTGCCTCTATTTTACCTGGGATACTCTCTGGGTGGGTTGGTTGGCGTTTCTTACTTACAGAAAAACGAAGAATTTAAAACCGCCATGAAAAAGATGGTTTTGGTTGCGCCTGCCCTGGCCCCACGGGATTATTTGGTTTGGATTGCGCGAACTACGGGGTATCCAAATGTTCCTGTCCCCAGTTTGAATATTAAAAATTACAATGTTCACAAGTGGTCCTCCATTCGGGTCAACAATGAAATTTATAAATTAATTAAAGGATTGAGACCGCCAAAAAGCTCCGAAGCGCTTGTGCTACTCAACAGAAAAGACGAATTGATCAGCTATGCAGGAACCGCAAAGTTTATTCAAGACAGAGAGCTTCAGAACTGGAAAATCTATGATTTAAAGCCCGCCCGCTCATGGCGACAACCGATGCCGCAGCATTTAATAGTGGACGAAAAAACAATGGGCAAAAAAGCGTGGGAAGATTCTCAAAGGGAAATCTATAGTTTCTTGAAGATTTAGCTTCGAACAACTTGGCAGACAGGTTTTTTATTTTCCAAGCGGCATTTTAGATCGTCGATCCCCATCCGTAGCGCGAGCTTTCGTTCAAAGAATTGGAACGGGGAGGTTTTAAATTTTCGTGTTTTGAAATAAATTGAATCTGAAATCTTTAAAGCTCGAACCAAATCAAGAGCGTTGGAATCTCGGCAAATGCCAGTTTCATCGGCTGCCGCCATACATCGTGAAGCATACTCCACCACTTCATTTACGGCTTCGGTGTAATTGCGAATTTCGTGCGTTTCGGGCTTTGTTTTTAGTCCCTTGATTTCTTTTTCCAGCAAAATACGAACGTCACGATGGAAAAATCTGTCAGCCACTAGATACAATGAACTCGCTAAGAGTATTCCAAGCAGAATAAATGGGACTATGTATGTTTTTATATTTGTTTGTCGCATACTCGTTCAATTTTCTTGATAGTGTTTTGGGCTAACCGGGCCAACTCTGTATCGCTGCTTTGTTTCAAAACACCTAATGTTATGGTTCTTTTATCACTATCTAGTCCTTGAATAAAGCGGTTGGGGTGGGCCTTATAAAGACCTAGCAAAGCCTTTATTGCGTTGGCAAGGTTGCCATCGACATAAATAGATTGTTCAACCCGAGACTCTTTTTTTTTCTTTGCAGCCTTCTGATAAAACTTTATTTTTTCTTTTACGAGAACCCCCGAAACTCCAGGGGCCGTGCCAAACCAGCAGTTTCGTCGAATCTCAGAGTCTCCCTCGCGTTTAATATAGGAATAGAGAAGCTTGTTTTTCACCATGCCGCCATAGAAGGCAGTGTTTACCCCGCCAGAGTCCTTGTCCAAGGTTAAAGATACACGCGCCCGTTCATCAGCTCCGAGGGACAAGCTAGGGCTGAAAAATGTTACTAAAATCAAACTTTTAAAAATATCCATCGCCAATACTTCCCAACTAAGCACGCTTACGAATTCTCTTAAAAGCATAGCAATCTCAGAGCCTTCCCAAGATGGTGGGTAAGGTATCGAATTTATTAAAAAAACCTTTTCAAATAGAGCGTTAAATCTTAGACTTTTTACAGGGACGTGGCGCTAATTGCGCGGTCCCCTTATAGCACCAGTGGACGTAACATAATGCTTCGGAATAAGTGGGAAATTTTAAGGCCAGGGGACATTGTCGATGTTATCGCTCCATCATCGTGGTGTTCAAAAAATGAGTTTAGGCCAGGCATGGAATATCTGGCGTCGTTGGGTCTTGAAATGAGGACCCCTAAGAATATTTTCCGCCCTGACTTTATTTATGCTAACTCAATTCAAGACACTATCGAACATTTACGCCAAGCATTTTACAGCCCTGACTCCAAGGCTATTTGGTGCGCGCGGGGTGGAGCTGGGACCTTTCGGTTCTTGTCGGAATTAAAAAAATGGAAAGTTCCTAGAAAAACAAAAATGTTTATCGGGTTGAGTGACATTACGACGTTTCATATTTTTCTAAATCAACATTGGAATTGGCCAACACTCCATGGCCCTATGATTTCGATGCTTGGACTGAAGAAGGCCGTCGCGGCCGAAAGAAAAGACCTAGAAAGGGTAATTTTTGGAAAAATTCAGACGCAAGTTTTTTCAAATTTGAAGCCCATGAATAAATATGCTCAGCAAGGTCGAATTTTACGGGGTCCGGTGTTGGGTGGAAATTTATGTTTGTTTCAAAACAGCATGGGCACGCCATGGCAGCCACGGGGAAATGGGAAAATATTATTTTTTGAAGACGTCGATGAACGCGGCTACGAGGTTGAACGTATGCTGATGCATTTAGAAAATGCTGGAATCTTCAGGGGCGTAAAGGCTGTCGTTTTGGGTGAGTTTATTGGTGGAACTGAAAAATCGGGGAAAAACTTAGTCTATGTTGCCTTGCAAAGATTTGCGGACCGGATGAAGTTTCCAGTTTTAAAAGGGGTTAAGTCGGGTCATGGACCGTTGGTGCGAACGCTACCTCTAAACACTCCGGCACAGCTTGAAACGGGAAAGCGGGGAGAGCTCATTGTCCACACAGGGGCTAAGTGATGAGCTTTCGAAAGCAGCTGGAACGAAAAGCTCGCGGTGTCACACCAGGATTAAAGTTTGTTGCCTACAAGGGGGGCAACAAAAAATTTTCTATCTCATTGGGAAAGACGTATGCCTTCTATGATTGGGCATCCGTAACAAAACCAGTATTCGCTATTTCTGCTGTGATGAAGTTGTATGAAAGAAATCCGCAAATACTGGATCAAAAAATATCAAACATATTGCCATGGTTCCCAAAATCAAATGTAAAAGTAAAACAGCTTCTAAATCATACATCCGGCTATTTCTGGTGGAAACCCTACTATAAATCTATCAACCCAAAATTTACGCCGCAAGATCGCTGGGTTCAACTTCGGAAAAGCCTGCGCAATGAAAGCGTAAAAAAAAATAATGAACCTGTTTATTCCGATTTGAATTATTTTATACTCGGGTTTGTGCTTGAAGAATTATATAACAAAAACCTTTATGAAATTTGGAATGAGATTAAAAAAGATCTTGGGTTCAAAAAAACGGATTTTCATTTTTTAAACAAACCGCATCATGCGCGCCATTTATACGCTCCTACAGAGATATGTAAATGGCGCAAAAAAAGAATGCAGGGTGAAGTACATGATGAAAATACGTGGTCGTTAGGCGGGATTTCCACCCATTCTGGCCTGTTTGGTCCAATCGATGAGCTTGTCCAGTATGTGTTATTGTTGCGTAAAATTTATCGTGGCAAAAGGGGTGAGTTTGTTAAGCCCTCGACAGTTCGAAAGTTTTTTCGTATTTCGACCATAGGCAACAATCGCTGGGCTTTAGGATTTATGATGCCAGCAAAAATTGGATCGAGCTCTGGCGACTTGTTTTCTAGAAAATCAATTGGATTTTTAGGTTTTACTGGAACGTCGTTTTGGTTCGATCTTTCCAATGATTTTTTTGTCGTACTTTTCACAAATCGAGTTTACTATGGACGTGAGAGGTATGGGATTTTAAATCTTCGTCGGTTCGTCCATGACGAAATGTTTAAAAGATTCGCGAAGAATTGAACCCTAAGATAATATAGTGACTCCAAAACCTGGTAGCCATATCCATTTGATGGGCATTTGCGGAACTGCGATGGCTTCGCTTGCGGGTA
>CAUJEF010000115.1 GCA_963169515.1 Bdellovibrionota bacterium
CAAAAGTGAGCATTTCCTGATGCAGCTCATGAAAACCTGCATTTTTCATTAGTTCAAGGAAGGCTTGCCCGTGGGGGAAGTTTTCCACTGTCGCATTCAAATAACGGTAGGCTATGCCATCGCCGGAAATAGTTTCGCCAATTGTCGGCAAAATATTTCGGAAGTAAAATAAATAGGGTTTTCGAATCCAGCTTATGGCGGGCAGTGAAAACTCTAAAATCAAAACGCGGCCCCCAGGTTTTAAGACACGAAACATTTCATTTAGGGACTTCTGAACATCAGGGATATTTCTAATCCCAAATGAAATTGTGACAACGTCAAAAATATTCGGCGAAAATGGGATTTCGCAGGCGTCGCCTTTACGCAACTCTACCTTTGAATCCAATCGCATTTGGCTAATTTTTTTTCGACCTTCTGTGAGCATACCATCTGACAAATCGATGCCAATAGCCTTTTCGATTCGGTTTGATTTTAACAAGTAAATGATTTGGTCTGCGGTGCCAGTTGCGATGTCTAACAGTTGAAGGTTGGGTGCTCCGGGCAAGAAGTTTGCCATTTTCTTTCGCCATGAAACATCGATCCCGCCAGACAGGATACGATTTAAAAGATCATACCTGCGCGCAATACGATCAAACATTTTTGGGGACTGAGTTTTATTGTGCTGAAAAGTCATATTCCAAGCTCCATTTTTGCAATTGTTTGCAATTGCATATTGCTTGTGCCCTCATAAATTTGACCAATTTTCGCGTCACGATAGAATTTTTCTACAGGATACTCTTTGGTAAATCCGTTTCCACCGAACATATCAATTGCCATAGAACAAATTTTTTCAGAGCAGATTGATGCATAGTATTTTGCCATAGCGGCTTCTTTGATAAAATCAAGGCCGCTATCTTTGAGGCGCGCACTGTTGTAAACCATTAGTTTTGCAGCCTCTAATTGAATCCGCATTTGGGATAATTGGAACTGAACCCCTTGAAACTGGGCTATGGATTTTCCAAATTGCTCACGGGTTTTGATG
Source organism: Bdellovibrionota bacterium (assembly GCA_963169515.1). Classification (GTDB taxonomy): domain Bacteria; phylum Bdellovibrionota; class Bdellovibrionia; order Bdellovibrionales; family JAEYZS01; genus CAUJEF01. The sequence continues at coordinate 1,022 of CAUJEF010000115.1, forward strand.
TACCCAAGTGCAGCCTCGTATGCACCCTGTGCAATACCGATCATCTGTGCGCCGATACCGATTCGGCCTTCATTTAAAGTTTCAATTGCGACTTTGTAACCTTTCCCCACCTCGCCCAAAACATTGGATTTTGGCACTTTACATTTCTCAAATAATAGTTCGCATGTGGAGCTCGCTCGAATTCCTAACTTGTCTTCCTTTTTTCCAACAGTGAACCCTGACATACCACGCTCAATTACAAATGCCGTGATCCCTTTATACCCTTTAGTCGGATCAATGTTTGCGAACACGATAAAAATATCGGCTTCGTTTCCATTTGTGATCCAGAGCTTGTTGCCTGTAATTTCATAAAAATCGCCAGCGTCTTGTGCCCGCGTTTTTAATGCAAAAGCATCCGAGCCCGACCCGCTTTCAGAAAGTGCGTACGCACCAACTTTTTGTGCTGCAAGCTGGGGCATGTATTTATCTTTTATGGACTCAGATCCCCATTTTAGGAAGGCATTGGTTACAAGCGTATTTTGAACGTCGCAAAGAACAGAAACGGACCCATCAACTCGAGCCAGTTCTTCAACTGCGATGCAGGCCATTGTGAACGTGCTGGCAGCTCCACCATATTTTTCGGGCGACTCTATGCCCATTAATCCCATCTCAAAAAGTTTTTTGACGAGGGTTCTGTCCATTTTGGATTCGTCATCCATTTTGTTTCGAATGGGTTTGATTTCACTTTCAGCAAAAGAGCGAACAGCGTCTCGAAATGCGTTTTCATCGTCAGAAAATGTCGTTAGCGCAGGACGTTTTTTCTCCATGAGGTCTCCAATCGCTGGATAGCGTTAATTAGATTTATTGAAATCATATTTTTATAATAAAAAAATCGTGAATTGAGTACGAAAAAATACTACTCTTTCCGCATGGATATAATTCGTGTTCTTGTTGCAAAGCCAGGGCTAGATGGTCATGATCGAGGCGCCAAGGTGGTGGCTCGTGGGCTGCGCGATCATGGATTTGAGGTCATCTACACAGGATTGCATCAAACGCCTGAAATGGTTGTAAATGCTGTCATTCAGGAAGATGTGGATGTCGTTGGCCTTTCCATTTTGTCTGGCGCGCATATTGCGCTTGTTGAGTCAATTCATAGAATGCTTAAAGGAAAGGGCATCAAAAAACCCATTTTTGTGGGTGGAATTATTCCTGGTGATGACGCGAAGCGGTTGAAAAAAATGGGCGTGATGGAAGTTTTCGGACCTGGCGCAACTATTGGAGAAATTGCTGACCGCATTCGTGAGGGCCTCAAAAAAGCAAAGCGAAAAACTAAGAGGCCTTCTTAAAGGTTTTGAATTGTGCCTCGAGAGATTTGAGTACACCTTTTTTCTCGAGCATTTCATAAGTTTTGGGGCTTGTGTAAATACGAGGCAAAAAGTTGCGGTAGTTTCTGAGAACACGAATCACGGAATTTGAAACATCCACGAGTTGGCGGAGTTCCCCGCCTGTAGTTAGTACTTTGACTGGATCGCGCGCGAGTAGAGGGTCAGTTTCTTTTTTGTGATCGTATGCTGGGTTTGACATAAACGTAACGTCTTTTTTGGGAATATCTATGATCATCCAACTATCGGGATTGAGTTGCTTTGTTTCGCCTTCCAACCAAAATGCAGCCCTTTTGGCATTTTCATAAACTTCGTCTCGGTTTTCAGGCGACTCAATCAGTGTTGGGATAATGGGCGCGCAGTGGATGTGTTTTGGGGCTCGACGATATGCAAGCATTTCGCACAATTCGGACATGACAGGATGCTTTACTTTTTGTGCGAGAAAATCGTTCATCATCGCCATAAAATAAGAATCATTAAAAGTAAAAAATTGAGAAGGGTTCTGAGACATATCTTCCATCAGATATTTGAATGAATGAGCCTGATCGTTTTCCAAAAAATATTCATAAATTTTTGCAGCCAAAAGATCAAATTTGTATCCCGTACCATTTGCGATGATTTGCGAATACCATGAGTAGCGGCAGATTAGAAAGTATTCCACCACTTGAATTGCACGTTCGTCGATGGCAAGAATATCGTGGCCTTTGTATTTTGTGACTTTAAGTTTTTGAATTAAATAATCACGATCAAATTCGCCGTATTTTACACCGGTGTGATAAGAATCACGTATTAAATAATCCATGCGATCTGCATCCATATCTGAATGCATTAGTTGATTTGCCAGTACATTACTCGATTTCCCGGAAATTATCAGCGACAGTTCGCGTGGATCAATCCCTTCTTCTTTAAGAATCTGTGTTATGCCCCCAGGAAAATCCGTATTTTGCAAGATGTGGGATCCCAGAGCTTCATGGCTTGCTTCATTTTTTTTCAATGCGGGTGTTGTTTGTTTTTTCCAATGTTCGAGGTAGGCAATTTCTACGGTGTGCGAAAATGGGAAGGTTCCAATGTCATGCAACATACCTGCAAGTCTCATTGTGCGATGAAATCGTGTTTGTTCGTCAGTCACGTTAGGGTCAAAAAATTTTTCTTCGGGGACAGCTTTGCCGACTGACCTTAAAATCTTGTCCATGACGTGCAAAACACCCAACGTGTGTGCAAATCGTGTGTGGGTAGCCCCAGGAAACAAGTAAAAAGTAAACCCCAATTGGCGAACCCATCGCAAACGCTGATAATATGCAGACTGAAGTATGCGTTCCTCGACTCGGTTGAGAGTTATGTAGCCGTGAATATTATCGAATATGACTTTTTTATGAAGAGCCATCGCCCTAGCTTATCGGCAGATGGAATGAAAAAGCTTTGCCCTGCTCGACTAAAGATTGGTCAGATCTATCTATTTACGAATAAACAGCTGCAGCCTGATGGCAAGGGACGGTTTTGCTGATCAAAGACCACCATTTCTTCTGAAATATATTCGCCTTTTCCGCAGAGATCTTCCAATTGGTTTTTTAAAGAGATGGGCGTGTACCCTTGCGAATGGCATGATAACAACAAAAACGAGAAGTGATTTGAAAATAATTTCTGAATCTTCTGAAGCATTGGGGTCAAGTGGGTTTCAATTTTCCAGATCTGTTTATCTGGTCCTCGGCCGTAACTTGGGGGGTCCAAAATAATTCCGTCATATTTGTTTCCGCGACGGAGTTCTTTTTCAATAAAGACATTTGCGTCATCAACAATCCAGCGAATGGTGTCGATGTTATTTTCTTTTGCGTTATCGGATGCCCATTTTACCGTACCTTTAGAGGCGTCAACGTGAACCACTTCAGCCCCGGCCTGAGCACAGAACAGGCTTGAGCCTCCCGTGTAGGCGAATAAATTCAAAACCTTTAGTTTGCGACCGTTGATTAGCTCGCGCATTTGGAGCCAATTTTTCTCCTGTTCAGGGAAAATGCCCAAATGGCCAAAGCTTGTGAGTTTAAGTGTAAATTTTATGCTGCCAACGTCGACAGTAAGGGGATTTTTGATATCTGGGTTTTGAATTTTCCATTCGCCATCACCGTCTTTGCCGCGAATGAAGGTCGCATCAGTCTTGTCCCATTCTTTTTTTAGCTTTGGCGTCCATGTGGCAGAAGCAGCGGGCCTTCGAATTCGAAAACGTCCAATCTGCTCCAACTTTTCAAAACTTCCTGAGTCGACCAATTTGTACATATCTGGAATAGATATATATCGGAAAACCAAAAGGTTCCAGGTTCTTTTTCCGTCCGGTATCCGGACGGAAAAAGAACCTGGAACCTTAAAAGAAGTATGCAGAGCCGACCAGAAATGAGAAAATTTGTTTTGATTTATCTATTTTTTCAAAGACTTGACCTACGCGTTGAACGTCATGGCCACGACCACCACTGTAATAACCGCCTAATGTAAACGCAACTTGGTCTTCCGTAAAGATTGCCAGGTTGGTTGAAAATCCCCACATATCGATGTGGTCGCCTCGACGCTGGGCCGCCGAATTGACCCGTTCGTGAGATGAGAGATTTGAAAACAACCCAGCTCTCCAGCGGAGCCAACGATTCAAATAGGCTTCGTAGCCAAGAGCCGCATTAAGTACAGGTTTGTTGTCAATGAAGGTAGCGACTTCGGGATTGTCGATATCGAAATATTTTTCCGGACCATAGTAGCTCAAATCAAAGGCTATGGTCTTTAATTTTGAAGGGGTGTAGCTTACCCCAAGCGCAATTTTCAGCGGGATGCGCGTTTCTGCTTTCACGTCCTCATCTGACATGGATGTGGGCTGTGATTGGGCCGGGGTTTGTATGCTGGAAAGAAAAACCTGTCCAATACCGCTTACCTCAATTGAAGGTGGTCTAAAGCTAAAGCCCAGCCCAATTTTACTGCTGAGTTGGTTGTAATAACCGAGAATGTAAACAACTGAATTGTGTGTGTGTGATACAGTTTCTGAAGTGATAATTGCGCCAATAGGAGCTGCTGTTAACTTTTCATCACGTGCCGTGCGTTGATAAAATCGAGAGGTGTAATAAATTGTAAGTCCCAGGCTTTGATTGTCGTTGAGATTAAGCGCAAGATTTCCCCCGACCCAAAGTGATTCATCTAAAACCTGTAGCGTTGTTTTTGTATCAGAATTATTTTTTAGAAACCCTGAAAAATAGTCGTAGTCGGGTACAATGATCGAAAGCCCCAGGGCGAACTGTCGGTAAGACAAAATGCTTCCACTGGCTGACGGAATCGACTTAAAACTTCCTTGGTTAATTTTTTGGGCTGCTTCAACGGTGTTATCGACATCTCCATAATGTGTGTCTATTTTATTATAGAGATTAGCAGAGGCGGATAAGCTCCGTCCTGGCATCCGTGAAAGTGTGGCTGGATTGTAGTAGGAACTGGCGGAGGGATCACCCAAAATTGCCGTCCCTGTTCCCCCCATTCCCGCCGCTTTTTCTCCGATTAAAACACTGTTGTAATTGCTGAACGCAGCCCACGTTTGGATAGAAATAAGGCACATAAAGATAGAAATAATTAGCGGCATTACTTAAAGCATCATGACATGATAGGGTTTTTCAATCAAAATCTTAAAGAAGAATTTCACGTGGGAGGATTCATGTTTCAAGGCAGAGATCCAATTCAGGCCGCCCTGTTGGCGTTGATGGTATTTATTCCTCTGTTATTTTCACTTTGCTTTCACGAATTTGCACATGGTTGGATCGCAAAAAAACGGGGAGATCTCACGGCGCAGATGATGGGGAGATTGACACTTAACCCGATGGCACACGCTGATATCATTGGAACCTTTATATTGCCCTTGGGGATGTTGTTTTTAGGAGCTCCGATGTTTGGTTGGGCAAAGCCAGTCCCAGTAAATGAACACAACTTGAAAAATCCACGTATCGATATGTTTTGGATTGCTTTTGCAGGACCACTTTCAAATATGCTGCTGGCAGCGGTCGCAGCGGTCATCTCTGCTGTAACTATTGTGCATTTAAACACCCTTGGTTACGCGAAAGCAATGGTCGATTTTTTTCAAGTCTTTATCCAGATCAATGCGATGCTGGCGATTTTTAATTTGCTTCCGTTACATCCACTGGATGGGGGAAAAATTCTTGCTCGGTTTCTGCCAGAAGAATTGAATAATAAGCTGGAAGCCAACCAACATATTACGTCGTGGATATTGCTATTTCTGTTTATGAGCGGGGCGCTTTCCATCATATTCGGCCCCCTTCAACGTGTGGGGGGATTGCTCACAACCTTCTTTGTAAATCTGCTCGTATAACCGCAGCTTTTATGCGCTGCAAAATTCATTTTTTTAGAGAAATATTCTCAAAACTTTGGAATTCTAGCACAGAGTTAGCTCTGGGCTAATACTTGTAACCAGGCAGTTATTAACAGGGATATAGTTTTGTCAGTAAACGTATCAATTGAAAAATTTGAAGGCCCTTTGGCCTTGCTTCTTTATCTTATCCGTAAAGAGGAAATGAATATCTATGACATTCCGATTCATCGCATAACATCAGAATACCTTGAGCATATTAAATTAATGCGCGAATTGGACCTAGAAGTTGCCAGTGAATTTATCACTATGGCGGCAACCCTGATTCATATTAAATCCAAGATGCTCTTGCCCCAACACCAAGACGAAAACGGTGAAGAGTCCGATGACCCGCGCAAGGAACTTGTTTTGCGACTTTTGGAATATCAAAAGTATCAGGATGGCGCCCAAAAACTAAATCAACGCCCATTGCTTGGTCGAGAAATTTTCCAGCGTGGAGTGCGTGAGGAATTAAGTTTTGTTGAAGATGGCCAAGAAATTGAGACCGAAGAAAAGGGTCTTTTCAATATGATTTCAATGTATCGGTATTTGATTCGAGGGATGGAACGTCGGGTGCATAAAGTTATGGTCAAAGCTCAATCCGTCGCCTCTCGAATTTTAGAATTGCGCGATTATTTAACCCCCGGAAAACGAGTTACACTAAGGATCTTGATTCCGCCTTTGGAAATGGCACGAACAAAGATTGTGGTGACCTTTTTGTCTTTGCTGGAACTTACAAAAATGGGCTTTACCCAAATTTTTCAATCTGAACCTTACAGTGAAATTTATGTGGACACTTTAATGGAAATTAACCGAAATGTGATTGAACGCGTGGACGATTACGATGCGGCTCAATCAGCAAATATTCAAAGCGCATTAGGCTTGAATCAAGTCCAATTGACGGATGATGACATGATCGATGATGAGGTGTCGCCACCGGCGGCGTCTGACGATGATATTACAAATGCAGAAAATGAATTGGGAATCGATACGAGCTCTAAACTGGACCCGAGCTTGGCGTAAAGGAGTACCGTGATTATGGAAGAAACTGAAATGATAGAGAATCAAGAAAGTATTGCAGAGTTGGGGCAGCCGCACCATTCAGATGAATCAATTCATATTGAAGAAGAGAATGTAAAATCCATTTTAGAAAGCGTCCTATTTGCAGCGCAAAAGCCTTTGAGCCTGGAACAAATTCGCGGGTTATTTTCGACTACAAATATTAAAGTCGCAGCTTTAAAAGCAGCCATTAATCAGTTGTCTGTTGAGTACGCTGGGGGCGACCGCGGGGTTACATTAGAAGAAGTTGGGGGGGGGTACCAAATCCGGACAAAACAAGAAAATATGCAATTTATCCGCCGTATGGTGAAGGGCCGTCCCTTTCGCTTGTCGGGTCCTTCGCTTGAAACATTATCCATTATTGCCTACAAGCAGCCGTGTATTAAATCAGAGGTAGATCAAATCCGAGGCGTCGAATCAGGCCATCTTGTACGCTTGTTGATGGAAAAGGGGCTTGTTCAATTTGCCGGTAAAAGCGAACTACCAGGCAAGCCGATGATGTATAAGACCACGCGTAAATTTTTAGAAATTTTTGGTTTGCGTACGTTAAAGGAACTTCCAAGCTTAAGTGAGATCGAAGAACTTATCCCGGAGGGTATCGGCGCTCCTGAGGACGAAAAGAAAACACTAGATCAACTTACAGAAGACCTCAGCCTTCGCTATGGTGATCGTGATGTTGAAATTGAAGACGAATATTCGAAAATCACAGGTCAGCTAACAGATATTTCAACGACCACAGACTTTTTTGAACAGGAAAAAATTCGTCAAAAAGAAGCTCACGAGCGAGAAAAGGCAGAGGACATCAAGGAGAGATTAATGTTAGGACACGAAGTATCGCCTCGGGAACGGAATTGGCTTCAAAAGTTTGAAAGCTCCGCGGCGCTTGACATACCAGAGGAAGTGACCCCAGACATTCAAGCGCCGCTTGAAATATTAACTAAGGAAAATGATGCCGCAAGCGAGCAACTTGCCCAAGAGTTGGGGCGTCGTAAAAGTGATAACGGCGATGAAGATCACGAAGAAGATGAGAACGATGAAGACGAAGAGTTTGATGACGATTTCGAAGACGGCGATTTTGACATTGAAGATGACGATGACGATGACGACGACGACGACGACGATAACTCCGAAGATGAGTCGGCTAAATTGAATTAACTATTGCTTCTGCTATTCTAACACCGTCGACGGCAGCGCTTGTGATTCCACCGGCATACCCAGCCCCCTCGCCTGCCGGATATAAATTCTTGTGAGATGTGCTTTGTAGCGTTTGTGGATTTCGTGGGATCCGAATTGGGGATGAGGTTCGTGATTCTATCCCATGCAATTGGGATTCAGTGGAAATAAATCCGGGTATCTTCTTATTAAAGGACTTTAACGATTTTTTGAGTGGACTCGATATAAGATCAGGAAGAATTTGGTTAAAATCAACAGCAACAGCCCCCGACGGGCTTGAAGTGGGGAGGGCATTCCCCAGGCGCCCTTCGATAAAATCAGTTGTAATTTGCACTGGAACTTGGTGGGTTCCTCCTCTGGCTTGAACGGCTTCAAAGCACAGTAATTCTAGGTCCTTACGCAAGCGAAGCCCACCCCAAACATCCTTTCCGAACAATTTTTGATGATCGACAGAAACAACAATAGCAGCGTTAGCAAATGGCGAATTCCGATTGTAGTTGCTCATGCCATTTACGACGATACCATCGGGATCTGTTCCACTGGATAAAACGTAACCACCAGGGCACATACAAAAACTGTAAACCCCAACACCTGATTTTTTATCATGATCTGCAAGTTTATAGTTTGCGGCCTTTAACTTTGGGTGTTCGCAATAGATTCCATACTGGGTTCGATCAATAAAATTTTGTGAGTGCTCAATCCTTAAACCAATTGCAAATGATTTACCTTCTATGTTTATTTTTTTCTTAAATATATCTTTAAAGACTTCGTCGGATGAGTGGCCTGTGGCAAGCACAATGTGCTCACTTCTCCATTCGCGACCATCTTGGGTTTGAACACCAATAACGGAACCATCTTTTATAACAAGCTCAGAGAAAATCGTGTTGAAATGTATTTCACAGCCATGTTCTGTTAAAAACTTTCTAATTTGGGGAATAATTCGACGAATCTTATCGGAACCGATGTGTGGATTTGCGAGGAAGCGTATTTCCTCAGGCGCGCCAAACTGCACGAGCCTGTCCATAACATAGGGGATGTGGTGTGATTTTATTCTTGTGATGAGCTTGCCATCAGAAAAGAAGCCAGCCCCGCCCTCTCCAAAACAGACATTGTCATTCGGGTCCAGAACGCCATATCGCCAAAATTTATTTATACTGAATATTCTTTTTTCAGCTGGGTTACCGCGTTCAAGTAAAATACAAGGGATTCCTTGTTCAACCAAGCGGAGTGCACAAAATAATCCGGCGGGACCAGATCCGATAACAACGGGTGGATTTTTTGTCCACTTTTGTTTCTTAAATTCAAATTTAGGTAATTTCTCACTTTCACCTTTTTTATATACTTCAACGGTGTAGACCTCGTGAGGGGCGTGGCGCTTCCGAGCATCGATGGATTTTTTTAATATCCGATAATGAGAAAAATCTGGGGAGAGCAATTGAAGCTTTTCTTCAAGCGTCTCATCCAACTCAACTTTTATATCCTTATGAACTTGCACACAGAACCAATACCATGATTTGAGAATTTGTTGAAACACTTTGACGTTTCGAATAGACTGAATCTTATGAAAAAGGTCTTGTTTTGTTTTCTCTATTTAGTCCCCAAAAATTACGTGAGTTTCTTGGTTGGAAAGGTTGTGCACCTTGAGCGTCCCCGCTTCTTTGCAGTGTACGTTCGAAATTTTCTGGCAAAGGCTTTTAAGATTAATATGGCTGAAGCAGAACATCCGTTAGAATACTATCCTTCTTGGGGGAGCCTTTTTACTCGGAAGCTAAAAGCTGGGGCTCGTCCTGTAGTGGGGGATATCATCCACTGCGCCGATAGTCGCATTTCGCAGGCTGGGCGGATTGATAAAGATATCATGATTCAAGCAAAGGGGAAATTTTTTCGACTCGGTAAGCTTTTAAATGAATCTGAATTCATGGGGAAATTTGAGGATGGATATTTTATAACCTATTATCTATGTCCGACAGATTATCACCGGGTACATGCCGCTGCAGCAGGAAGCATTGTTGAAAGTCAGTACATACCGGGCAAACTGTGGCCCGTAAATGATCTAAGTGTAACAACCATATCAGAGCTGTTTGTCATTAACGAACGAACCGTGTCGGTGGTAAGGGCCGCCAAGGGCCATTATGCCGTGGTTATGGTTGGCGCAACCAATGTTGGGAAAATCACATTGAGCTATGAACCTTCAATCGTTACAAATCAACAAACTAGGGAACTAAAAATTTCCCATAATCCCCCGATTGATATCGGGGTCGGTGATGAACTTGGAATTTTCCATATGGGCAGCACGGTTGTCATGTTATTTGAGAAGTCTTTTTTTTCTGACGAAGAATTTAAAACTATTATTAAAGGTCCCGTAAAATTCGGCCAATCGGTGCCAGGCACCCTCAGTAAACTATACTTAAAATAGTAGAGAGTGTGCGGTAACTTTGGACGAGTGATGTTTTGTTTTGGTCTTGTTGATTTAATAATCGATTATAGAACACCGCCAAGTCATAGGCGCCCCCCCAGCGCGCAGGTGCCCCGAACATTTTGAAATTATAGTAAACTTCACCTTTGAACTGAAAACCCGTTCCCGACTTGTTAGACTCAATTTCATTTTCATTATTGACATCGCGAGCGGGAACAGAATCGAAGTTGTAAAATATATCAAGCCCGCCTTTTATATCAAATTGTGGAGTTGCGGGAATACTTCTTTCCACCCCCAGCATAACTCCATTCATTGATTTCATGTAGGACAACTGACTGTCAGTCGTGATGAAATTATTTGCCATCGTATATGTGCCAAATTTCAAAAGGACAAAGTTTTTCACACTTGTTTCATCCAATATGAATTTGTATCGCATGCAGGCTTCAAGCATTTGTTGATAAGAACTGCTTGTGTTTGGGGAATCGGCTGATGCTCCCAATAACATATTTTGTGCATGGGTAAATTTAAATGTAAATCCCCATTCGTTCCAAACTCGCAAATCGCCTTCTAGCCCTAGAACGGGAACCATACTTTCCGAATTTAATTTTATTGGATCTACGCCTTGTGGTGTTGAGATTTGCATTAAGCCCAAAAACATTGAAACATAACCATTGCGATATTTATTCTGTAACTTGATTTGATCTAATATATTTTGTGCTTCGATCATAAAGCGATCTGACGTTTCGGCAGAGATAGCCGGCGTTGATAAAAAAATCATAATACACAAAGACAAAATGCGAGCCATTGATCTAAGAATACGAGACATTCTTTTTTGAAGGAAGAGGCGTTATTTGGAACTGGTTTTTAGTAAAGGGAAGTATGGCATTGGATCCACTGGTGCATAGGCAATTCTTAGCTCAAAGTGCAAATGAACGCCTGTGGCTCGGCCTGTTCTGCCCATAAGACCGACTTTCATACCTTTTGTGACGTATTGTCCTTCTTTTACAAGAATTTTGTTCAGGTGTGCATAGAGTGTGGCTACACCAGGCTGATGTTCGACAATGACAAGATTCCCAAAGCCTTTAAATTTTCTTCCGGTGTAAATAACAGTTCCCTCGAAAGCAGCTAAGACAGGTGAGTTTTTATGCCCTGAAAAATCAATCCCATAATGGGGATCGTCGGTTTGGAAGCCTCGATTCACTTTTGATGGGTAGAAGATGGGCCATTCAAGGGCTAAGTTGACCTTTGAGGGATTAGCCGACGGCGCTGTTGTAAAGGGGTCCTCATATCGTGTTATCGAAGTCTGGTACTCAGTCGTTGTATAATCTGGGCTACGAAAGCCTGGGGTTTTTAACTCTCCACCATCGCGGAACGTGGAGCACCCAAAAAATAAAAATGCAATACCAAGAAATATCAACTGCAATAGTGTTACCTCGTTCCAGTAGGCACCGAATTTGTGCTGGCTGGTGTGCCCCTTACGTCCTGTCTATAAGAATCTAACTGTACAGTCTGGTAATTACAAAATTCTTTTTCCCAAAAAGATTCTTTTGAATTGGTTACATTTGTTTTTTTTAAACCAAAAATAGACTGTATTCCAGAAAAGCCTCTGTTATGTGCTGTTTGTGTGTACGCATTTTCCCTGGATGTTTTTTTACCCTCTATACAATCGGATCGAGTGAATGAGCTGCATGACATAGGTTTTTGTCTGGATATTGTGCATGTGGTTGTTGCTTCGAGCGTAAGGTTTAAGTTTTTAAAATATCGACCTGCAGAATAATAAATGTTTTTAGCGCGATTATTTTCAAAAAGTACGATCACTTTTTCAAGGGGAGAGGCCTTTGTAACATATTCTGCTCGCTGCTTCGAAGCGGATTTTAAAATCCATCCCATTTTGGAAATTTCCCCTTCCAGATCTGATGAGTAGGGCCTTCCAAATAAAGTATAAAGCGAGAGATGGACATTTTGCGCAAGAGAACGTATTGCGACTTGATTCTGTTGGGCACGGACTTCTGCATCGACTTCATCTTCGACAAATTTGAATCCTTGATCGATAGTTTCTTGATGTACAAGGTCCGGATTTACTTCCTGATCGGTTATTGGGGGCGGCGCCTTTGGCGCGGCCATGACCGATAATACAAATGTGAATATGTAAATCATAATACCTCTCCAATTCACTTATTTTATAAAAGGATCGGCGTGAGATCCACCAAAAGACGGGGAAATGACTGACGAAGGTCTAGTTATAAATGGGAAAATCGCGGCAGAATTCTTCAACTTGTTTTTTAATTTTTGCAAGCTGTGCTTCATTAGTTACATTATCGACAACGTCATTGATCCAAACGGCTATCTGCTTCATTTCTGCCTCTTTCATCCCTCTGGATGTCAGGGCCGGTGTCCCAATCCGAATTCCGCTTGTAACAAATGGGCTGCGAGTGTCGTAAGGAACCGTATTTTTATTCACAGTAATATTGGCTTTATCCAACGCAATTTCGGCATCTTTTCCAGTTATGTTTTTGTTATTGAGATCAATCAAGATCAGATGGTTATCTGTACCACCCGTGATCAAATTGAAATCCTTTTCCAACAATGCTTCGGCAAGAGTTTTTGCGTTTTTAATCACTTGCTCAGAATATATTTTGAATTCTGGAGCAAGTGCTTCTCCAAAAGAGACGGCTTTGGCGGCGATGATATGTTCGAGTGGTCCGCCTTGAATTCCTGGGAATATTTTAGAGTTTATCAGCTTTGCAGAATTTTCGTCGTTACATAGAATCATTCCTCCGCGGGGACCACGCAAAGTTTTATGGGTCGTTGTTGTGGTGAAATGGGCATAAGGAATTGATGTCGGATAGTGACCGGTCGCCACAAGACCCGCAACGTGTGAAATATCGGCAACAAGGGTCGCGCCCACTTCGTCTGCAATTTCACGAAATTTTGCAAAATCCAAAGTACGTGGGTAGGCGCTAAAACCAGCAATCAAAATTTTAGGTTTCACTTCGCGTGCTTTCGACAAAATAGCATCATAATTCAATCGATGAGTTTTCTGATCGAGTTGATAGTGAAAGGCTTTGTACAAAGAACCACTGAAATTCACAGGCGATCCATGGGTGAGATGTCCACCGTGGGACAAATCCATACCTAAAATGGTATCGCCAGCATTAGCAACTGCAAAAAATACAGCCATATTGGCTTGTGAACCTGAATGAGGTTGGACATTTGCGTACTGGCAGTTAAAAATTTTCTTTGCGCGATCAATTGCAAGCTGCTCAATTTGATCTACAATGTGACAACCTCCGTAATACCGTTTTCCGGGATAACCCTCCGCATATTTATTGGTGAGAATAGAACCTTGTGCCTCAAGGACTGGGCGGGAAACATAATTTTCCGAGGCGATCATTTCAAGACCGAACTGTTGGCGATCCCATTCTTTATTGATAAGATCAAATACCTTTTTGTCAGTGGTCTGTAGGTTCATCGTTCCTCCATCTCGCCAGTGGCGAGCAATGCTTCTGGTTCAGCAGGGATTTTCAATCTTTTTGACTCGGGCTGCGTGGCGGCCGCCTTCGAATTGTGTTGCTAAAAACACATCCAAAATTTTCAGAGCTTCATCATGATGTAAAAAACGAGCTCCTAAACATAGAATATTTGCATCATTATGGGCGCGAGCCAGCTGTGAGGATTCTTCATCCACACAGAGAGCTGCACGGATTTTTTGATATTTATTAGCCCGCATAGCCATACCCTGCCCAGAGCCGCAGATTAATACCCCGAATGAATTAGAATCTCCTGATACGGATTTTGAAACTAGGTCAGCATAATCTGGGTAATCGGCGCGGTCTTCTGAATCGACGCCATAATTTTTCCACTGAATGTTTGGGCGCTCCTGCATTAACAGTTTTTTTAGTCTGTAGCCCGCGTGATCGTTTCCTATGTAGACCTTCATCGCTCGCGCCCTTTCAGTCAAGTTTTGAAAAGATAAGGCAAGCATTTGTGCCGCCAAAACCGAAGCTATTGTTCAATGTATGTGTCACCTTTTGGTCGCGCGCAGAAAAGGGAACAAAATCTAAATCACACCCAGTGCTTGGGTTTTCAAGGTTAATTGTAGGTGGAACCACTTGATCCCTAATGGCTAAGACACAAAATACACTCTCGAGTGCCCCTGCAGCGCCAAGCAAATGGCCCGTCATGCTTTTTGTTGAGGACACTGTAATTTCCTTAGAGTGGTCCCCGAAAACCTTTTTAACGGCAGTTACCTCAAGCTCGTCTCCGACAGGGGTGCTTGTGCCGTGAGCATTGATATAATTGATATCTGTTGTATTCAGATTTGCATTTTGCAAGGCTGATTTCATTGCCCGTTGTGCCCCGTCGTGTTCTGGGGTGGGGCTTGTGATGTGGTATGCATCAGAACTTAAACCATACCCAGTGACCTCGGCATAAATTCGGGCACCACGTTTTTCTGCATGTTCCAAATCTTCGAGAATCATAATAGCAGCGCCTTCGCTTAAGACAAATCCGTCCCGATCTTTATCAAAAGGGCGGCTTGCACCTTTAGGGTCGTTGTTCCTGGTAGAAAGGGCTTTCATACTTGCAAATCCTGCTATTGCCATAGGGCAAACCACTGCTTCGGTTCCTCCCGCGACCATCATGTCACATACCCCACGCCGTATGTATTGAACAGCTTCCCCAATAGAGTGGGCTCCGGTGGCACATGCCGAGGTAATGCAAAAATTTGGCCCCTTTGTTCCGAATGCGATACTTAAATAGCCACCGGCCAAGTTCGCAATGACAGAAGGAATAAAAAAGGGACTAACACGGTTGGCCCCTTTTTCTAAAAGGATAGAGTGCTGGTTTTCGATGTAGGGTAATCCACCTATGCCTGCGCCAACAAAAACTCCGGTCCTCTCTGCATTTTTTTCTGTAATTATAAATCCAGAGTCCGCAAGTGCCATTTTTCCGGCAGCCATTGCAAACTGGATAAAACGATCCATTCGGCGAACTTCTTTTTTTTCGATAAAGTTTTCCGGAGTGAAGTTTTTTACTTCACCTGCAATATGGGCGTCCATCGGGGTAGGATCAAAAAGTGTGATTTTGTCGATCCCCGAAACGCCTTCAATGGCATTTTTCCAACTCTCTTGAACTGTCAGGCCTAGCGGACTGAGTGCGCCCATTCCGGTGATGACGACCCGCCTATCAAGAGCACGTTGGGGTCGTTCGAAACGCCCCATTGTTTTCCTTTGGTCTTACTGAAGACCTTTTGTTTGTAGATAATCTTGTACGTTGCGAACCGTAACAAGTTTTTCTGCATCTTCATCAGGGATTTCAATGTCAAATTCTTCTTCCATCGCCATAACAAGTTCAACGATGTCGAGGCTGTCTGCACCAAGATCTTCGATAAATTTAGCGTCTTCTTTTACGCGCTCAGGATCTACTCCAAGTTGTTCCACTATAATGTCTTTCACTTTCACTTTCACGCTCACGGGCCCTCCTTCTTACATGTATAAGCCACCGTTAACATTGATTGTTTGACCTGTAATGTATTTTGATAGATCGCTCAAGAGAAAAATAACCGCGTTGGCTACATCTTTTGGACTACCTATAGTGCCCTGCGGTATTTGAGTTGCAAGGGCAGTTTTTTGTTCTTCTGTTAATTTATCAGTCATGTCCGTCTGGATAAATCCAGGAGCGACACAGTTGGATCGGATTCCTCTGCTAGCTATTTCGTGCGCAAGCGATTTGCTAAAAGCCTCAAGCCCAGCTTTTGTTGCCGAGTAATTGGTCTGTCCTGCATTTCCAGTTTGAGCGACAACACTGGTAATGTGCACGAATGAGCCCGCACGAGCTTTTAACATTGCTTTAAGACAATATTTTGAACATAAAAAACCACCGCGCAAATTCACTTCGTAGACTTTATCAAAATCTTCGGTGGACATTCGCAAAACCAGCTGATCTTTCGTAATTCCAGCATTGTTTACAACCCCATCGAGATTTTTAAACTTTTCTAAAACTTCATCGATGGCGGATTGTACGGACTCGTTTGATTCCATTTTCATTTCGGTGACCATATGGCCATTGCCGGGAAGATTTTTTAAAATTTTTTCAGATAAATCTCTGTTATTGGAGTAGGTAAATGCGACTTGTGCTCCGTGTTCGGCGCAGGCCTCTACAATGCCGGCGCCGATACCGCGACTGCCTCCGGTCACTAAGATTTTCTTCCCTTCGAGTAATTTCAAAAAAACTCCATTTATCGAAAGTAGTTTATGTCAGAGATTCTAATTTATTAATGTCTTCTAGGCTTTGAATATTGAATGTCTTAAAGAATTCAGAGTCAATTTTTTTTACAAGGCCATTTAAGACTTGGCCGGGGCCAACCTCTATGACGTTTTGTACCCCCTTTTCTCTGAGATAAGTAACGCTTTGTGCCCATTTTACGGGGGATGAAATTTGAGAAATAAGATTTTGTTGTAGTTCGTCTAGATCCTGGGGTACGCGAGCAGTTTTGTTTTGGATCACTGGGAATTTCCAAGAAGAAAACTTCATCCCCCGAATGACGGGCTCCATATTATCTTCCGCTTGTTTCATAAGCGAACAATGAAATGGGGCGGATACTTTCAAGGGAATCATTTTCAATCTTTTAATTCCCAAGGTCTCAGGTTTAAAAGTATCTTTGAGCCAATCAACAGCTTTTTTGGATCCACTCACAACAACTTGGCCAGGGGAGTTGAAGTTTGCAGGCTCCAAAACTTCCCCAGTTTCAAGACTTACGACCCTACAAATTGTTTCCACTTGGTCGTTTTCTAGGCTTAAAATCGCTGCCATTGCACCAACACCCTCTGGAACTGCTTTTTGCATAAATTCGCCGCGCTTTCGAACAGCTTTAATAGCGTCGCCAAATGGCAAAATATTTGCGGCAACTAGGGCCGAGTATTCACCTAACGAGTGGCCTGCACCAAAAAGTTTCTTGCCTTCGATGATTGGCCTGATAGTACGCCACATTGCTGTTGAAACAAGCAGCAAACAAGGCTGTGTATTGATAGTGAGCTGCAGATCTGCTTCAGGGCCTTCGAAACATAATTTTTTAAAGTCAATATTGAGTGTGTCGCTAGCTTCCTCAAAAGTTTCCTGTGCGATTTTAAAATTCTCATAGTACATTTTGCCCATTCCCGGGTGTTGGCTGCCTTGGCCTGGGAAAATTATACCTAACATTAGAACCTCATTATCAGAGAGCCGCTGGTTAGTCCTGCACCAAAAGCGACCATCAAAATCAATTGGTTGCGTTGAATGCGCCCATCGCGAACGGCCTCATCAAGTGCGATTGGAATTGTTGCAGAGGAAGTATTTCCCGTCCGTTCGAGATTAATAATTACTTTTTCTTTCGGAATTTCAAAATATCGAGCAACCGAATCGGTGATTCGCATATTGGCCTGATGTGGAATCATCCAATCCAAGGTGCCTTTATCGATCCCAGTATTGTCCAGCGCTTCTTGGGCACATATGGTCATTGTACGAACTGCATTTTTAAAAACTTCTTTTCCTTGCATTTTTACCAGGTGCAAGCGCTGGTCAATCGCTTCATAGGTCAATGGAATTGCCGTGCCGCTGGCGGGAAGTTCTAACAAATTTCCAAGCGAGCCATCCGCGTGCAAATGACTGGTCAGGATCTCTGATTTCTCCCCTTCGGGGGTTCTCCCCAGAATGGCAGCTCCAGCGCCATCCCCGAACAGGATGCATGTGTTGCGATCGGTGTAATCTACGATACGTGTAAGTACTTCGGCCCCGATAACCAATATATTTTTGTACATCCCCGTTTGAATGAATTGATGAGCAATCGTGAGTCCGTAAATAAAACCCGAACATGCCGCGGTTACATCGAGTGCGAAAATGTCTCGGCATCCCAGTTTATTTTGTACAACACATGCTGTGGAAGGCATGGTTTGATCTCCAGACACGGTAGCAATCAATATCATGTCCAGATCTTTTGGCTCTAGTCGTGCCATATCAAGCGCACGGCGAGCGGCCTGTACACATAAATCTGAATTATTTTGTCCAACTGGCGTGATGTGGCGTTCGCGGATACCAGTGCGCTCTGTGATCCACGCGCTTGTTGTTTCCACAAGTTTTTCTAAATCTTGGTTTGTGAGAAGTTTCTCAGGAAGATAAGATCCTGTCCCTAGAATCTTGGCTTTATACACGTTAAACCTTAGGTGCTACAACTTCACGGTCTTTGTAGTATCCGCAACTTGTGCAAACATTGTGTGGTTTTACCCAAGCCCCACAATTTTGACATTTTCCTACACCAGGTTGTGCTAATCCATCATGTGAACGACGGTTTCCACGGGCACGACGGGTTAATTTACTTTTTGGCTCTGCCATACGAAATACCTCTAGAAAAAATAATTGAGAACAAATATAAGTCTACTTTTCTGCTCTAAAAGTCAATGGAATCTCCGAGCCCGTGCGATGGGGGTTAAGTATTTGTTATAATTGCTATTTTTTCTTTACGCTTAAATTTTTCAGAGTAGAAAAAGGATTCACTTTAATCCCAGGATTGGTGTCTGAGTATTTCGTATAATCCCAATCAGCAATACATTTGGGGGAACCCTCAGGCCCGCCCCGTTCTAAACACTTTGGTTGAATCGGGGAATTGGACTGAACAATTTCCCGTAAGAGTGGGGTGAGATTATATTCAGGATTGTTTACATAAGACAATTCGAGATCGTCGGACATTTGGTCTTGCCCGTGCTTTGAATGAAATTTTCCATTTTTTCCTATCATTATAAGTTCGTGGAACTTTTCCGTGACAGGGATTGAAATCTCGTTTGTGCAGAAAGAGCAATCCATGGGGACTTTTGTTCGGATTTCACCGTGCAAATCGGCTCCACCTTCGACTGGGAAAAGTGTTATGGTCAATTCGATAGCATTTTTGCGAACGATATCGCCCAATGCTTCACGCAAATCAGTGTCGGCTTCTGTAAATTTTAGTGTCTTTCCTGAGAAGGGAATATCTCGAATTCCAATGATCATAGACTAGGTCCTGTTCGTTTGGACCAAACTAACAACCCCCATAATATTGTCAAGAATTTTGCCCAAAATGACGTTAAAGAAAGGGGACACTTAAGATGAACAACTATAGAATAACACTTCTAATTTTACTCCTGCTTCCGCTGAATGCCCTTGCCGTACAGGAAGTTGTTTTTCGAAAAACAACAATGGTCTACGAGAATCAAAGTAAAGACGCCGCTGTTCTTACGGTTTACGAAAAAGGTGAGCGGGCACCCTTGTCGTCGAAGACCTATGGTACATGGAGAAAAATCGTAGTTGATATTGATGGTACCCAAAAAGTAGGATGGGTATTGGCAGAAGATATCAAAGGTGCTCGCATTATCGAGCGTTCAGAGCCTTTTGATTATGAAGTCTACCACTTAAATAAAGGGTCAATTGGGATTCTTGGCGCGTTCAATTTTGTAAGCCATGGGGGACAAACAATCGACTCCGAAGGCTCGTATCCTCCAAATGTTGAAGTCTCAAGCCTAAGCGGTGGTGCTCTGTACTTTGGGGTTTACTCAGATCTTCATTGGAAACAGGACTTTTCTATTCATCTGGAGTTATTGTTTCGTAAGGCTAGCCGTAGCGGCCCAGGAACATTTATAGCCGGAAGTGATGCCGAGGTAGAATTAGATCAATCTTTTATGTCCCTGGGCGCAATGGGGAAATGGTATTTGGCGCCAGAATCAAACTTTTGGTATGGAGCGGGTTTGGAAATTGCAAAGTTATCTACAAGTAAAATGATCTGGAGTGTGAATGGGGGCGACGAGTTCGTTGCCAATGAAAAAATTGAGTCGCCGGTGCTATTTATGCTGACCGGCGGGCTCGGTCTTGACATTCATGTTGTGCGCAGATTTTTTGTTCTTCCTGAAGTTCGGGGGGGATTGATGGTGAGTGATCCGCTTGTTTTTGTGTTCGAGCTTCGCCTTCCTGTGGTCTATACTTGGTAAAACCAATGGAATGGGCTTTCAACAATCATGTAGGCCAGTTTTTATTTTACCCTGAACCCATTCGCTAACCGTGTTCGAGGCCCCTGTCCGTTTTAACATTTCTTTTTTGAGTTCAGCTTGGAATTGAGTGTAATCAAAGTTTTCGGCCTCTGATACCATTCTTTTCAACTGCTCTGCCGTCTGAAATTCTTCGACGTAATTAGGCTGGCCGGGTTCAAAAGCGAGAGTTTTAAACTCCATTGCTTCACGGTTATTGAGATGAAAAGGGCCAACAAACGACATGCATCCACTGGCAAGG
>CAUJEF010000116.1 GCA_963169515.1 Bdellovibrionota bacterium
GCGGCTTACGAACGGGGAATCGCACGCCACAGATGTGACAAATGCGTCGCGTACTCAACTGATGAATATTAAAACCGGAAAATGGGACAAGGAACTTTTGAAAATTTTTAATGTTCCAGAGTCCCTGCTACCCGAAATCAAACCTTCCAGCGGCTTATTTGGAAAAACAAAAAAATGTCACGTATTGCCCGATGGTATTTCAATCTCGGGAATCGCCGGAGACCAACAGTCCGCGCTTTTTGGTCAAGCGTGCTTTGCTGTCGGTGAAGCAAAATGTACCTATGGCACAGGGAGCTTTTTGTTGATGAATACGGGATCAAAAATGGTGTCTTCCAAATCAGGAATGCTTACGACTGTCGCGTGGCAATTACGAGATGAAAAAAAATTGACTTATGCGCTCGAGGGCTCCGTTTTTGTTTGTGGTGCGGCTGTTCAGTGGCTTCGCGATGGTTTAAAGTTTTTTAGAAACTCAAATGAAATTGAAGAAATGGCGGGATCCGTCCCAGATTCCGGTGGTGTCGAATTTGTTCCCGCCCTGACAGGCTTGGGTGCCCCTTATTGGGATCCTCGTGCTCGCGGTTTAATCTGTGGCATGACGCGGGGGACGACCCAGGCGCATATCGCAAGAGCAACACTTGAAGCGATTGCATTGCAAAACGCAGAGCTATTATTGGCGATGGAAAAGGATTTGAGAAAAAAACTAAAAATACTCAAGGTTGACGGCGGCGCGTGCAGAAATAATCTTTTGATGCAAATCCAAAGTGATTATTTGAACGTACCCATTTTTAGACCGAAGATGATTGAAACAACTTCGCTTGGCGCTGCCTATCTCGCTGGGCTGGGTGTCGGGTTATGGAAAAGCACCGAAGACATCAAAAAGATTTGGAAAATCGACCAGTCGTTTAAATCCCAAATGATTGACAAGGATCGCAAAGCGCGATTTGCTTCTTGGAAAACCGCCATTAAACGAACATTATCTTAAGCGAGGTCCAGTTATGAAAAAAATTCTATTTGTAGTTGCTATTGCTGCATTGGCTGCATCCGTCACAGAAGCCGATTTCAAAATTAAAAGTGTTTCAAAAGAAAAAAATATGGTGTCGGTTGACATTGGAGCTGATGCCAATATCCAGCCAGGCAATGACCTGACGGTCCAATGGCGCGACAAAGAATGTACACTGAAAGTTTCAAAAATCAATGGAAACTTGGCGCTCGCAGATGGCCGCGAATGTGAAATTATGGATAAATTAAAAGCGGGCGACACAGTTACGCTTTCTGATTTCCAACATGGCGGTAAGTACATGGAAACGGCACCTGTGTCTAACCCAGAGGTGGGAAGAAAGAAAACCACTTGGGACAATGACAGTGATCTAAAAGGATTTGGTGTGACGTTGGGATACAATACCGCAGGCGAATTAAAAACTAAAACAGGTGCGGGGGAGTCAACGTCCGATAGTTCTGGCGCAGTTGCGATAGGTGTTCGTTACGTTGCAGCTCCAGAATATGGAACTGGATTTTTGATTGATTTGTCATACGAACTTTCGCGTGAATTTGAATCAGTTGGTAGCCCTAAAATGTCTCTTATTCCAATCGAGCTAAGCGGGTTATTTCGTAATGATAAAGTTTATGGTTTTGCTGGTGTGAATCTGCCGATTGTTGCATCAAATTCGGGATGGGCCTCATCACCTTCTGGCCAAATTGGCATTCAATTGGGAGTGGGCGTTCTGGCTATTCCGAAATTATCATTTGAATTATATTACCGGACTTTGAATTTTGATGTTGGAAATGCTGACTTTGCTCGTTTGTGGGGCGCTGGTCTACGTGCGGCTTATCACTTTTAAGAGTGTAAATTCTCTATTTACTATGTCTTAAAATCATCACACTTCAGGCGTCCTATCGTAAACCTCGCAAACTACAAATAAATAGCTTGCGAGGTAACAATATGACAAAAAAAATCTTAATTACGTTCAGTTTAATACTTTTAACAGCATGTGCTTCACCGAGGAAACAAAAAGAGGCACGCCTTGAGGAACAAAAGCGCAATGCATATTCTCAAACCTACTGTAACTACAACGGCGCTTATCGCAAGGGTTATAACGATGCTCAAACCCAAAAACCAATGAGCGTTGATTTGGAGCAAAATTGTGTTCCTGAAAGACGAACCCAAGTGTCGACAGGGTACATGGACGGATACCAAGCATATATAAAATCAAAACCGATGGAGTTTAATATTGGCAGTCAACCGCAGCAACAAACTCAAGTGACAGGGTTCACGTGCCTTGAATCCTACGGCAAAAAAGAATGTGGGTTTGATTGTAAGCAGGCTTATGGCACTATCAAATGCGCTAAATCTGCTGGTGAAAATTGTGTTGAAAATGCTGGGAATATTTATTGTGGCTTAAATTGTCAAATTCAGAATAATCAGGTTGTATGCAAACAAGGTCCTTACTAAAAATTATTTTTATTGGAATTCTCTTATGCCCCACATTTGGGTACGCGATGGCTTTGGAAGAGAGCCCCTTTGTCTTACGATGGTACCATATCGAAATGGACCGGATAGACATCAATGAATCTTACACAGAAAATCCAACCATATTTGAATTGTGGAAGGTCGGTCATATTTTAGAAAGCTTGATCCAATTTCGTAAAGTTTCCGGTGGCGTTGAAATTGACAATCAAATTTCTGAAGCTGCACGGGAATATATCAGTCTTGAAGACGCTTTTTATGACTCTGAGGGAACCATCGTGCCAAAAAATTTTAATAAGTTATGGTCAATGGATTTTAGACGTGAGTTGATTAGCATGAACTTAATGCTTTTGCGCAATACGTGCGCGGACCTTTTCTGATGGATATTGCTTTGAGAATGTACAATGATACTGATTGTCGCAGCTTTAATTAATCTGACCAGCATCAGCGAAGCGAATGACCTTATTTATGGTCAATATGTAGCACAAATGCTGCGCTTGAATGTTACTGCGGATGAAATCAGAAACCCTCAGCTGTATAAGCTTTGGAAGACAATTCAAGCTATAGAATATTTTTTAAGCTTAAGAAAGGCGATGGAAACACGTTCTTTGGATTTTCGAATTGAGCAGACGGTGCGATTGTATTTAAAAATGGAAGCCTCTTTTTTTCATGAGGGAAAGGCGAATTTGTTAAGCAAGCTCCATGAGCTGCTTTCCGAAGACGCCTCTAATGAGTTGTTGGTTCAGATAAATATAGCGGATCATCAGCCTAGACTTGTAGTCGACAATTCCTGTGAGTTTTTGTTTGATGAGGTCAGATGGTTTTAGTTGTGAAGATCGGCTAGATCCCGGTGCGCCTGTTTGGTATTGTTGCCAAACAGAATTTTTGGAAGATCTTTGATATGTTTAATCCAAGTCACAAATTTCAAACTGTCTGAAGGCAAATCTTTTAAATGTTTTTGATTCGATAACGGAATAATAAATTTATTAAAACCCAACTTCAGAGCTTCTTTTAATCTGGTTTCGGCTTGTGCGACAGCGCGAACTTCTCCAGTCAAGCCAATCTCTCCAAACAAACACAGTTTTGGGTTCATTTCTTGAAAACCTTCAGACGAAATTAAACTTGCAGCGACAGAAAGATCGGCCGCAGGTTCTGACACCTTTAATCCGCCTACAATATTTACATAAATATCTTTGTGGGAAAAATCCATATCCAAATGCTTGTCCAGAACAGCTAATATTAAATGAACCCGTTGGGCATCAAATCCGATAGCTGTTCTACGTGGCATGGCTAGGTTTGTTGAATTAGTGAGAGCTTGAATTTCACAAAGTATAGGTCGACTTCCCTCCATTGATGCAAAAATGGATGAACCGATGAGCTCTTCACCACGTTCTTCTAAAAACAATTCTGAAGGATTCGTAACCTCAACCAGGCCCCCCTGATGCATTTGAAATACCCCAAGTTCGTTCGTCGTTCCGAATCGATTTTTTAACGCTCGCAGCAGGCGAAATTGATAATTGACGTCGCCTTCGAATGATAAAACAGTGTCGACCATATGTTCTAGCGTCCGAGGGCCGGCAATGCTCCCATCTTTTGTTACATGGCCGATTAAAAATACAGACATATTCGATTTTTTTGCAAGGGTCATCAGACGTGCGCTACATTCGCGCACTTGAGACACAGTTCCGGGTGCCGATTGAATTTCAGGCAAGTAAACTG
>CAUJEF010000117.1 GCA_963169515.1 Bdellovibrionota bacterium
TGAAACTGCGAATGTATTTGAACAAAATAAGGACAACGCAAAAATTAAAATAATATTTCTTGTTGTCTGGTAACGTTCCACTTTTGCTCCAGTTGTATTTTTTAATTCAACAGACTTTTCGGTGGGTTATGGACTGGACTAAAGAACTAAAATGATACGCCGTTCCCTTTCAGGAGACGTCGCATTATGACACAATGTCTCCTGAAAGGGAACGGCGTACCTTTGCAACCCATTTGCAATAGTTTGCGTAGATTTCTTCAGTTTCGGCGGGAGGTTGCACGGGTCCAACATGGACAGTGAGTGCACCTGGTTTTCCAAATTTCATTTTTTTGGGCCATAATTCATAAGCGCCATCGATATAAAGAAAAAGCATCGGGGTTTGGGTGTGTTTCGAAAAGAGACTAATCCCTCGGCGAAACATTTTAACTTTGCCGTCGGTGGAACGTGTCCCTTCTGGGAACATCACAAGCCAAATATTGTCGAGCTGTTCTAACAAAGTCATGCACGTCCGAACAGCTTCACCCTTGCGATCTGCCCGATCAATTGGAATAGCTCCGATGCAATGTTTCGAAAAAAAACTCATCCAAAAGTTTGGGAAAAAATAATCTTTTGCAGCCGCAATGTATAAATCGGGCCAAAACCGTAGTGGTATTGCAGCAGCAATACTGATCGCATCCAAGTGACTGGTGTGGTTTGACATGATTAAAAGTTTTGGATAGTTTTTATGAATTTCGTAAATGTCTGCTCCGACAACCTTAAGTCGAACATAGTATTTTAGAAAAAAATGCCGCAAGAAAAGATACCAAATAAAACGAATTGCAAAACTTGCGTAATCAAAGTGTCGCGTAATTAGTGGAAGATGGCGTAAATGCGCTGGCAATTTTGTCCACTGGTCATTTTCGTATTGCCATTGTTTCATAAGTTTATAGTCTTAAGGTAAAGAAGTGCGTAGTATGTTGCTGGAGCAACAAAAATCAATCGATCGATTCGATCTAAAAATCCACCGCGTCCTAAAATAAAAATCCCAACATCCTTAACGCCCAGGTCACGACGGATAACTGATAAAATTAGGTCACCGATAGTTCCAACAAAAACTGCAATCACGCCTAATACCGCCCAATAAATTGGTTGGGGTGAAATCAACAGATGTCGCAAGCCCCATGCAACGAGCAGGGTTAGTGCCCCCGAAATAACAAAACCCTCAACCGTTCTACGAGGGGTAATTTGGTCAACGAGTTTGATTTTTCCGAAAAGCCTGCTTACGGCAAGAGAGACATTGTCGCAAAATTCAGAAAGTAAAATCATATAGATTAAGGAATAAGTTCCCTCGGGCCATCCCAGAATCCACGACATGTGCAGAAGTCCCCATCCCATGAATAGGCAGCAGATTATGCTCAAGGAGATATACTGAAGCATATTTTTATACGAGTTCAAAAAAATAGGAACAAGGCAAAAGACTGCGAGAAACATCATTGGTATGGTATTGAAGAGAGTATAATTTCCGATGTGAATAGCATAGCCCATTAGAACCACGCAGGCGTAACCAAGCCATACAAATATGCTTCTGTGGTACATACCCGTCATTTGGAAAAATTCCTTTGCACAAAAAATTGCAATAGCCGTTACAAGATAATTAGGCCAGTTGCCGCCAGCACCAAGTATGACAAAGAGAATCGGCGCAAAAAAGAGCCAGCTCTGCAAGCTGGCCCAAGCTGCGGCCATATGTGTATTTTTTTTTCGAAATGGAAAAATAAGGATTCCCAAAGCGGCGAGAAATAGGATGAGTATTTTCACTGTTTGTTGAAATTCAGGCTGGTGCCACAAGCTTTCCGTCATTTTTATTAATCCTCGATATTGTAATCTTTAATTTTTTTGTAAAGGCTCGATCGTGAAATACCCAGCAATACGGCCGCCCTATCTACGTCTTTTTCTCTGTACATACATTCTTTTATAATACGAGTCTCATAAAGACTCATCAATTTTTCTAGACCTTGGGAAAGGTCAATTCCATCACCGCCATTTGATATAAAACGAGTTTGAACGATCGCCTGAAAGTCTTCACCGCGAATGATTGGAAGCGGACAAGAGAGGCAGAGCTGCTCTAATATGCGTTTTAATTCGCGGATATTTCCGGGCCAATGATAGGCTTTCATTGCACTAAGTGCGTCGTCTGATAAAACCTTATTATATTTCAAAAAAATATTTTTCAAAAAGAAATTGATGAGATCAGGAATTTCATTGGCGCGTTCTCGCAACGGCGAGAGTAGAATTTTTTTGCCGCTTAGACGGTACAGCAAATCTTCGCGAAAGGTACCCTTTTCAACCAGTTTTTCCAATTTTTGGTTTGATGCGATTATCACGCGGACGCTTACCTTTGTTGTATCTTTTGCGCCGACTCGACGGATTTCACCGGACTCAAGGAATCGCAATAGCTTCACCTGCGAAGACAGGGGAAGCGCTTCGACTTCGTCTAAAAACAAATCGCCACCGTGGGCGGCTTCGGCCAACCCCATTTTGTTTTGATCTGCTCCGGTAAAGGCGCCTTTTATGTGGCCAAATAATTCGGACTCAAAAAGCGACTCTGAAATTGCAGCTACATTTACTGAAATCAGAGGTCGTTCCCCATCCTGCTGGTGTATCAACTGGACGATGACTTCCTTACCAGTGCCGGATTCGCCCTCGATCAATATGGGGCCGGACTCATTTTTCAGCATAGCAATTTGCTTTTTTAGTTTATTTGAAACGTCAGACGTTCCAAACCAAAAAAGATTTGTCGGATTTGATCGGGCAGACTGGTGGAGAAGGTGCAATGCTTCGATTTTTTCTAAAACAAGCTGAATTTCATTCGTGCTCAGAGGTTTTGCTAAGAATCGTGTTGCGCCAGCTGCGAGACATCGCTCCATAAGGTTGCGGTTAAAGTCGCCGGAGATAGCTATAATTTCCAAATGCGGATGGGCGCGTGCTAGCCTCTTAATGACTTCTAACCCATCGTCGCCCGACGGATCTGTCAGATGTTGGTCTACAAATGCGGCATGAAAAATTCCCAGAGGGAGTTTGTCTGGTGAATTGCAACCGACCATTGACCAGTTATCGGGCAATGCTAACCGTAATGAGTCGATTATTAATGGATCGTCATCAACAACCAGCAATTTCCACTTATGGTTCATAGGAATCTTTCTTTCTAATAAGTAGTTAATATGATAGTAGTTTTAATAGATGAACACAATCTTGGGTCGAAATAAATTGAAAATCCTACTGTTAGAAAATATTCACCAGGTTGCACAGCAACGATTAGAAGAATGTGGATATCAGGTTACTATGGAAGATGCCGCTTTGAGCGAAAATAATCTAATTGAGATGATCAAGGATTACCACGTGTTGGGGATTCGCTCTAAAACGCGTCTTACAGAAAAGTTTTTTGATAAATCATCACATTTGCTTACAGTCGGAGCCTTCTGTATTGGAACGGACCAGGTCGCGCTACAATCGGCAAATCTGCGGGGAATCCCGGTTTTTAATGCGCCTTATTCAAACACGCGCAGTGTTGCGGAACTTGTCATTGGTTATCTGATTGGACTGGCCCGAGGTCTGGCTGAACGAAGTCAGGCAGCACATAAAGGAAAATGGATCAAATCGGCAAAGGGCAGTAACGAAGTTCGCGGAAAGGTTTTGGGAATTATCGGCTACGGTCACATTGGTAGCCAACTAAGCGTTTTAGCCGAAGCGCTCGGACTGCAAGTCGTATTTTACGACATTGTTAAAAAACTTCCGATGGGGAATGCGCGATCAGTGGATAGTTTAGCCGACGTTCTTAAGATTTCTGATTTTGTGAGTCTTCATGTTCCTGATACACCAGAAACTCGAAATTTAATTGGAAAAAAAGAATTGTCGACAATGCGAAAAGGCAGTTATTTGATTAATGCAAGTCGTGGCACAGTGGTGAATATTTCTGCATTGGCAGAGAGCCTCAGATCGGAACACTTAAGTGGTGCGGCGGTGGACGTTTTTCCGCAAGAGCCAGAAAGCAACAAAGACATATTTGAAACTGAATTACAAGGCTTGGCGAATGTAATACTAACTCCGCACATTGGCGGCAGCACCCAAGAAGCGCAAGAAAACATTGGCCGGGAAGTTGCGGATAGTTTTATTCGATTCATTCAGTACGGCAGCACAACGGGCGCTGTAAATTTTCCGACAGTCGATTTAGTTGCACATAAAAATTCTGTGAGATTGATCAATGTTCACAAAAATGTTCCGGGTGTTTTGAAAAATATAAACGAAATTGTTGCCAATGTTGGTGCAAACATTAGTGCCCAATATCTTGCGACAGATTCGAACATTGGCTATCTGGTGATGGACATGGAGTATGCGGAAGCAGACGAGGCTTATAAGCAAATTATCAAACTTGAAACGAATATTCGGACTCGAATCCTGCGTTAAACAGACTCGAAATGCGAATGAAATATGCAACCACTGCGGTGGTGTGATGAAAATACTTGAGAAAATTAAGGTGTGTGCTAAGTTTTTTTAGATGAGGGTAAGTCATTTAAATCCAGAGTTAATATATCCAGAAATTTCTTCATACAAAATTGTCGATGTACGGCGGCCCGAAGAGTTCACTGGGGAGCTCGGGCACATCGAAAATTCAGAATTAATTACAATGGATCAAGCGTTGGCTGGAAAATTGGAAAAGTTTGATAAGCAGCAAAAAATCTTATTTGTTTGCCGCAGTGGGGCTCGGTCTGGGCGAGTTACTGAATACGCAATGACCCTTGGTTTTCAAGACGTGCACAATATGGCCGGCGGAATGGTTCGCTGGAATGAGTTAAAATATCCAACCAGAAAGTAAGCCCGCCAGAAAGACGAATTACGCGTCGCACATCAAAAAGGTACGGCCTACCCTAAAAGATTTTTCCGGGGTTGAGGATTAGGTCGGGGTCGAATAGTTTTTTAATTCCCCTCATCAATTCAATTTCTTGGGGGCTCCGACTAAAACTCAAGAATGGTTTTTTAGTTAAGCCCACACCATGTTCAGCAGAAACGCTACCTTGAAATTTTTGAATTGTTGAATATAGAAGATGATCCACGCGCTGGCATATTTTTATAAATTCTTCCATACTTAGCTCTCTGGGTTTCAAAATGTTAATGTGCAGATTTCCGTCTCCAATGTGACCAAACCATGCGACTACAAAATCAGGATATTCTTTTTTTAATACGTTGTTGGTTTCCCTCATAAACTCAGTCACTTTTGAAATGCGAACAGAGACATCATTTTTATAGGGGTGATATTTCGATAGTGATTCTGAGATGTGATCTCTGTATTTCCAAAAATTTTTTACCTGTACTTCGCTTTGTGAAATGACTCCATCTTGAACAAAACTTTTTTCTAGACAAATTTCAAAGAGCGACAAGATATCATTCACGGAGCTCTCGTTTGGATTTTCACATTCGATCAAAATATAATATGGGTATTGTGTGCTCAATGGTTCAGTGAGTTCGGGGTGGTTTTCTATGACATATTTTAAACAATCATGTGTGAAAATTTCAAATGCAGTGAGTGGGAGCTTGTCCCTGAATGTTGAGTAGACATCTAACACATGGTCTGAATTGTTCAGGCCCAGGATCAAGACGGTACGTTGCTGTGTGGGGTTTGTCACATTAACAGTAACTTCGGTAACGAAGCCCAAGGTACCTTCGCTACCCACAAACAGATGTCTAAAATCATATCCCGCCGCATTTTTCACTAAGCTGTTATTCAGATTTAAAATATCTCCACGGCCTGTCACTACCTGTAGACCACTTACCCAGTTCCTCATAAGGCCGTAGCGAATAACATTGAGTCCACCTACGTTGGTTGCAACATTTCCGCCAATCATAGAGGTTCCACGAGCAGCAAAATCGATAGGGAATAGAACATTGTGGTTTCTTGCATAATTTTGCAACTCTTGGGTCACAACGCCTGCTTGGCAGGTGATTGTTCGATCAATTTGATTATATTCTAAAATTTTATTCATTTTTTCAAAACAAACGACAACTTCTTTGTTTGTTGCGGTTGCGGCACCACTTAAACCCGTGCGACCGCCAGAGGGAACCAAGGCTGTTTTTGTTTTGCGAGCAGTATGAACAATTTTCTGTACGTCTTCCGTTGAACGTGGAAATAAAATAGCTGTTGGGTTTGGTTTGTAATATTGGGACCAATCTTTACCGTATATGTTTAATGAATCGGAGTCGGTTTTAATCTGATCCTTAGAAAGGATTTTTTCAAACTCAGCAAGCATACCAAAAGGTACGCCGTTCCCTTTCAGGAGA
>CAUJEF010000118.1 GCA_963169515.1 Bdellovibrionota bacterium
TCGACTGCTTTTACTTGGCCAATAGTTTTGAGCAGCAACCCCTTTTTAATCGGGAAGTGCTTTGTAAGATTTCTAACCTCAAGAAGCTTTTCCATTTCTAATCTTCCATATTGTAGCAAGCAACCTTGTGCCCGCAAGCCAAATCAACCAGTGGGGGACGCTGAATTGCACATTCGGAAACTGCATTTTTACAACGATTTCTAAATGGGCAACCGGTTGGCTTGTTCAGTAGGCTTGGCACTTGTCCTTCGATCGTTGGTAGCTTTTGGTGAGTACTGCCTAGTTTGGGAATCGAGCGAATCAGCGCTTTGGTGTACGGATGGCGTGGGTGATTAAAAACTTCTTTCGCGGAACCAATTTCACAAACTTGCCCTGCATACATCACCATAATATCATCTGCCATTTGGGAAATCACACCCAGATCGTGGGTAATAAATTGTACTGCCATCCCCATTTGTTCTTGTAAGTTTTGAATTAGTTCTAAAATTTGAGCTTGGATGGTAACGTCAAGGGCCGTAGTTGGTTCATCTGCAATTAAAAACTCTGGGTCGCACGATAGAGCCATTGCAATCATCGCGCGCTGTCTCATGCCGCCGGAAAGTTGGTGAGGATACGCGGCATACCGTTGCGCTGGTGACGGAATCCCTACTCGATTGAGCATTTCAATCGATTTTTCCTTGGCCTCCGCTTTGGACACTTTCAAATGTCGAATGATTTGTTCATCAATTTGGTGGCCAATTGTTAATACTGGATTTAATGCAGTCATTGGTTCTTGAAAAATCATTGCTATTTTTCTGCCACGAATTTGTTGTAATTCACTTTCAGATAATTTAAGAAGGTCGGTACCTTGAAACTGTGCTACACCTTGAGAAACTCGGCCCGGCGGATCGATCAGACCCATCAATGAAAGTGACGTTACAGATTTACCACAACCACTTTCGCCGACGATCCCCAATGTTTTTGATTTTTTAATTGAATAAGAAATGTCATCAACAGCATGAATTGGGCCCAACTTTGTTTCAAAAGTTGTTCTTAAGTTCTTAATAGAAATAAGATCTTCCAAAGCCCTCATCCCCCAACGGAACCGAATCGGAGCCAAACTGACCCCAACCTTAAACCTTTATTCTATTTCAGCAATCCCTGTGCCGAATATCATTCTCTTTTTAACCCTAAAAGCTCTTTAAAAACAAGCTCTCCCTATTGTACGGCGAGTATTTCGCTTCCAAATAAGAAAAATGCCTAATGTAATCAAAAATATGCTTATTACTGTCGATATCGTAAGCCCCAATAAAGCTGGCCCCCGATAGTCATCGCGCAGATCTTCCATGACAATTCTTTGAATTCCAAAAAGAATCATCCAAACAAAAAATAGCGCTCCAGGTTGCTTAAAGATAGAGGGCAGTCTTATTCTGAATTTTTCAATGCCAAATAAAATTCCAAAAATAAAAACCGATGCAATAAGATCATAGATAGGCACTGGATGGCGCAAAACTCCCGCGGGTGGGCTTCCGATAGAATCAGGATATTGGATTGCCCATGGTAAATCGCATTCCATACCGTAACAGCATCCCGCAAGCAGACACCCCAGGCGGCCTATCCCGTAACCGATCGCAAGAAGGGGGGCAAACGCATCCATCCATGCAAATGGATTTTCTTTTTTGCGCCGAACGATCCAAAAAGCGGCGAGAAAACCGCCGAGCAGGCCACCATAAAATACAAATCCACCCTCCCATACTTTGAAAATTTCAGCAGGATTTTCGATATAATACTGAGGGTATTCGAAAATCACGTGGAGCAGGCGTGATCCCACAAGTCCACCAATCATAATTGCAATCGAAATATCCATAGCGGTTTGATAACCCAAGCCGAGCTTGCGGGAGCGTACGTAAATCCAATAGGTACAAAGACAGTAAAGAAAACTGATAATCACAAGATAACTTGGAAAAAAAATGGTCTCAGTGATATGTATCAGAGGGTACATCTACACAGCGCCTTCGTAGCAAACGCTTTGGCCCTCGGTTTCTGTCACCGTGATGATCATGTTTTTAACTTCTTTATGAAGTTTTGGTTTTAATTTGGACCAGAAATATCTAGCTAGCTCTTCTACTGTTATATTTGATATTTCTAAAAGCTTTACGTCTTCTTTCGGAAAGCTGTAGTTTTTTTTACCGAAGGTGACTTGAACCTGTCCTTTTTCTTTTATTATCTTAAGGAAGGGGGATTTCGTAGGAATCAAAACGAATTCATCCAATTCCGTGCACAGTTTTTCAATATGCGGTTTTATTTTATTAAAATCAAAAGCCATCCCCAGCTTTTCATTTATACTTTTAACTGTAAGCTCGCAAACCACCTGATAGTTATGTCCATGCAATCGCTCGGAATGATTTTTTTCCAAAATAGTAAAGTGGGAGCTTGAGAATTTATATTTTTCCTTCCCAAGCTGAATGGTATAAATCATTTTTCACCCTCAAGCCGGATTGTGTAGGATGCAGGAATTGGTTTTTTGATTCGTAATCTAAGAATTACAAGACCTGAAATGATCATGAGTGTGCATAAAATTTGACCCATGGATAAGTACCGAAAGAAAAATCCCAGTTGAACGTCAGGCTCTCTAAAAAACTCAATAATGAAGCGTGCAACCCCGTAAAGAATTAAAAACCAAGCAGACAAGATACCTGTTCTCTTCCATTCCACCTGAAGCTTTTTAATTTTGGTATCGCCTTTTGTGGCGACATACGGCATCGGAGCATAACCTTTTTTTTGTTCAAATCGTTCAATCAATTTCAATACCAATAGAACACAAAGTCCTTCAGTGAACGCTTGATATAACTGGGAAGGATGTCGTGGCATTTCGCCACCCATTGGGAAAATCACAGCCCAAGGCACGTCCGCCGCGCGACCATAAAGTTCGCCGTTGATAAAATTTCCTATGCGCCCGAAAATAATTCCCAGTGCTGAACCAAAAACGACACTGTCCATAAGATGAAAAAATCCAAAGCCATATTTTCGGGCGAACATGATTACGCCGACAATAAATCCAAGCCCGGCTCCGTGAAACGAAAGACCGCCTTTCCAAATCGCTGGGATCTCTGATAAGTTTTCCATGTAATAGTATGGGTTATAAACCAGAACGTAAATTAGCCGAGACCCAACGATCATTCCCAAAATCAAATACGTCAGCAGGGTTTGAATTTGATCAAGGTTGGGGGCAAGTAATCCTCTTTTATGTCGGCGGGCCAACAGCAAAAACCCAAGGACGAAGCCGACCAGGTACATCGTTCCATACCATCGGATTTCGACAGGACCAAGTGCCACAATGACCGG
>CAUJEF010000119.1 GCA_963169515.1 Bdellovibrionota bacterium
AAAACGTGACCTGATGAAATAGGTCGATCCTTTGATTTGGCTAAAGCAACAAGTTCCGAGTCGTTGAAGCCGATCAAATTTTCATCATCAAAATTTCTAAAAACATAGCTTTTATTAAGCGCATATTTTTCCCAAGCCACAAAATTTTTGCGTCGATTTATATTTAACGTCAAATCTTCAGGAGATCGGCGCCCCATCAAACCAACAACGCATTTTGAATATTTGGACGCTTGTGATGAATCCAGGGCAGCATCCGATCGTTTGACTTCATATTGATCATTGATCATAAGCGTATCAAAAGCTGAACCACTTTTTTTCATAACGTGTAAAATCGTATACTGCCTGGTCTTACCTGAGACCGTATGATCTGCTGGCTCAATCGGATGAAACGGTTGAAGTAATAGTTCGGCATACGAATTAACCGCCGGAAATACATCTAATGATACTTTTTTGGTAACAAATCCAACCACATCGAACTCATAATTAATCTTTAACGGCGGTCGCTTATCCATCGCCTGCTCAAGCGTTTCTGTCCTTGGTTTAAAAGCATACTGAGGCGCCACCTTTCCAATATGATAATAGGTTTGTGCGTAGTAGTTTTTTATTAACGCCCCATTCCCATTTTGGCCCGCAGGATCTACAAAAATAGAAGATCTCAGAACTACATTCTTAAAATTTGACCTTATTTGTGGGACAGGATCTTTTACCTGAATTGTAAATTGGCGGTGATATCCTGGCGGCGTTGTAAGCCTTACTTCTGACGTAAAATTCGAAAGCGAGCTTACAAAATATTTATTTTTTTCTGCCTGAGTCAGTTCATATGAGTTACTGAATCCGAATTCATTATCAAAAATTCGTTTTATAAGCACATAACCCAAATGATTTTGATAATTATCCCATGTCACATACGCCATTGGTGTCGCAGACGACAGGGGCAAATCGACATGGACCATGTCTGTCGGGTAAAAAGCCTTTGATGCATTAGCAAACCCAGAGCGAAGGGTTTCTTCTGGTCCTTTGGGCTCCGAATAGTACAAGAAATCCATACTGGCCTCGGGTACCCCGACAACCAGGTCATTTTCAAGAACCTTTGACTTCAAAAAACGGGATTTCGAAAGCCCCGTTAGGTTAAAATAGCGTATTCCACCCGACACGTCTTGTGGCGCCTCTAAAGATTTAAATACATCTGTCGGCAAGGTCGGTTCATTAATGTCAACAACCCCTAATCCAAAATTTAAAAGCATCCATCGCAATCGCGTTGGCTCTTGGCTGCCGATTGAGAGTTCATTTAGTTGCTTATTCGGGAAGCCAAGTTTATTCAATACCCAGTTCATCAGACTTTTTTGGTTTAAATATTGATTGGCAAAGGCAGATCCCCAAAAGGGGGTTCCAATACTGATCAGATTTTTTACATTACGCGGAGATTGAAAATTGGCCTTTCGTTGGAATGCATACGTCAATCGTGCTTTCAAATTTGGTTCAACCTTTTCAAGCCACTTTGGTCGTTGATAGGGGTCAAACCAGCCCGCCTTTTCAAGCTGATCAATACCCTCATAATATTCACAATACTTTTTGTCTTCTGGGTTAATTGGCAACTTGGTACACGTATTGATATATCTCATCGCAATGGTACCACCCTGACTGTGGGCAACAAATGAAATTGGCGTGTCGCTCGGTAAATTCTTTTCTATAAAAAAGTTAATCATTTGAGTATTCGCAATAAGAGCGAACTCATACGGAACCATTCCATTTATGTACTCAGCTTCACCCTGATAAGGCCGTGAGGGATAAAAAATTTCTTTGAAATAAACATTTTTTGAATTGGCGTAAGCACGCGCTAAAATTTGAGGCAGGTTTCCAAAACTTGAGTCATCTCCATAAAAACCGTGAATCAAAAACACGACGTGTGGTTCCCGATTTTTTTGTGCATGAACATTTAAGGATAAAAAAAGCCCCAAAACAAAAAGTAACACCTTCATATTGCCCCTCTCGACTTAAGCCGTCGTATTTTATATAGTTATTGTCGAATTCACCACTTACAGAGACCGTTATTGCAATAATTACCACCTATCATTTGATTTCTAGCGACAGATCTGCGATCTATACGCCATGGACGAGGAAATACAGCGTTGTATCGAGACCATCAATAGCCTAGTGAACGACCGT
The DNA here is from genome assembly GCA_963169515.1 of Bdellovibrionota bacterium. Lineage (GTDB taxonomy): Bacteria > Bdellovibrionota > Bdellovibrionia > Bdellovibrionales > JAEYZS01 > CAUJEF01. Next base: position 2,167 of record CAUJEF010000119.1, read on the forward strand.
AACCTCCTGTCGTCACTTACAAAAGACCAAAAAATCGCCCTTATGACAGCCGCAGGACGCCTCTCCCGCCCTGATAAAAAAGAGATTCGGTTACAGCATAAACTAAGAAATCAACACCTTCGTCGCCTGAAAGATCCGGATCGTAAAGCCCGGGCAAATACCGGAATTCGCAAAGCTCGGGAAATTCCAGTATTCGTGGCTCCTAACCGTGTGGAAGAGCCCTCTGCCGCAACGGATTTGAATTCGCCCCGCAACTGCTATGTTTGCAAGGCAGAATACACAAAACTTCATTATTTCTATGATTCCATGTGCGAGCGCTGTGCTGAGTTTAATTACCAAAAAAGATTTCAGACAGCCCCGCTCACGGGGCAAGTCGCCGTTATTACAGGATCGCGCTTGAAAATTGGCTACCAGGCCACACTGATGATGCTTAGAGCGGGCGCACACGTTATCGCAACGACTCGGTTTCCGAACGATTCAGCACTTCGTTTTTCAAAAGAATTAGATTTCAACAAATGGAAAAATCGACTTGAAATTTACGGATTGGACCTGCGCCATACACCAAGCATTGAAATTTTCACTCGGTATCTTGCTCAGAAACTGAATCGTTTGGATATTCTTATTAACAATGCTGCTCAAACGGTTCGAAGGCCACCAGGGTTCTATAGTCATTTGATGGAAAACGAAAAAAAAACCATCGAAATGCTTCCCGAGGATGCACAAGGCCTTCTTCGATCTTTTGAAATTTGTAAGCGACAGTTAAGCTTGAAAAACACAAGTGATGCAGAATCTGCATTGACCGCATGGCATACGACAAACCCGGGTATCGGTCTGACTTCATCTGCGGCATTATCGCAAATTCCTTATTCGTTCGACCGCTCCATCAGTGCCGAAGAAATTTTTCCTGAGGGACAACTTGATGCCGACCTTCAACAGATCGATTTAAGAACTACGAACAGTTGGCGTTTGCGCGTTGACGAGGTCCCAACGCCTGAGATGTTCGAGGTGCAGTTGGTCAATTCGATTGCGCCTTTTGTTTTGTGTAGCAGGCTAATCCCGATCATGAAGCGGGATTACACAGGTAATAAGCATGTGGTGAATGTTACGGCGATGGAAGGCAAATTTCATCGCTTTAAAAAAGCGGATCGTCACCCGCATACCAATATGGCTAAGGCGGCATTGAATATGCTGACCCACACGTCTGCAAGCGGGTTGGCCAAGGATGGAATTTACATGAACGCAGTCGATACGGGCTGGGTTACTGACGAAGATCCTGCCCAGCTATCGCAACACAAGCAAACAGTTCATGATTTTCAACCCCCGCTTGATATTGTTGATGGCGCAGCCCGTGTGTGCGACCCATTCTTTGACGGTATTCTGACCGGAAAACACTGGTGTGGAAAATTCTTAAAGGACTACTTCCCTATTGATTGGTAAAAAAATTTTCATTTGAGTAATCCTAAAAATGTGTTCAAATAATCAGGTTAGGAGAAAAAATGAAAAAGACTTTGGAACAGTGGTTACACGAATACGCCGAATCCCATCAAAACCCAAGAAATATATTGATTCATAAATTCTGCGTTCCATTGATATTTTTTTCGATCATCGGCATGGGTTCAACATTTCACATCTGGAGATTTTCGATCTCTGAATGGATTTTCTTACTGGCGCTTCCATTTTACTTTCAATTGGGGCGCAAAGCGATGTGGCTATACGCCATATTCTTTTTTGTGTGTATGTTTGTCGTACGCTTCCTAATGCCCTGGGTCCCAATGTTTCCTGTATCCCTAGGAATCTTCGTTGTAGCCTGGATTGGGCAATTTATAGGGCACAAGCTAGAGGGCAAAAGTCCTAGCTTCCTCAAAGATCTTCAATTCCTTTTGATTGGACCTCTGTGGGTGTTTTTGGGCCAAAGCGCCAAAGCGGCCGACAATATCAAGCATCCGTGAATTCATGACCAACGTCTGTAAAAGTAGCCACCAAACACTCCGATAAAATAGTGTTAATAGACATCAAGGCTGGTAGATTTGAAACAATGGCTTCGCAAATTATTGGAGCAGTTCGAAAACGAACCTCAACGCCGAACCACTGATACAAAAAACATTGATATCACTGAAGATCGTGCAACGGTTCTGTATATATTGGATGTTTACAGTAAACATCTGATTGATATCGATGGTCATTCGACTCGCAAAACACGCGAAGCTTTGGATGATTTTTTAAAAGCATTGATTGACCTCGACACGCCGAACGCTGACAAGCTTTTGTTTCGCATTCGACAGTTCTTTTCCACCTATCGAATAGATGAATATACTTACATTCAAAAAACATTTGATGATTTTAAAAATATTATATGGGATTTCGCAGATCAACTGTGCGAAGATCTTCGGTTTGAACAGGAAAAGGAAGTTACTGTAAAAAAGAATCTCGATCAACTTCGCGAAGCCGTCGAAGCAAATTCTATTGTCGAGCTCAGAAATAAATCGCGCGAATTGATTGATTTTTATATCGAATATCAAACGGAAAAGGAAGAACACAGAACAAAAAGCTTAAATTCGATCCAAAAAAATTTAGACACGGTAAAAAAGAAACTTACAGAAGCTAGCACAAAAATGAATATTGATCACCTTACGGGTGCAAATAACCGCATGAGCTTTGATGAACAATTGAAGAACCAGGGCCGCCTTTTTCAAATAACAAAGTCTCCAGTCACCCTACTGGTCGTCGACATCGATTTTTTTAAAAAAATCAACGATACCTTTGGACATGACGTGGGCGATTTTGTCTTAAAAGAATGTGTTCGCCTCATGAGGTCCATATTTCACGCACCCGAACAGATCGTTGCACGTATTGGCGGGGAAGAATTTGCGATTATTTTGCCCGGTATAAAATTAGAGGACGCTGTGAAAAAAGCCGAAGAAATGCTGGCTCTTGTTCGCAAAGAAGTAATTGTCCATCATGATTTCCAAGTGAAATACACTATGTCTGCGGGAATTTCTCAGTTGCTTGAAGGCGAAACTGTAGAGCAATGGTTAAAGCGTAGCGACCAAGCTCTTTATAAGTCAAAACAATCAGGCCGTGACCGAATAACGATCGCACCGCATGACCTAAAAGGTGAAAAAAAGATCGCATAGCTTATCGACGGTGCCTGGCACCCGTTGACAGGCATGGTAAGTGTCAGTCATCCGTAAAGAATTTCACACATAAAATACGCTTATAGTGCTCATAAGCTGGCCTTTGGTTTGCATTTCATTAAAAGTATGAAGTCGCAACTCTTCTTCATCCTCACCCTCCTACCCCAAAACACAAAAGCAGATGTGAACATGAAAGATGCGAGCTTCCGACACTCGGTGTTTGATCTCTCCATCCTGAATAGGACGTACAATAGTCGGTCTTTACATAACGGATACTTCGGTTTTGGTTGGTGCACAGAACTTGAAAAATCAATTAAAAATCTTGGCAGTGAACTCGTGCTTTCTGATTGTAAACTGGATGGTGATATTACTTACAAAATAGTCTCACAGAGCAAAACGTCAACCATCTATCAATCAAACTTGAAATCAGACGACAAAATAGAATATCAAAACGGTATCTACACACGCCGATTTGGCTTTATACAAAAATACAATATGTGGGGCCAGCTGAACGTCTTCTCGAGTGGAGGAGGGACGGTCTATCTCTCCTTTGAGGAGTCCGGTCGCCTGGATCGAGGGGTCCTTCCAGGCGGCCGGGTTCTTCAATTTTTTTGGGATCCCAATGGTCGAATTACTTCAGTTAAGCTAGACTCAAAAGTTCTTAACTATGCCTACGAAAATGTAAACCTCTCGACAGTCAGTCAATCACATGAAATCCTATACAAGTACAATTATGATTCCCTAAATAATCTTGTATCAATCATCCACCCAGACAAAACTCGTGAACAAATAACATATGATTTTAGAAAAGATTGGGTCACACGGGTCCAAAATCAATGTATCGAAAACTATTCTTTTAAAGCCTCCGCAGAACAAGGTTTGACAAGGCAAACAGCCACGCAAGCACAGCAATGTCCAAATCAAGGAGTCCTTATCGCACAGTATGATTATTGGTTTAAAGACAATACATTGACTCGCGCACGAATCACAAAAGATTCAAGTACGATTGACATCCAGTTCGATCCGACCGGAAGCCCGAGCAAAATAAGCAAAAAGAATTTCTCTGTAACTTCACAATTTCTTGGGGGTACGAAATGGAACTCATTCTTGCGGTGATCTTGTTTAACCTACCAGTTCTCGCTCAATCCCAGTGGGCACTTGACCAAATCGACGCGCTTCGCGCCCAAGCCATCAAAAATCCGCAAGAAGAAGTTCTGGTCGCAGTCATCGACACTGGGGTTGATCTCTCTCACCCTTTCCTTCGGGACAATCTTTGGAAAAACCCGAAGGAAATTCCCTTCAACAACAAAGACGATGATAATAATGGATTTATCGACGACGTTTATGGGTGGAATTTTGTACAGAATACAAACAATGTTTCAGATCTCCACGGTCACGGTAGCCATATCAGTGGAATAATTAAAATGGTCTCTGGAGCAAAAGTGAAAATTATGACTTTGAAATATTATGATTCGGGAAAGCTGTCAGAAAAAAATTTAAATAACACAATAAGAGCGATCCAATACGCAATAGCGATGGGCGCGCAGATCATAAATTATTCTGGCGGCGGATTTGAAAAAAGTGTCGAGGAAGAGGCTGCCATTCGTCTGGCCAGCAGAAAAAATATTTTATATGTCGCGGCCGCTGGGAACGAGCGAACGAATTTAGATTTTAATAGGTTTTACCCAGCAAGCTATGATTTGCCAAATGTTCTCAGTGTAGCCGCAATTGAAGAATCTGGGGGGCTACTCAGTGCTAGCAATTACGGACCACATACTGTTAGGATCGCAGCGCCAGGTCGAAAGATAACCTCAACCCTTCCATTCGGCCGTTTTGGGGAAATGGATGGGACCTCGCAAGCAACGGCGTTTGTTACTGGCGCTGCCGCATTGTTAAAAAGCACTCATCCTAATCTTAAAAATCCCCAAGATATAATTCGACGATTGATACAAACTGGAATTTCAAATCCACGGCTCAAGGGAAAAACGTCAAATCAGCAAGAATTAAACATTTTTCGCGCTATTGCCATGGAAGAAAAGGGAACAACAGCCTTCGGCCAACGCCCCCAGAACATTCCAAACATTCCAGAAATATTCTGGTACGCCGTTCCCTTTCAGGAGACGATGCATTAACAATAAAGAAAAGGACACAATAATGCGTTGTCTCCTGAAAGGGAACGGCGTACCTTTTCCGGATGGATTTGCAGACGTGGGAGTTATTAAGTTATATGGTCACGGTGATTGGATTGCCGTTTGCGCTCATCGCCTTCTATATGCAGCAAAGAAAAGAACGCCAGAATGAAGAGGCTGAAATTTATCAAAGCTTATCAGACGAATACGCAGACTTTCAAAGACTACTCCTTCGAAATGCAGACCTTCAACTGACCTTGCCTACAAATATCGACAACTTGACCCCAGACCAACGCGAACGCAAGAAAATCATATTTGATATTTTGATTTCGCTATTTGAACGAGCCTTTATTCTTGTTTACGAAGAAAATATGAGCAAGCAAACCGCCCGCCTATGGGCTAGCTGGGAAGATTATATTCGCTCGTGGTGTTCCAGAAAAGATTTTCGAGACGCCTTGCCAGAGTTGCTTCCTGGGGAAGACCCCGATTTTGAAGATTATATTCGTAAACTTTTGCAGAAAATCCCTTAGGTACGCCGTTCCCTTTCAAGAGACGATGCATTAACTTTAAAAAAATGACACGTTGATGCACTGTCTCCTGAAAGGGAACGGCGTACCTTTAAGCCACTTTTTTTAGGTTTGAATTTGAGTTAATAACAGATTTCAATTCTCGATGAACTTGATCCGCGTTTGCGAATCCAAAGAAGAACCGATTAAAAAATCCCTTGTTGGTCTCTAGGTAAAGACCTTTTCTAAAAAATGCCAAATCAATAAATCGATAGCGAAGGCTTGGATATTTTCGAAGGCGCCAAACGCGGTAAACCTTCATCATAGTGATTTTTTCCAACGGTATAGAGTACGAATAATACGTCAGACTCTTTATGACTAATTTATCCCCTACGATCATAATTTTTCGTGGCCAAAAAGCTAAGTAAGATATCAATGTCCCCGCAACACCGATCCATACAATAAACATAAACAAATAGCTGTTTGTAAACAAATAGGCCTTCAGATTCATTAGATCCCATATCCACCGCACAGCATAGCTCGCCACATTTAAAAATAACAACGGTAAGCCAACAAAAGTGAAAATCATAAACACAGTCATCGGTGCGTATTTTATTTTTCGAATATATCGTACTTTAGTGTGATCAAACTTTTTTATGAAGACAGATTTAAAAATAAAAAACATTAAAACAGCAAATAAAACATTTGTAGCATAGTCATCACCGCGGAATAGTATCGGTGGAGCATAAAATTCTTCGTATTTTTGTACAGACTTAAACATTTTTGCAAGGCGCTCTCGATATTCGGTGGCAGAGGTTTGTTTTAAAACCTGGTATGGTGATCGAGTTTCTTTGTAGTCCTTGCCAAATTGATCAATACCACGTGCAAGTCCCAATAAACTCATTGAGTCCGTATCAACAATTTCAAACTTTTTCAGATACAGCCGCTTTGCCTCTTCAATTTGTTCATCTGCAATCCCCCCCCGACGGGCTTCGCTTTCGATGTGGTTACGAACAAGCTCTAAATTCGAATGATAACGATCACGCGTTGTCTGCAGGGACACTAATCCATAACCATAACCTTGGGTTAAATTAATTTCATCCATTGCCGTATAGGTTTCACCTGTTAAATTTCGAATTTCCTTCATTAATCGATGTGAAAGATAATTCAAATAGGATCGCATAATCATTTCGTCTGTCGCATTGATATTCCAAACCTTCGTACCCAAACTTATATATGTATCGCGCTTAGCAATTCGAGCGACCACGTATGGCCGTTTACGTGGCACGGGCGCACGCGAAATCCGCCCGTCCTTTCCACTTTTTTCCATTTTCCCGAATGTGTTTTTTATTTTTATTTTGAATTTAGCTACATCAAAATCGCCGGCAACGAATATCCTCATATTTTGCGGATGATAATAGTCGTCGTAAAAAGCCTGAACACTTTTCTCTGTTAAATCTTTAGTGTTATCCCTAATTAAATCTTCATCATAGTCCCGATCGGGAATTCCAAATTCAGTTTTCCAAAACCCAAGGCTCGGCATTTTGACTGGAGACAATACTTTTTTAAAAAACAAATCGAATTGGTTTTCCTTTTCGCCTAGCTCCAGCATGACCTCTTTGCGCCCCTTGTTGACATCATCAAATTTGATCTTCCGATCGATAAATAATTTGGCATACCAATTCAAAAGCCAGTCAGCTTTGTCACTTCGGATGGTTGTAAAATAAGATGTGGACTGTTCCATGGTATAGCCATTACCAGTTCCCCCCTCTTCTTTGACGACTTCCATAAATGACATGTTTGGTGGCAGACTATCGTGCCGAAACAATGTGTGTTCCAACAGGTGGGCAACACCCATATTTTTATTATTTTCTTGTTCCCACCCAACGCCGTATTCGACCTGTATAGTGACCGTGTTTGCCCGAGTACCCGGAGCAAAGTAAACTGCTAGGCCGTTATCTAAGACCGTTTTAGAAACGATATCATAGGGATCAGCAGCAGCATTCGAGTTTAAAAAAAGTCCAATCAGGACCAAAAGATAGGTCATTGTTCCTGTTCGGAATATCCAGAGGAAAGTAAAGGTACGCCGTTCCCTTTCATGAAACAATGCAAAAAAACGTCCATTTATTGGACGTTTTTTTGCATTGTTTCATGAAAGGGAACGGCGTACCTAGTTGGATTCGCGTGAGAAGAAGCGGAGCCAATTTTCACGTGAACGGAAGAATACTGATGGATACCCGTCATCGTTAATTACAAGCGCAGGAAATTGCCCCCCTAAGCTTGTGTATGCCCCGCCTGACGTATCAGTATCAATATACTCATGCGTCCATGTGCCACTTGAGCGTGTCGACAACTGCAACGCTTGGTAAGTCATACTGTAGAATGCTGCATACACAGTGCCAGAAGAATTCACTCCAATAGACGGAATCATACCATCTGTCGCTGTGGCAGGACCAGGAGCTGCAATCTCTTCAGCCGAAAATGCTGAGGCACCGGTTGTAACCGCAGTCGCAATGTCAGCCGATGTGTAAACATAACGATAACGTGTTTGCGTAGAATCCAAATGCACAAGATTCAACTTGTCTCCAGAACCTATCGCCATATCGATACCGGTACCACGAGTATTTCCACTCGCATCCAGATTTAAACACGTCCACGTATAGGTTGCGCTTGTGATTGCCTCTGTTGCATAAGCAAGCCATAAAGCACCATCACGTTGATAAGCAATAACCGGACGACCTGTTGAATCAAATCGCACTCGCGAATACTTACCAGCGTCTGACGTGGTTGAACAGCCTGTGCCCGTTGCACCCGTCGTTCCGTCAACTACAAAGTATCTCCATCCTGAAGATGGATAGTATTTATAAAAACGAAGTGCAGTATTTGCACCAGTCGAATCATAAACTGACACCCCAACCCCACCTGTGCCGTAAGTTGCAACACTTGTGTAACCTACGGATGTGATTGTTGCTAAATCATTTAATGTTTCAAACTGCCAGCTTGCACCATCATTACTTGTGCGAGCAACAAACACGTTGAGCTCGGCTGCAAGCATATTGATACCTGCAATAACTGGTTGGCTTGCGCTATTAAACGCAATCGACGGATGCATACCAGGTGCAGCCGTAGCTCCCGTTGGGTCTGCATAATTGATTACGTTTCTTTCACCAAAGAACGGATCCAAATCTGATCCGCCTTTCATTGTATAAAAAGTTTTTGTTTCCGAATTCGCAGCATCTTGATAGGCATATACTGCACCCATTTTTCCACTAGAGGTGCTTGCTGCCGAAAGAACTGGTATCGCAGTAGACGGGAAAACTGTCACCAAGTTATCAACAATCACATTTGGGACAGCAAGGTTCATCGCTGCGCCTAAATCATCAGGGTCAAGGAACGCAAGCTTTATGTCGTTACCTGTCGCTGTTGCGGCAGCGCCAGGTAATTTTGCATAAGACATATAGAAAATATCATTTGTAGTGTCATAGACTGAATCCACACCTTCCGAAGAAACAGTCGTTGTTTCAACGTTCGTCAATAGGTTTGTCCAATTCGTACCATCATAGCCCGTCATCTGAACTGTTGTGGTTGAATCAAGCAATGCCATCAACCAACGATCAGCCGTTTTATATGCCATTTTGAAACCATTTAGACCACCACTTGAAGCGTCGATCGTCGCAAGCGCTCCCCACGAACCCGCAGTTGCGGGCTGTGCCGTTGCGCAATCATTGACAGCTTTTGCAGCAAGCAGTGTATTAGCAGGTGTTGCGGTTGCATACCATGCAAGAACGGGTTTATCGTCTGCTTCATTGATAATCACATCTGAACGGATACCTTGGTTACCTGCTGCTGTTATACCTGCGCTGTAACATGCTCCCGCGCAACCTGAAATTAAGTTCGTATCTGTTATTGCACCACCCAAACCGCTCGCACCAACCGAACGCTGAAAATAAGCAGGTTGAGAATTGGCGGCATTTGTTCCAAGAGCATGCGTACCGACCAAGTACTCGGTTCCACCAACTGAACACATCGCAAGACCAATTTGGTTTTGGTTGATACTGAGTGCCGTATAAGTTCCCGTACCCGTTACAATTGCAGGACCATTTGTTTCAGTCCAAGAGCCTGCCGAATTTCTAAAAAGATGTTTTAAATACGAGTTATTTAACGGAGTTTGCGCGTACCACGCATACATAATGTGCGGCCGATCTGCGGAATCAAGTACCAAATTGATAGCTTTGATTGGATCCACAGTCGCCGCAAATGCGACGTTTGTAGCGCCCGCCGCCGCACTGTAACTTGCAGCCGTAGACAGCGACCAAACGCCCGCTGTTGAACGTTCTGCTACTTTAACATATTTATAAACAGCAGCGGCAGCCGTTGTGCTCGCACCATAGATATAAGCAATGATCGGCGTGCCATTAGACTTAAATTTAAGTGAAAGTATATTCGCACGCGGGCCATTGGCGTTTGTTGGGGCCCCAACACACGTTGAGCCTACTGCACCACATGCTGCTGTGCCGTAGTTTAAATCTACGACTTCTATATTCCACACACCGTTTGCATCCATGTAAGCATATTTCAATGCTCCTAAGGCTGTCGTTCCCGTCGCATGATTTTTGTCATAGTAAACAACGGCTGGCAGATGCGTTACCGGGTTGAGCCCCATATTGTTGTAACCACCCGTCAAGTTTTGGAAAGACATCGATGGACCAAAAGAGATAGTTTCTTTCACATCAGTCGTGGATGAACCAGCCGCTCCGCCTGATGAGGAAAAATCCGTTCCTAATTCACCGCCGCCAGAGCAACCAAAAAGGGCTGTCGCCAGAAGCAGAACTGCCAATGCAGTAGTTAATTTATTACTTAGCACGGTAACCTCCTAAAATCGGAATCGTAATTCAAACGGTATAGCGTAACTCATTCCAGTTTCCGCTATGTCTGTACCACGCGTTCCGGCTCCTTTATATTTCATGTAATCAAAATTAAAATTAAAACCGACGACTAAATCCAATAATTTTGTGTATGGAAACACCAGCCGCAAATTAACCTCTGGCATAATACCCATATTGTATCGACCAGACGTCACATCCGGTTCATCCATATAAAACGGAAGATTTAAAAATAAATCTGCTTCCCAATTAAATATTGATGACATCTTGCCGGACGAACCCACCGCAAGCGTTGGACCGATAAATTTCTGATCAACAAGAACAGGTTGGGACAGCGTCTCACTTAATTTCTTTGTATAATAATAAGCGCCAATGCCCACGTAAAAATTTGAATGAGTAATACGAAATTTTGTCAGGAAACTATACATATCTTTGTTGTATTTAAACAAATCCGGCGTAAAACTTGGAAGATCCCGATACTCGGCAGAGGTATGCTTGTATCGAAGATGGTAAGAATAAGCCGAGTCCTTATTCCTCCAATTTAAAGCCGTTGAATAAAAAATATTTGTCGATGGATCAAGGCTTGTCGTCGATCCACCCGACCCGCTGATGGAATTTGAATCAAATGACGGGCCAGCAGTTAGATACCAATTAAACCCCTCGTAGGCCAAGCTGTCATTTGCAAAATCCGCGTCCAACACCTGATCTTCAAGCGGATTGCCTTCACCAGGAATAATTTCCTG
>CAUJEF010000120.1 GCA_963169515.1 Bdellovibrionota bacterium
TGGGCCAATCATGTCCTCAGGCTTCACAATCTCATCAAATTTTTTCCCGTCAATGAATCCAGACTTAATTGCTTCTTCTTTCAATGTCGTCCCGTTCTTATGAGCAGCCTTTGCTATTTTTGCGGCATTATCATAACCAATAATCGGATTAAGAGCAGTTACAAGCATCAAAGAATTTTCCAAGTGCTTTTTAATATTTTTTTCGTTTGCCTTAATTCCATCAATACAATTTACGCGGAAGGAGTTCATACCATGTCCCAATAACCGAATGGAGTTAAGCACATTGAAAACAATTAGAGGCTTAAACACATTCAATTCGAAATGCCCTTGCATCCCACCGATTGTGACTGCGACGTCGTTCCCCATGACTTGGGCGCAAACCATCGTCATAGACTCACACTGTGTTGGATTTACTTTGCCAGGCATAATAGAACTACCGGGTTCGTTTTCTGGCAAAAGTAATTCGCCAAACCCAGACCGTGGACCGCTTCCCATTAATCGAATGTCATTTGCGATTTTCATTAAGCTCACAGCGATTGTTTTAAGAACCCCACTTAATTCAACAAGCGTATCGTGGCCTGCAAGTGCTTCAAACTTATTTTTTGCACTGATAAACGGCAATTTTGTTTCTTCTGCAATGAATTTGGCTGCTGTCAGAGCGAAATCTGGGTGTGTATTCAGCCCTGTCCCCACCGCAGTTCCACCCAGGGCCAATTCATATAGCCGCGGAAGGCAGTTGTTTACCCTGTCGATATTATGAGTAATTTGTGTGTGGTATCCTGAAAACTCTTGCCCTAGTGTCAATGGCGTTGCATCCATCAGATGTGTGCGCCCAATTTTCACAATATCTTTAAACTCTTTTACTTTTTTAGAGAAACTTTGTTCAAGAGCGCGAAGCGCAGGCAACAAATTGTGATGTACTTCTTCTGTTACAGCGATATGCATTGCCGTTGGAAATGTGTCGTTCGAGGATTGCGCTTTGTTTACATCATCATTGGGATGAATTCCTTTGCCTCCAATTTTACCGCCCATAAGTTCAATCGCACGATTTGCGATCACTTCATTAGCATTCATATTGGTCTGTGTTCCACTCCCAGTTTGCCAGATGACCAACGGAAACTGGGCATCCAACTTTCCGGCGATCACTTCGTCTGCCGCAGATTGAATCACTTTAGATTTTTCTTTTGGCAAAAGGCCGAGTTGTTCATTCGCACGAGCCGCAGCTTTTTTCAAAATTCCTAAGGCGCGAATCATTTCTCGTGGAAATCGATCATTACCAATTTTGAAGTTTTCAATAGATCGTTGCGTCTGCGCGGCCCAGTATTTGTCAGCAGGGACCTTAATTTCGCCAAAGCTGTCGCTTTCTGTCCTGTAGTCCATTAAAACTCCATTTACCGTAAGCTTAAACGCCAATAGAACTCTAAGCCTACCCACGCAATTGCAATATTCCAACTAAAAAATACTTAAAATTCACGTGATAACGTGTTGAAAGTACAACTTAATTTGCTATATTTTATGCCTCATCCAGAAAGGCCACCGCATGGGTAAAAATTTTTGGCTTGTGAAATCTGAACCTGAGGTCTACTCAATTGACAGTTTAGAAAAAGACATGGAAACCCCGTGGGAAGGCGTGCGTAATTATCAAGCACGTAATTTCATGCGTGATTCAATGTGTGTGGGTGACAAAGTCTTATTTTACCATAGCAATGCTGATCCCACAGGGGTCGCCGGGGTAGCCACTGTAAGCAGCCCCCCTATTCCAGACGAAACCCAATTCAACAAGAAGAGCGAATATTTTGATCCTAAGGCAACCCCGCAAAAGCCCAATTGGATTTGTGTTAAGATTGCATTTAAAGAAAAATTTAAAACAATCATAACGCTCGCAGAAATAAAATCTAATAAAGCCCTTAAAGATATGGTCCTTGTGCAACCTGGGTCCCGCCTGTCTGTGCAGCCCGTGACACAAAAACAATTCGAGACTATATTGGGCATGGCAAGGAGAAAATAATGGCTGAAGTAATTATTTATTCAAAAACCCACTGCCCATATTGTGTAAAGGCGAAGCGCTTTTTCGAGCAGAAAAATATAAAATTTACGGAACACATCATGGATGATCGCCTTAACGAATTGGATGAATTGAAAAAACGAACAGGTCATTTAACTGTTCCACAGATTTTTATTAATGGCGAATTTATAGGTGGATTCACAGATCTGATTGATGCCGACAACGACGGCAAAATCGACCTTATGTTAAAAAAATGAAAATGATTTTGACCTCTTTCATCATTGGCTTTCTCGCTTTTTTAGGATTGTCACTTATGGCAGATAAAGCGCTCAATCGTCTTGCAATGCCGTTGAATCAATCTCCGCAAATTGATTGGATTGTTGTTTTGGCAAATGGGTCTCGGTTAACCCAAGGGCTAAAAATGCGCTTAGATAATGCAATACTCGCTCACCAACTGTGGCCACAGGCAAAGCTGCTGCTAACCGGAGATTCTGCGCACGGGGAAATTTCGGTGATGAAAGACTATCTGATAAAAAATAACGTGTCTGAATCCAGTATTTCAGAAGATCAGCATAGCACTTC
>CAUJEF010000121.1 GCA_963169515.1 Bdellovibrionota bacterium
GGACTTGCGGTCGGTGGAGCCTTGGGGACAAATATGATCACTCAGTGTGAGGCTGCCTTAGGCGTGGGGAATTGTGCAACTTTTGATACGGCTTCGGTGAGCAATGCCGAACGCTGGTTTATGCGAGGATCTTTGGTCGAAACAGATGACAAAATTGGGTTGGCAGTGAGAGCGGGTAATACGGCTCTTAATGCAGCGGATCCGCAGTGTCAATTGTAGGAGATTGATGAAATTTATTTTGAGCTTACTTTTTTTAATGCCTGTTCCATCGTACGGAGTTGAATTATACGAAATTCATCGATCCGTGCGTGCGCTTGGAATGGGGAATGCCTTTACTGCCGTGGCTCAGGGAAAAGATGCATTGTTTTATAACCCAGCGGGACTTGCTAAAACGACAGATCTAGCATGGACAATATTTGATTTTGGTTTGGGCGTTAATGGGCAAGAGGCCTATGATACAATTAATGGTCTTCAGGATCAGGCGACATACGAGGATAAACTTCGTAGCGTATTTGGCAAATCTTTGTGGCTTGGGGGGGAGGCTATTTCTGCTATTACTGGACCGGGGTTTGGCGCGAGTGTCTATGAGTCTTTCAATCTTTCTGCAGATCTTTCTAACCCGGCGTTACCGACTTTTGATTTAGGGTTGCTGAATGATTTTGGTTTTAATGGCGGATTTGGATTTGAACTTATACCCGGGTTTAATGTTGGCGTTGTGATCTCTAGGATTTCTCGATTAGGTTCAACGGTGCCAATCGGTGTAGAAACCCTGGGTACTGTTGATAGCGATGATCTGTTGAATCAGATCCGCAATCAAGGCGTCGGTTATGGTATGGATTTGGGGATGAGTATGACAATGCCAACTTCGATGAAGCCAACCTTTGCATTAACGTGGAGAAACGTGGGGCGTACTTCATTCACACAAGATAGTGGTGCGGCAAGGCCGCCGTCGACTCCGGATGAAATGATTTTAGGTTATTCAATGCTTATTGATTTGCCGGGTTTGGATATTACGCCAGCTGTGGATTATCGATATATGAATCGATCCGATATCCAGCTTACAAAAAAAGTCCATTTTGGTGTCGAGTTTGCATTTCCGTTTATTCAAGCGCGGGCGGGATTTCACCAGGGGTATTATACGCTTGGAGTCGGAGCAAATCTTGGCGTTCTTGATCTGCAGGTTGCAACCTATGGCGTTGAGCTTGGAGAGTATCCGGGGCAGCATGAAGATCGGCGTTATTTACTCGAGTTTAAATTTGAACTGGGGCTCGGTGTTGGTGGGGGCAAGGGCGATGGAAGATTGAAAAACGGGGGCTCCAGTAAAAGTTTGAAACAGCGGCGATAGTGTATTAGCTTATTCGGATGCTTAAGTTGCAGCATTTAAGATCCCCGGCCGATTCAAAAAAATATTTTGATACTCTGAATTTAGAGCATACAACTTGGGTCGTTTCAGGTTTGGATTCTAAATTAAAATTAAGAGAGGATCTGTTAAAAACTCGACCTGTGATTGCAGATGATACCGTTTTGCGCGTCCATGAATTGTGGAAAACCATTTTACGACGTATTCACCCGAAGCTGCGATTTATTTCCCGCGATACCGCGTTGGCCTTTGTTTCTAAAAAACTTGAAAAGTTTCCAGATCATTTAAATAAACCAGGCACCCCGGATCTCGTGTTAAATTATATTTCTTATTTGATGCCGATTCTAAGCCACAACACGGGCTTAGAAGCAATGAGAGATTATTTTTCAAAAAATAGAACCAGCAAGACCAAGTGGGGACAGTGGTACGCGCTTTCTCAAGATATTTTTTCAGATTTTACAAATGAACATTGTGTTCTTCTTGATTGGGCGAGTGGATTGTTGGTGAATCAAGGTAATTTAAACAGAGCTTGGAAAAGGAATTTATTTTTCGATTTGAGCGCAAATCTCACGTCGCTTGAATCAGAGTTAATACTGACTTTGAGTAAATTTGTCGATATTACGGTGCTTGTGCCCAGTCCGCCGTGGGAAGAAAAAAGTGCTCTGACTGCCTACAAAATTTTAGATCCTGACTTATTTCAAAAGTATGAGCCAGCGGGGCCTAAAAATGCCCAAGACTATTTAAAGCTTTCCACCCAGTTGGGTGAAGTTAAAGCCGCGGTGACAACCGTGCGGGGATGGCTCGATAGTGGCCTGAAAACTTCGGAGGTTGCAATTGTTGCCCCGGATATCGGAATTTATTGGACCGCACTGAGTGAGTTTCTTAATGACGAAGGAATTCCAACACAGCGACCAGTGCGGGCCCCTATAAAAACATTTTCAAATATTCAGAGCTGGCTTTCAAAGATGAAGCTAAATCTCGCACGGCAGTCACAGATCCTTTCAAGCGATTTAGAGACGTCTTTATATTTCCAGGGTACAAAGGAACCGCTGTTGCCATTTGATTATTTCAAACAAACCTTTTCAAGAGTTTATGATTGGACGGATCTTAAGAGAGACCGTATAGTTTGGAATCATTTTGCAAGCGCAGAAACAAGTCAGATCGAGATCACAAAAGATGAATTTGCACGTTGGTGCTCGCAGCTTTGGGAGGGACCGGATACAGTTGTGCTGCAAACTCTTTTGAGTGCATTTTACCAAGAAGCTTTGGATACGACCCGTCTTCGCGCACGTCAGTGGTTCGATATTTTAGATTCTATTGCTGGACGTAAAGAGGTTGAAGTTTTGCCGGGTTGTAAGGATGGACTTGAATGCCTTGATATTAGCTCTGCAAAGGAAGTTTCCGCAAAAAAAGTATTCGTGCTTGGAATGTCTGAAAACCAATTAAGGACCCAGTTCGCAGTGCACCTGGACGAACAGGATATTTTTAATCTTAAGGCTCAATATGGTTTTATTTTGCCACAGCTTGAAAATGTGAATTTGGAATTTGAGGCAAAATGGCTTTTGGAAAATTCTGCCACCGAATATACCTTATCGTACGCACAGTCGGACTTCGATGGTAATGCCTTGGCCCCTTCGATAAATTGGTTGCGTGGTGCAGTTTCAAAGTACGGCAATATACAGTTGCCATTCGCAAATTTTAAAGATCGAAAGTCAGAATTGTATTTAAATACAGAGGCGTTGAAGTCGGAGAGAAAGTGGACAAATCATCAATTTGTAAATATGGAAAAAAGGATTTTGCAAGATATGGGGATAAAGGAATTTGAAAAAATTCAATTTTTCCCAAGGCGCGTATCCCCATCTTCAATTGAAGATTATTTAAAATGCCCCTTTGTTTTTTCAGCAAAGAAAATTTTGCATCTGACAGATCAACCAGAAATTGATTTGGATATTGATTATATGACTAGTGGGCGGCTTCTTCATGAAATACTCAATATAGTAGTTAAGGAGCCATTTTCATCCAGCTACAGTGATGAACAACTGTTCGAAATTATAGACCAGGCAAGAAGCTCGATTGGTTTTAAAATTGGTGAAGAGCAGCTGTGGGGTTCGTATAGAAAAAGATATTTACAGTTTGTTCGGCAGTTCATCGAGTTCGAATATGACTGGAGAAAAAAATTTCCGAAAACAAATACAAAATTTAAAGAAGCCGTACTTAATGGATACCTGAACCTAGACACAGGGGAATTGAGTTCGAAAGCTTTGCCAAATTCTGTTGAATTTAAAGGAAAGCTGGACCGATTGGATTTGAACGATAAAAATCAAGTGGTATTGATTGATTACAAACTTAGCACACAGTCTTTGTCGAATTATAAGAGCTGGGTATCAAATCACGAACTTCAGCTTGCATTGTATGCTATGGCTATCGAAAAAGGATTGCTTGGCTCTGATTTTTATGAGGTCGTTGGCGCCGTTTATTTTTCAATAAAGGATCTTGATCGAAACAAAGGTTTTGTTTTGGACGGCGACTTTGGCTTGTTTGAAATAAACTCGCGAAGAAAAAACTACGGCAGTGACAAAGAAAAAATGGATCTTTTTAAAAACATTGAGGCAGTCACAAAACAAGTGTTGTCTGATATGTCTGCAGGAACTTACGACAGTAAACCCACTGATGTTAAAGAATGTGAAAATTGCAAATGGAGTAAGATGTGTCGGGCACCTCACCTGAACTAAGGACTAAAATCTACAGGGCGGGCGCTGGAGCTGGGAAGACGACCTCGCTTATTGGAGAAGTGTACGATTTTTACAAGCATCATCGTGCAAGTCACAAGAGATGTCCTCGGGTCGTGTTGACGACATTTACGCGTAAGGCGACGCAAGAGATGCGCGAACGGTTAATGTTGAAAGCTCAGGAGCTTAAGGATGACGAATTTCTCGAATTTGTTTTATCGAAAAATAATCTGCATATTTCTACAATACATGGTGTGCTGCAAATTTTTTTGAAGCAGTACGGGCATATGATCGACCTAGACCCAGGTTTTTCCATAAGTTCTTCAAACGATACATTTCGGTCGGCAAGTCAAATTATGAAGACAATTTTGGTATCTGAAGAGAGATTTCAAAACGTCTTGGATCATTTTGAATTTAAAAGTCTTGTTCAAAACGGGCTGAGGTTTTTTGAGCATTTCATGATCAATTCGAACTTGACAGCCCCCCAGATGATAAATTTTCAAATAGTGATGGAAAGTGTGTTCAATGAATTAACAACGGAAGTGCAATTTGCTGCGGATGATATTTTAAAACAAACTGATGACGTGAAATATGTTGAGGCCGCAAACCATTTGTTGAAGCTAAAGCCTATACTAAATGTATCAAATTGGATGGAGAGACGCGAAGAGATTTTGAATCATATTGATGAAATATCTATTCCAAGAAAGAATCCAAAAAATCCAAAAGTTTCAGAAGAGTCTCATGATAAAATGAAGTCCGTTGAAAAGGCATTGAGAGAGTTGGAGGATCCCCTCTACTCGCCAATAACGTGGGCGCATCAGGTAGAAAGCCACTTAAAGCTGGAGCAGTTGTTTAAAGTATTTCATGGTAGATTTTTGGAACACAAATGCAATAGTGGGGAATTGCAAATGTCGGATTTAGAAATCTTTTCACACGCGCTTTTGAAAAGCAAGCCAGAGGCGCTTACTGATTTTTCTAAACAATGGGACTACTGGCTGATTGATGAGTTCCAAGATACGAGCCCACTGCAAGTCTCTATTTTAGAGAATTTGATTCGTGCCACGCCCCATTTCATTGTGGGTGATCCACAGCAAAGTATTTATTTTTTTCGGGGCGCGCGGCAGGAAGTGTTTTTCAATAAACAGAAACAAATAGAAAGTAAAATGGGCATACTTAAGAACCTGTCAGTGAATTACCGTGCAAATCCCAATTTATTGTTATTTAAAAATGAAATGTTTCGCAGTTTAGGCTTTATGCCTATGACAACAACAAAAACGGCTTCTTTGACAGCAGATCCAGCGGCGTTAATTGTTTCCAATGGAGACCAAATTCAAGAAATCCAATCTATTGCTTCATATATTTCTGACCTGATTCAACAGGGTGTACGCTGTGAAGAGATTTCTGTGATTTCTCGAAAAAATTCAGATCTAGCGTTAATTGCAGCGGCGCTTGAGACAAATGGAATTCCATATTTTCTGCATGCAGCAGCAGGATTTGGGGGGCGGCGAGAAATTTTGGATGCTTTGGCGCTTTTAAAGTTTTTAGTGCATCCATTTGATAATGAAAACCTTGTGACATTGCTACGGTCTCCATGGTTCCATATTCCAGACGATGTCTTGGCATCTTTTTTAAAAGACAATGAATATTTTTGGTATCTTTTGTTAAAGGAATTTGAAGAGCATCCAGATAAGTTAGAAAGTGTCGGGCGACTGAAGCTTCTTGTGGAATATTCTAAGTCCGCAGGCATCTCTCGGGCTTTTGAAAAGGGTCTTTTTAGTTCTGGCTTGCTAGATAAAAGTTTTCAGTATGATCCTTCTGGGCGGAGAGAGGCAAATATTTGGAAGTTACTTGTTCAGTTGAGAACTGAGGAGCATCGCGCCGGATTCAATTATGTTAATTTTATTAAAAACTTTGATAAAGCGGATGACGCCAGTGACGATCAGTCCGACGCGGTATCCTCTATAGAGCCAAACCGAGTTAACTTGATGACAGTCCATGTATCAAAGGGTTTGGAATTCCAATATGTTATTTTGCCATTTATTTCTAAATCTCAACAAATACGCCCCCCTAAAATTGTTATAAGCGAAGGATGTTGGAACATACCCACAAAAACTATTGAAAATCCAAAGCAAGTTTTGCCATTATCCGCAAGGCTTGAGCTTCAAAAAATTCAAGAAGAAGAGCTGGCTGAAAATAAGCGTTTGCTTTATGTCGCGGCAACTCGAGCAAAAAATCAATTATTTTTTAGTTATAGTGGTGAAGCAAAGAAGAACTCATGGTTGAGCTATCTTTCATTTGATTTGAGCGTGGGGATGCATGAAAGAGAAGGGTATAGGTACCTCGTGACGGACGGTTATACGGGGAGGGTTCGCATCGATAAAAATGATTCAAGGATAGAGACTCCAAGGCCACTGTTTCAGAATCCGGCAACATGGATTTTAAATGCGTCAAAGCAGTCAGTTACTCAATTGGTAGAAACAGATTCGATTACTTCTATAGAAACGATACTTCAATCACTAAAAAAGTCTGAGCAAGGTATTCAGATACACCGACTTTTTGAATTGATTCATTATGAAGGGGAGCAAGAAGCTCTGGATATTGCAAAAAGTTGGTCGGAAGAAACTTTTACTACTTTTTCAAAGGCGCTCCAGTTTGTTAAAAGGCAAACCAGCGTTCCTTTGTTGAAGCTTGTCGAAACCGGGAATGTAGAATGGGGCTTTATCGTTAAGGGGGACGAAAGGGATATTGAAGGGCAGGTTGATCTGTGGGGGATTTATAACGAAGAGGTTTGGATCGTAGATTATAAAACAGGAAATCCTAATTTTAAAGAAAAAGCATTTAAGCAGTTAGAACTATATTCTCTAGCGGTTCAAAAATTTGTGGGTCCTCGCAAAGTGAATCTCTGTGCCATTTTTCCGAACCATGAAGCTGTCGAGGTCCGTCAAAGTCCTACCCTTAAAGATTTAGAAAAAAAATTTATTTAGTTTGATCGTCTTTGCTGTCGCTTCCGTCTGCACGTAGCTCGAAACCAAAACCGAAATACATGGATGTCCCGGGTGAGACGTTGAACTTCATTAAGATCTTAAACCAAAGATTGTCTGCAATGTGCGCATTAATCCCGCCAGATACATGTCCTCCACCTGCGGCCTTGTTTTTGGGGGCAGGATCTAGGGCTGTGGCGGGTGGGGTATAAAGATGGGCATCGGCTCCAATTCCTGCTGTCACAACAAGATCGTCTAGTGGAAAATCTCCACGGACTTCAGCAAAAACATTGTAATATTTTACGCCATGCGCGTTTCCAGCAAGACCACCGAATTCGATAAACCCGCCCCGTGAAGGAATCGCGTACGAAGCGCCCCACATTGGAATGACTTCCGTCACTCCTTCGATTTGATTTGGAAGGAACGAACCAAGGTGTGCACTCAGGATGTATCCCGGTTTTTTCTTGTCGTTGTCGTTTTGATTTTCTTGGGCGAATGCAGTTGTGGTGAAAGTGATGCTCAACAAGACGCAGTATCTCAAGTAGTTCATAAGTTAATTATAGATAGAATTGTTGCGCCTTGACCACCTAAAAATATCGAATACCATAGATCAACAGGTACAAAACACTATGATTTCACGCACAGAAGGCTATTTTAAGGGCTATAATGATTTCGAACTTTTCTACCAAGCGTGGATTCCGGAGCAAGTCGATTCTACCTTGGTCGTAACCCACGGTTTAGGGGAACATTCTGAATGTTACAATCGCTTGGCAGAAGCTGTGACTGCGCTTCCGGTTGAAGTGTACACATGGGATTTGCGCGGCCATGGTCGATCTGAGGGTAAGCGAGGGGTTGTTCGCTCACTGTCTGATTATTGCGAAGATCTGCTTAGTTTCTTGGAACAGATCAAAAAATGTAAGAGAGGTAAAAAAACTTTTCTTTTAGGTCACTCAATGGGTGGTCTAGTGAATTCTTTGACCCTCATTAAAAAAGGAGGGCTAGGGCTTTCCGGTGTATGCTTCAGCTCGCCGTTAATGGGTATAGCTGTTGAAGTGCCAAAATTTAAGAAAAAAGCGGCAACCTATATATCAGAATGGCTTCCGAATATAACTTTGTTTAATGAAATTGCCCACAAGGAGCTTTCGCAGGATAAGGACGTTTTGTATGAATATGGTCGAGACCCTTTGAGACACGACCGTATTAATCCACAGCTTTTTTTGGATATGCTTCAGTACACAGACTATGTCAGAAAAAATGCGGATAAAATAGTGTTGCCTGTGCTTGTTCAACAGGCGGGTCACGATAAAGTTGTTAGCGTTCGAGATACTCGTGAGTTTTTTGAGCGGTTGGGATCGCCGGACAAATCCTATAAAGAATATGAGCATTCGTTTCATGAGATTTTTAACGATGTGGAAAGAAAAAAAGTTTTTAACGAATTAAACGAGTGGCTTACTCAACATATGAAAGAAAAGGCTTATGAAGCAGGAACTCATTGAGCTGATACGTAATCTTTCTTATGAAAAGAGGGAAGTGACCTTGGCATCTGGCCAGAAAAGTGACTTCTATATCGACCTGAAGCAAACATTGTTGAATGCAAAAGGTATTTCGCTTGTTTCGCAGATGATAACAAAAGAATTGAAAGAATTTGACGGTCATTTAAAAGGTGTGGGCGGCATGACAATGGGGGCGGACCCGTTGGCAACGTCGGTGTCACTTGCGACTCTGAACTGGAAGCAACCACTTCATGCGTTTTATATTCGGAAAGAGCCAAAGGGGCACGGAACTGCGCAATGGGTAGAGGGAATAAAAAATTTCAAAGCCAATGATCCAGTGTTTATATTGGAAGATGTGACCAGTACAGGAGGATCTAGTTTAAAGGC
>CAUJEF010000122.1 GCA_963169515.1 Bdellovibrionota bacterium
CCAAAGGCTCTACAGGCTTCCAATAACTCAGGCGTTGAGACTGGCGACAACCGCGCCGCAACTGTGCAGCACCAGCTCATCAAACTAGCCGTTTTTCTTTGAGCCACTTCAAGCAAATGATCCCATGTCACATCAATGCGCCCGCGAGCATCGAGCTGAAGCCATTCCCCACTAACCAAATCCTCAACAACTAAAGCCAGGTCGTGAATGATATCCACATTGCCTTCTTCCGACAATTCCACCATGACACGAGCGAGTAACATATCGCCGGCAAGTACAGCACGGGCATTTGACGTTTCTGCATTGAGGGTTTTACGTTGTCGCCTTTGATTTGCATTGTCCAAAACGTCATCATGCGCAAGCGAAGCCGAGTGTGTAAATTCTGCTGCGCGGGCAAAAGCAGCCATCCGCGAAGGTTCAACGCCTAAAATTTTTCCCATTAAAAAACATAACGTCGGACGAAGGCGTTTTCCGCCCAATAAAACGGTGCGATTTAATATCTGTGGGATTTCCGGCACTGAACGTGAGCTTTTGACAATCAGATCTAAGTTCACAAGCTGTTTATTCACATCATGAGGTAAAAAGTCTATCACTGCTGCTCCATGGGCACCGGCCTCGGCTTTAAATTTAAGAACCTACCAATCTACTCGACCTAAAGTTTCATTTCAAATATTGGTCCGCTTGACGCCTTATATAATTCAGATAGATATAATTTTTGACACAAAGCGAACTAGTCCACTCTACACAGGTTTTTGGATACTTTAACTATAGATCGTATTTGCAGGCATAAGGAATTCAGCATGGGGCCTTTTTCGACTCTTTCTAAGAAATACCTAATGGCATTATCCGGGATTTTTCTGGTTATTTTCTTGGCCTCGCATCTTTCTGCGAACCTGCAATTGCTTCTTATAGACTCTGTTCCCTTTAACAAATATGTCAAATTTTTAGCGAGCTTCGGGGGGCTTTTGTATGTAGCTGAAATAGGACTTTTATTTCTTTTTGTCCTTCATATTGTCACAGCGGTTCGAATCACTATTACCAATCGAAAAGCAAGACCCATTGACTATAAAATTATCCAATCTAAAGGTGGACCTACAAAAAACAACCTGGCTTCTCGGAATATGGCCATTACAGGAATGATCATTTTGGTGTTTTTGGTCATTCATGTTTGGCAATTCCGGCTGGGCCCAGGGATTGAAATGGGTTATGCCACCGAAATTGACGGCAAGATGGCTCGCGACCTTTATCGGCTTGTGGTTGAAAAATTCCAAAATCCCTTGATCGTTATTTTCTACAGCTTCACTATGATTATTTTAGGGTTTCATTTACGCCACGGATTTTGGAGTGCCTTCCAATCGCTGGGCCTCTCCCATGCAAAGTACAACCGTATGCTCTATAAAGTGGCGGTGTTGGTCGCAGTGATTTTTGCGGTCGGATTCCTCATTATCCCCATTTGGATTTATTTTGATTTTCAAGGAAACTACAAATGAACTTAGACTCTAAAATTCCAAGTGGCCCGATTGAAAACAAATGGGATCTACATAAAGCCAACTTGAAATTGGTTGCGCCCAACAACAAAAGGAAATTCAATATCATTGTCGTGGGAACAGGCCTTGCCGGGGCCTCGGCATCTGCATCGCTTGCGGAAATGGGTTACAATGTTCATAGCTTTTGTATCCAGGATTCACCCCGCCGCGCCCACAGTATCGCAGCCCAAGGCGGAATCAATGCTGCAAAAAACTATCCCAACGATAACGACAGCATTTGGCGATTATTTTATGACACCGTTAAGGGCGGAGATTTCCGTGCCCGCGAAGGCAATGTTTACAGATTGGCTCAAGTTTCCAACAATATAATTGATCAGTGTGTTGCCCAGGGTGTTCCATTCGCGCGCGAATACAGCGGAAGCCTAGCCAATCGATCCTTCGGCGGCGCACAGGTTTCGCGTACATTCTATGCACGTGGGCAAACTGGACAACAGTTACTGTTGGGCGCTTACAGCGCATTGATGAGACAAGTTCATTCTGGAAAAGTGAAACATTATTCGCGCCGGGAAATGCTAGATCTGGTAACCATCGACGGAAAAGCTCGCGGCCTGATCGTCCGAAACCTAGTTACTGGACAGATCGAACGTTATGCGGCTGATGCCGTTTGTCTGGCAACGGGTGGATACGGCCGTGTATATTTTCTTTCGACTAATGCATTCAATTCTAACGCTACCGCTATTTGGCGTGCCCACAAACGGGGAGCGCTTTTTGGAAATCCGGCGTATGTGCAGATTCATCCGACGTGCATACCCGTATCGGGTGATTATCAATCGAAGCTGACATTGATGAGTGAAAGCTTGCGTAATGACGGGCGTGTTTGGGTTCCCAAAAGCAAGACCGATTCGAACCGCCCCCCCAACCAAATTCCAGAGCAAGATCGCTATTATTTCCTTGAAGAGCGCTATCCAAGTTTTGGAAACCTTGTTCCACGCGATGTAGCTTCGCGAAATGCGAAAGATGTTTGTGATTCAGGCTTGGGTGTCGGCGCGACAGGGCGTGCAGTTTATTTGGATTTTCGTGATGCCATCAAACGCGAC
>CAUJEF010000123.1 GCA_963169515.1 Bdellovibrionota bacterium
ACCCCTCTTGCTCTAATGCCTTGGTCAAAATAAACAAAATGTCATGGTCATCATCAACAACAAGCAAATGACGATCCTTTGGGACGATCTTTGACATTCTATTATGGTATTTCAGGATTTTCGCTTTGAACACTTGGCCTATTTGGATTTAACTGAAAGTCTAGGCATTTTTTGCCGCGGCAAATTGCAGTAAATAAAGGTCATAGTGTTCGTGACTGCGTTAAGAGAAGTTGGTAATAAACGGTATGGCATACAATCATTTGGAAATCGAAAAAAAATGGCAGCAGGCGTGGGAAGAAAAAAATGCGTTTAAAACCACTTTGGACGTAAAAAAGCCAAAATATTATGTCCTCGATATGTTCCCATACCCTTCTTCTCAAGGTTTGCACGTTGGCCATCCTGAGGGCTACACTGCGACCGATATAGTCGCCCGTTACAAGCGAGCTCAAGGATTCAATGTCTTGCATCCCATGGGCTACGACGCATTTGGGTTGCCAGCAGAACAGTACGCCATTCAAACTGGGGTCCATCCGGCGATTACAACCGAAAAAGCTATCCAAAATTTCAGACGGCAGCTTCAGTCTTTTGGTTTTAGTTTTGATTGGAGCCGCGAGATTTCGACATGTGATCCAAAATATTTCAAATGGACACAATGGATTTTTTTAAAGTTATATGAACGAGGTCTCGCCTATCAAAAAGAGGTTCCTGTAAACTGGTGTCCAGCTCTTAAAACAGTTTTGGCGAACGAGGAAATTGTCGACGGGAAAAGCGAGCGCGGCGGTCATCCAATAGTACGTATGCCGATGAAGCAGTGGATGTTGAAAATCACTTCTTATGCCGACCGTTTGCTCGAAGATCTAGATAAAATCGACTGGCCTGATCGCACAAAAGAAGGTCAACGCAATTGGATCGGCAAAAGCCAAGGAGCACAGATTTTTTTCGACATCGAGGGCTCAAAGGATAAAATTGAAGTCTTTACGACACGACCAGACACTATTTTTGGCGCGACCTTTATGGTGCTGGCGCCGGAACACCCTCTTTCAAAGTCTGTTTCAAAAAACAAGGTCGAAGTTGAAAAGTATGTGCAAAAATCCAGTGCAAAAAGTGAAATAGACCGCCAGGCAAGTAAAGACAAGACGGGCGTATTCACAGGGGCGTATGCAATCAACCCATTTACAAAAAAGAAAATTCCAGTTTGGATCGCAGATTACGTACTTATGGGGTACGGCACCGGAGCAATCATGGCGGTTCCTGGTCACGATGATCGTGACTATGAATTTGCCAAGGAATTTGGGCTTGAAATTATACGCGTCATCAAATCTGCAGAGGATCTTCCTTATATGGGAGATGGCCAGATGGTTAATTCAGATTTCCTCGATGGCATCAACACGAAAGAAGATGCCATTACCAAAGCCATTGACCGACTTGAAAAAATGGGACTTGGAAAACGAATGGTTCAGTACAAACTTCGCGACTGGTTATTCAGTCGTCAGCGCTATTGGGG
The DNA here is from genome assembly GCA_963169515.1 of Bdellovibrionota bacterium. GTDB lineage: Bacteria > Bdellovibrionota > Bdellovibrionia > Bdellovibrionales > JAEYZS01 > CAUJEF01. Next base: position 1,505 of record CAUJEF010000123.1, read on the forward strand.
CGAACCATTTCCACTTGTTCACTTCCCCAAAGGCGAAATCCATACCGTACCCATAAATGAGCTTCCAGTTCTGTTGCCAGATGTAGCTGACTATGAACCTTCGGAAAAGGCAGAATCGCCATTGGCTAAAAATACAGACTGGCTGAATTACAAAAAAAATGGCCGTCGAGAAACAGATACAATGCCAGGCTCTGCAGGTTCATCGTGGTATTTTTTACGATATACGGACCCCCACAATGATAAGGAACCTTTTAGCTTCGAATCCCAAAAATATTGGATGCCCGTCGACCTCTATATTGGTGGCGCAGAACACACCGTGGGCCATCTGCTCTATGCTCGATTTTGGCAAAAAGTTTTATTTGATGCGGGTCTTGTTTCAACCGACGAGCCCTTCAAAAAGCTTGTCCACCAAGGAATGATTTTGGGTGAAGACGGCGAAAAAATGTCGAAATCTCGCGGAAATGTAATCAACCCAGATCTTGTTATCGAAAAATACGGAGCGGATTCACTGCGTATGTATGAAATGTTTATGGGACCGCTGGACCGAGATAAGCCCTGGTCAGACACTGGAATCGAAGGAATTCGTCGATTCCTAGACCGCGTTTGGCGTATGTGGATGGATGAAGCCACTGGCAAACCAGTCGCTCTTCAGGATGTGGAACCGTCGCTCCCGGTAAACAAAATGCTTCACAAGACGATCAAAAAGGTTACCCAAGACATTGAAAATTTAAGCTTTAACACGGCAATCAGCCAAATGATGATTTTAACAAATGACCTTTATAAAACAGGCGAACGCCCACGCAAAACGCTTCAAACATTTGCACAAATTCTAATGCCTTTTGCACCACACCTGGCCGAAGAAATGTGGCACACTTGCGGCGGCATAGGTTTAGTTTCATTAGCACCCTGGCCCAAATTCGATCCCGCTTTATGCGAGGACGATACCGTTGAAATGGGGGTCCAAGTCCTTGGAAAAACTCGCGGAAATGTACATCTACCTAAAGACGCATCAGAAGAACTTGCAATGGCAGAGGCAAAAAAGCTTGTACCTGTTCAAAATGCCATTTCGGGCAAAAAGATCGTAAAGGTAATCTACAAGCCAGGACGAATTTTAAATATTATTGTGCAGTAGGCACATTATTAAACCAGCGCAGTAAACCACTCAATTTTAACAATTAAGCCATTTTCGATGACCAGCAGTTCGTCATGCATTTTGAACGAAATGCGGATTGCATTTTCGATTGGGGCCCTAACAACCTTTAAAAACGGTTCATTGCAAAGGGCGTGAAGTATCCGTTCACGTCCAATTAGCACTTGGGTCCCGCGAACATATACGCACTGCGGATGCAAAAACGCTCCGGCAACCTCCGGGGGGTTTTGGTGTGTACGGCTACTTGCAAATTGTCGCCCAATTTCGATCAAATTCTCCACGAATCCGCCCTTTAGTTTCCAAATGACACTACAACACTAAACGTGGGGGAATTTCATCAAAAAATTCTTAAAAAAAATGAAAAACAAAAATGGGCCAAAGCTGTAAATTCTTTGTGAAAAAGTATTTTATTGTTGCAATCTGTCGTCAATCTAATACATTTCCCCCACTGATCGATATTGAGGAGCAGGATGACAAAGGAAATGGATTTAACCCACGAGAACGTGCGCCAAGAAAACATGCGCGCCCTTAACGGTAACCGCTTTACAACTGAAATACCAACTCCTGCAACCCCACCGGTGGAAGAATGGAACTCCGAAGAGAGCGCAAAACTTTACGGTATCAATACTTGGGGCGGGGGTTACTTTCGAATAAATAAAAAAGGTAATGTTTGCGTTACCCCGCAGGGCAAGCTGGGTCCGCAGGTCGATATGCTACAGTTAATGGAAGATCTTTGTGAACGCGGTATTCGTCCTCCGATCTTAATCCGATTCCCAGACATTATTCGATCTCGTATTCAATTACTCGCTAGCTGCTTTTCCAGTGCGATCGCAGAATACGGCTACAAGGGCAAATATCAGGGCGTTTACCCTGTCAAAGTAAATCAACAAAATCACGTTGTTAGCGAAATCATTAAACACGGCAAAATGTCTTCGTTGGGGCTAGAGTGCGGCAGTAAGCCTGAGCTTTTAATCGGCTTGGGCATGATTGAAGACATGAGCAGCTTAATCGTCTGTAACGGTTTTAAAGACAGCGAATATATCGAAACAGCGTTGTTATCTCAAAAATTGGGACGAAACACGATCATCGTGGTCGACCGTTTCTGGGAACTAACAGAGATCGTAAAACGCGCTAAGATTTTAGAAATGAAACCCCGTATCGGCTTCCGCGCAAAACTTGAATCTAAAGGCAGCGGAAAGTGGATCGAAAGCTCAGGCGCACGATCTAAATTTGGCTTAACACCGCCAGAAATTGTTTCCGGTATTAACCTTTTAAAATCTGAAAATATGTTGGATTCTCTAATTCTTCTTCACTACCACGTGGGATCACAAATTAATTCAATTCAAGCTATTAAATCTTCTATCAAGGAAGGCGCTCGTTATTACGTTGAAATGCGCGAACTCGGCGCACCGATTCAATATGTTGACGTTGGCGGTGGATTGGGCGTTGATTACGATGGAACGGGTAAGGGTTTTAACTCAGTCAATTATGATGAAAAAGAGTACGCAAACGATGTTGTTTCCATCATACAGAGCGTGTGTGATGAAAAAGATACTCCTCATCCAACACTTGTAACGGAATCCGGGCGCGCTCTTGTTGCCCATCACTCTGTTTTAATCTTCAATGTCCTCGGCGTGAATGAATTGATTCAAAAGAAAAATGAAATCACCGTTACGGAAGACGATCACGAAGTAATTCACAATTTGTTTGAAATATACGAAAAAATTTCTAACGAAAACCTACACGAATTTTATCATGATACCCTACAGTTAAAAAATGATACGCATCAGTTGTTTTCGTTTGGCTATATGAACTTGGATCAACGTGCGAAGGCGGAACGCATCGTTTGGGGCATTTTAACAAAAATGTATCAAATCAGTCAGGGCATGGAAGACGCCGTCGAAATTATGGAAACCCTGAAACAAGAGCTTTCAGATACGTACTTTTGCAACTTCTCTGTATTTCAGTCCGTACCGGACTCTTGGGCGGTCGAGCAGCTATTCCCTGTTATGCCGATCCATCGTTTGACAGAGCGACCTAATCGCCGTGCAGTTCTTGTCGATCTAACCTGTGATTCGGACGGGAAATTGGATCAGTTTATTGAATATGAAGAAAAAAAGCACGCGCTCGCCCTTCACGAACATCAGGAAACAAAGCCCTATTTCCTAGGAGCGTTTTTATTGGGTGCATACCAAGAAATTCTGGGCGACCTACATAACCTTTTTGGTGACACTGACGCAGTTACAGTCGGTATTAACGAAGTCGGCTACACCATCGAACACGTTGAAGAAGGTGATACAGTTACCGAAGTATTAAGTTACGTGCAGTACAATCGAGGCGATCTTGTTTCACGTATGCGGAAAGCCACCGAAGAAGGTATCCGCAACAAGAAAATCACGACCCAAGAAGCTCGTCAATTAATGAAGAACTACGAAGATGGCTTGTCTGGGTACACGTATCTCGAGGAATAGATCCTTTCGACAACATTCAATTTACGATTTCAACTCGGTTATCGTTAGTCAGCGAAACAAAAAATTCTTGACAATACGTACGTATTTATGTACGCTTAATACATGAAAATGAAAAAAACCATTCCAGCAACTAATCTACGCGAAGAACTTTATGATACCCTAAAAAAAGTATCTAATGGCGATTCGCTTGTTATCACTCATAAACAAGGTGCCCCTGTGGTTTTATTATCGCAGGATAAGTTAAATAAAATCGAAGAGGAAAATGAGGTTTTACGTCAAATCGCGATTGGCGCTACTTCTTCAGAAAAATTTTCTCACGCTGAAATAGTTAAACGACTGAGAAAGATTGTTAAATAGTGAAGCGCTCGATTTTTTGGAAGCGCCCAGCTCTTGAGCGTCTTGAAGAGATCGCTCATTTTATCAAAAAAGATAATCCTGGGCGTGCCTCTTCATTTATAGAAGGGCTTATTTTAGCCACGGAGCAACTGGAAGACTTTCCTTTTTCTGGCGGCATTGTCCCCGAGAACGCAGCTTTTCGACAAATTGTTTATTCGGGTTATAGGATAATTTATTTAATTCCAGATGATTTCGAAGTACATATTATCGCTGTAATTTCGCCGTATATGTCAGGAAAGGAAATCAAAAAATGATGGTTAATGTTCCCAAGTTAAAAATATTTCTTGGGTGCATTTTATTTTTTCTTTTGGGCTGCGATCCGGCGGTTACCCTGCTAAATGCCACAGCAGTGGGGAATGGCATTTTTACACTTGTTACATACACATTTTACATTTCGAAGCTTAACCATTAGCCGCGTCAGAACCGTATGCTATGTTCCCCCTTCATTTATCGAGGTGGTAGTATGGGCGTATCGGGGTTACTGTTCTTATTCCTTGTAGTTTTTCAAAGCCCTGTATTTTCGGTGGGATTGGACGACAAAATAGAAGATTCAAAGGCGGGTGTTGTCTGCAAAGCCGTAGGTACACCGCTTGAGTTCTGCACCTATCAACGACGATATGCAGACACACAACAGATTCTAACCCAAGCCCTGTACGATATTGGAAAGCAATTTGGAACGCCAGGTTTTATCCCTGAAGAAAAGGGATACGTTCGTATCGGAAAGAACTCTAAAATCATAGCCTTTTCCTTTGTAGACAAAGCGCTTATGGACATGTTTAAAAAATACATTGTCGAAATCGACGAGTCACCCGCACCGGTCAAAAACAAAGAAGCCCATTTTAAAATTACGGTGAACCTTCTTTCTACTGAAAAGGCTCTGGAACAAGGGTTTAATATCGACTTTGTAAAAAACGGTGTTATTGAGGAAAATACCCCCCGCCTTCTGAGCACTGCCAATCTTTTGAATTGGAATATAGGGAACCTTGTAAACCAAGTTCTTTCTATTACATTTGGACGTGCACGCACGGCAGGAATTATTCTCAACAACGAAACTCTCGAATTTACGGCAGAACACGGGAACAGTTCCCCCTTTTCGTCAGAACAGATCTTCTATCGCGATGGAAAGTCTGTCAGCACAGATAAAGAAACGGCCCCTCGCCAAGTTACTGGGACTGTATCGCTTGACCCTTCAAACCCTAAACGAATTGTATTCCTGAATTTCAATATGCAATTCTACATCCCAATAACAAAGGACAATAGCCTTATTCGTACTGTTTCTATCAGCAAGCCCGCGCTTTATCTTGAATCCGGCGTGCAACAAATGCTCGTCAGTAACGACGAAACCACCCAAGCAGTATCTCGAGAAACCGGCATCTTAAGTTTGCAAACAACCCAAGCCTTAAATCAATTTAAAATAGTGGCTTCGATTGTGGGTTATACGGATGACGATGCAAAAAAAGTGGGCGTCGAATTCGAACAAGCTCGCAACCTTTATACTTATAAACCAGAACAAGTCGCAAGAATGTCTGTTGGAACAAATTCCGATATTCAAAACACCCTTCACGCCGATCATTTGAAATATCAAATTATTAAATCCCCGATAGGTTATCTGGGTGAAGCCATCGCCCTTCAGTTTACCCCCAACGAAGTGACACAGAGTATGCTTAAAGCAAAGGTACTCGTAACCGTTAAAGCCAAAGGGTTGAAATCAAAACCCATTCCACTTTCATTTGAAAACTTACTCGCAGGCCCGTTGCTTTTAGATTCAAAATTCTTTGATACTGCATTTTTGGTTAAAAACCGTGAAAATAGAGTTCCATTTCAACTGACAGTGGCAGAAGATACATACTACACAGCTATTCACCGACAAGCAGGCATTGCAGCGTTTTCTCATAACTACAATTTTATTTATAATTTAAGAAACGGAACATTGGATTTGGTATCGGAGCGATAAGATGAATTTCTTAATTGCTCTGCTGATTGCAACCGTGCCCGCAAGCGCAGCTGAAATCGCATACGAAAACTTTATAAACGATCTTGTCGACGCGTTCCGAAAACCTTTCCAAGAAAAGCTTTGGCAAATCAGTACAAATAACTTTTTTGAGCTAAACAATTCAGGCACTCAAGTTCGATTTTACTCCGACGATCCAAGCGTATGTCCTAATTTAGTGTCGACAAGCGACCGCATCCCCGTTGCAGCGATTCGAATGTCGGTAAGCTTTAAACCCACCCAAGCATACCAGCAGGTTGAATACACGGGGTGTGATAGCACACTTCCCATTTTTAATGAGTTCTTGCTTATAACGGGGGAAAACCTTTCAGAACCAAACCTAACTGGGCTTTATAAACGTAACTTGGACATGACCTTAAAGCCAAACGAAACAGGAAAAAGTTATTTTGTTCAATATAAAGGCGTGCGCATTTTTCAAATCACCTCTAAACGAACTAGCCCAACAGAATACCTAACTCGGTTTGAAATGACATCAACACCAATAATCACAGTTTTCACCAATATTACAGCAAATCACGCCCGACTGACATTAAGGGCCCATTCATTTCTTCATCAATATATGGGGAGCACTGATTATTACAGGTCAAATATCAATGGCGGAGAATATTCAGATTTTGTAGCCGAAGCAACCGGAGAGAGCGCACTTATTAAGTATTTTAACTCTGCCCTCAAACCAATATCTAAGAAAGAATTCGATGAAAATTACAATGAATTATTTTTAGAATCAATCAATGGAACAGTTGGAGCTTACTTCCGTTCATTTATTAGTCGCTTTCCACGGACGGAAGCCATCGTCGATACCCGAGGGAGCACGATGTTCCTAAATAATCTGAAAGAGGCCTACAATTTGATATTGCTGGGGCAAACCCTAAATGCTCAAAAAATTATCGAGCTCTTAATTTCCAATATTGAAAGCGGCAAAACGCAAGTTACAGAGCGATCCCAATGATATTGATATTTGCGCTTTTCTTATTTATCCCAAGCTTTTCTTTTGCTCAAAATGCCCTTGAACCAACTATAGATGATTTTGATAAAATTATCTTTTATATGAATTCTGAATATCAAAGTTCTTTGAAAGATATATATGAGGGTCTCGCTATTACAGACGATAGCGATATGACCACCCAGATTACATTTGTTGACCCCGACATGCCCAACTGTTCATTTTTTTTGAGGTTAACCTTAGAGCGTAAGATGACTCCAAATTCAATGGACGAAATTTTACATTTCACAAACTGTAAGGGCGCAGACCATGCTCTTGTTATCAGACGTCAGGGTAAAGACCTAAAGCCCGCATCGATAAATGATTTGATGTATCTGCGCTTACCGAAAGTAGCTGGAACAACGCTGTATACAGTAGTATTTGATTTATTGGGAGCAAAAATTTTTTATCGCAAATCCGACCTTATCGAGGAAGCTAAATACGAATTTCTGTTCCCAAAATTCAGCTGGTGGCTTGAATACAAAAAGGTTGCCCTTCCTGAGGAAGACTCTTCTGTTTCCTACAAAGGATTTTATAAAATGCCTGGGCTAGATTTAATAGCCGATACCAATGCGGATTTGGATGTTTTAATAAATACGCATGGAAAAGCAACTAGCTTTACATACTTTAAAAATAACGAAGAGATTCGTTATTATGATTTTATAAATTATTTTCAAACTGTAATGCTGATATATAGAAATACTTCTTTCTCTCTAGATTTCAATTATTTTCTTAGAAATTAATATGTGCACTTACTTTGGCGAAAAGGCGTCTCGGAAACCTTCTCCGATTAAATTCAAGACTACAAGTGTGACAAAAAGGGCAAGCGATGGGTAAATCGCAAGCCATGGGCTGACAGAAAAATATTTTTCAGATTGACCCAAAAGCTCGCCCCAACTGGGTGTCGGTGGTGGCAGACCAAATCCCAAGTAATCCAATGCCGCAAGCGCCGCGATATTACCTGCAATTGTAAATGGGGAAAATGTCAAAATGGGCCCAATTGCATTGGGAAGAATCTGTTTAAAAACAATCGCAGCGTGGCCGCTACCAATTGCCCGCGCCGACTCTACAAATTCTAGTTTTCTTAGTCTTAAAAATTCAGCACGAATATAGTAGCTTATGGAAATCCAACCAAACAGAGTCGAAATCAAAATCAATAACCACATCGCAGGATTAAAAATTGCGACCAAAATGATCATCAGAAAAAACTGAGGCACAGTGCTTAAAATTTCTGTGATTCTTTGACCCGTCAGATCTAACCAACCACCAGCATATCCCATTAAACCGCCCAATATTGTTCCGACAACAAAACACAACACCCAAACCAGAATGGCAAAGGTCATGCTCGTGCGGAAACCATAAATCAACCGAGACAAAACATCCCGACCACGGTCGTCGGTTCCTAGCCAATTATCCTTTGACGGAGCCCCGGGATAGCTTTCAATAGCCTTGTTTGTTTCAAAAGGATCCCATTTAATGACTGGCCAAACTATGAAATCACCGTCTTTCATCTGAAGGGATCTATAATCCATAACCATAATATCTTCGCGCGCGAATTCTGTTGGGTGATATTGCTTGAAAACCGGAAAATAAGATTTTCCGTTGTAGCTAAGATACAGCGGTTTGCTATTAGCCCACATCTCAGCTGTAAAACTGACGATACACAAAAAAATAAAAACCCAGCAGGCAAGTATTGTGGCCTTGTTGGCCTTAAAGTTTCTCCAACGTCTTAGTGTCAAATCATTTTTTATCAATCGTTCGATCATACGAAATCGATCCTTGGATTAATAAGAACGTACAAAATATCGCTGATCAGGTTCCCAACAAGCATAACTAGGCTTTGTATAAATACGAGCCCCATAATTACGTTATAATCGCGGGACAAAACCGAATTGTAGCCAAGAAGCCCAATCCCATCTAGCTGGAAAATTTTTTCTATAATCATAGATCCTGCGAAAAACAACGATAGAAACCCACCGATTCCGGTAGCAATTGGAATCAACGCATTTCTTAATGCGTGTTTCATGTAAACGACATTTTCGTCGAGTCCCTTGGATCGGGCAGTACGGATATAGTCTTTGGAAAGCTCATCCAGCAAAGAGTTTTTCATAAGCATTGTAAGCACCGTAAAGCTTCCAATCATGTAACTGATCGTTGGAAGCGTAAAATGATGGATTCTATCCCAAATTTTTTCAAAAAAAGACATACCTTCGTAGCTATCAGAATATAAGCCCCCCAACGGGAACCAATCAAAATATGATCCTCCGGCAAAAAAAACAAGAAGCAGGATAGAGAGCATTAACGGGGGGATTGAATATAGTACAAAGAGCATCACGGTCGACGCAAAATCAAACGACGTTCCATTTTTAATTGCCTTTTGGATTCCCAACGGAATACAAATCAAATAGGTTAAGAAGAAGGAAATAATACCAAACTGCACAGAGACCGGAAATTTGCTAACGATGACATCAATCACTGGTTCTTCAAAAGAAAAACTTTCCCCGAAATCCATCCGAGAAAGATTTTTAAGCCAAATCCAATAACGCTCTAAAAGAGGTTTATCAAAACCATATTGTTTTTTGAGCGCCTCAACAACTTCAGACGACACCCCTTGCTGTCCGCCTGTCCCCCCACCACTGCTGACCGATTCTGAAAATTGAAGCTGTTTGAGCTTCTGTTCTATTGGTCCGCCAGGCGCGAGATTTATGATTACAAACACGACAATCGTTATCCCAAACAACGTCGGAATCATCAACAGTATGCGCCTAAGAATATATTCAAACATTTTTATCTACTTCGCGACTGACCACCAGTAACCCGTCCCGACCCCATAAGTGAATGTGTCCTTTGGTTTTTCGACCTCATTTGTATACGCATATAGCGTTTTCACCGTACTGAACATAAACAAATACGGAGCATCGTCGGCTATAATTTTAAAAATTTCCTGACAAATCTTTATTCGTTTGGATCGATCCCATTCTACATTTGCCCGATCGATCAATTCGTCTACTTTCTTATTGCTGTAATTGATTCTATTGGAACCGCCTTTTGCACTGCTTAGCGTGTGCCATATCTGACGCAATCCCATATCTGGATCGATATCGCCCGCGCCCCATGCCATAATAAATCCGTCAAATTTTCTGTCTTCTAAAAGTTTCAAGAACGCGTTCCATTCGATGTTTTTAATTTCTATGTCGACACCAACTTTTTTTGCATCTTCTTTATAAACTGTTAGAAATTTTTCCCAAAAATTCGTTGGCATCATGATCGAAATTTTTAAATTTGTTTTTTTCCCATCTATCATCTTATCCAAAACACCGTCTTTATCTGAATCAACCCACCCTGAGCTGTTCAAAATCTTCAGAGCTTTCTTTGGGTCAAAATCATATCCAACAATTTTTGGGGCATATTCGCTGACGGGTGAAATCGGGCCATTCACAGGCATAGACATATTATAAAGAAATTTTTCAATCATCAGCTTTCGATTCATTAAATATGCAAGCGCTTGCCGAACCTGCTTGTCACCCAAAATCGGATGCTTCTGATTCCATCCGATATAATTGTATCCTTTTGGTGATTTGTTTGAGGTTTCAATTTTAAAAAGAGACTTTCCCCACTCAGGCCCAGATGTCTGCTTCATAAATGTTTCTGGGCGCAGACCCAAGTAATCAATTTCTTTTTTACTCAACATCTGCATTTGAACTTCAGGCGTTTCAACAAATCGCATTGTAATGCTATCAAAATTGTATTCCCTATCTTTAATGGATTGTTCTATTCCCCAGTAGTAGGGATTTCTTTTCAGAACGATTCGCTTTCCCTTTTCATATTTATCAATCATATACGGGCCTGCACCAACCAGCACGCGCGTATATTTTTCGTTTGGATTTTTATACACATGTTTTGGAAGAATTTTTAAAATCCCACCAGCAAGTGCATCGAAATTCTTATATTTTAGGTCTTTAAAATAAAATTTTATGGTTTTCGGATCAATAATTTCAGCGCGATCGATTCCGCTTAAATACTCACGCATTACAATCGCTTTATATTTTAGGTCCTTTATGGCATCAAAGCTAAATTTAACGTCGTCAGCAGTAACCGGTGTTCCATCAGAAAATTTTGCATTGTCTCTTAAAAAAAATGTCACTGACTTTTTATCTTTTGCGATTTCCCATTTTTCAGCTAGGCCGGGTTTGTGTTCATAGGTATTAATGTCTATATTGGCAAGAGGTTCCAAAATATACCCCTCGATTGCTTGTGCGTACCCATCCGATGACGTAAATGGATTTAATGTTGCAGGCTCTGCATCTAATGTTAAAGAAAATATTCCGCCACGGGGTATCGCCGCATACGTCGATAAAAAAAGAGAGGACAAAAACAGAATCGTTAAAACAAAGATGAGTTTCTTCATGATGGCCTTTCCTGAATGAAATAAATATCTTAAGTAGAATAAATGGTTTCGCAAAGCCTGTGTATCAACGCCGCAACAGTCACATACCAAAGACTAGGTTTACAGCTTATCTAGGTTAGAATAAGATAAGTGCCCATGAAAGACTATATTTTCGCCGTACCTGCAGATTTAGAAACATCTAAAATTATATTAATTCCCGTTCCATGGGATGTGACAACGTCTTACGGTAGTGGTGCCAGCGAAGGCCCTGAGCTGATTTTTAAAGCAAGTTCTCAGGTCGATCTTTATGACCTAGAGGTCAAAGAATCATATCAATCGGGCTATTTTATGCTCGGAATTCCACATGAGCTGAAAGATCAAAATAAGGCCCTTAGAAAAAAAGCAACTCCGGTTATGGCGACCCTTAATGAGGGGGGCGAACTCAAAAGTACACACCTTAAAGCGCAAGCCGAGATCAATGAGGCCTGCGAGCAAATGTGTACTTGGGTTTACGAAAAAACAAAAACTCACCTTAAAAAAAATCAAATTGTGGGTATCGTTGGCGGCGATCATTCGGTTCCGCTGGGCGCAATTAAAGCGATTGGTGAAAAGTACCGTGGTGATTTTGGAATTTTACATATCGACGCACATTTAGACCTAAGAAATGCCTACCATGGATTTAAACATTCCCACGCTTCGATTATGTACAATGTGTTCAATTCACAGCACCGGCCAAAACAAATCACACAATTTGGAATCCGTGATTTTTGTAAGGAAGAATACGACCTTGTCCAAAAAAATCCGGATTACTTTGACTGCCACTTCGATACCGAGGTTCAGAATCGCAAATTCAAAGGCGAAACATGGATGGAAATTTGCGAAAAGGCTATCGCAAAAATGCCCGAAAACATTTATATTTCATTTGATATCGATGGATTAAACCCAACATTATGTCCAGGTACCGGAACTCCCGTCCCTGGTGGCCTAAATTATTCTGAAGTGTTAGTGCTGCTATCCTTGTTAGCAAAAAATAAGAAAAAAATTATCGGGTTTGATCTTGTCGAAGTCGCCCCCGGTGCCAACAATGACGAATGGAATGGGAATGTTGGCGCCCGTTTGTTGTTTAAACTTTGCGGCTGGGCTGTTCAGACCAATAAACAGTCCTAAACGCCCCGAGCGTAGCGCTTACTGACTGCCTCACGAATCTCAGCGCCTTCTATACTTAGTCGTGTCCAAGGAATTGCCAGCAAACGCTCTGCCTCGATTGCTTCTTCTGTTTCCTCACACAAACCATAAGATCCATTGTGGATGCGCGCCAATGCGCCTTCGATCTCAACAAGACGCGTACGAAGGCGTTCTTGCTGACTGAGATATTCACCTTCTTGGATTAATCGCATGGTCTGATCGGCCTCATCGCCCCCACGGTCGTCTATGTGAATAGTTTCTCGACCGTCTCTAAACCGATTCATGATATCGGCTTTTGCTTCTAAGAGTCTTCTTTTACACTCTAGAATCAATTTTTCAGTCGGCTTCATCTTGTTACCCCCCAGTAAAGAGTGATGCCATTTGTCGCTCTTGCGACTCACGATTAAATTGTTAGTTCACTTTTGTGCCCTAATAAAATAATGAAATATTTACACCCGAATTGGAGATTCTTGGCAACTGAAAACTTAAATCGTCTGTAATTTTATAAGACATTGATATTTCGGCATAAATTTTCAAAAATTTTTTAAATCCATTTTTAAAATTTAAAGGCCGTTGTGGATAACTGAAATTGTCTGTCAAACTGGTCTAATTTCTTTGTCACGTATTTTTTGCTGAAACAATAATCAAATTAACAAAAAAAATTTTTATGATAGATCTAAAATAAATTGATCATTCCGCAGTGTTTTCGTTGTTTAGCGCTTCGCGCAAATTAGAATTACTTATTGGAGTCACGTCAATAATATTTTCTGTCGTCGGGGTGACATCTCTCATTTGGGTGCTGAATTTGCCATTTTGAAAGTGAAAACTGCGATAATAAACATGACCATTTTTAGACATCTTTTGAAACTTCTTATTTAAAAAATAAGCTGCCAACCTTCGAGTTGGTGGAAAAATAAAAAATAAAAATAAAACAACAATTGGAAAGAAAAATAAAAGCGCAATAAAAAGAAAAAATAATTTAATAATCATTACACCCCTTCAATCTCTAATGTTATTGGACAGTGATCCGACCCATCAACATCATCTAAAATAGAAGACGACTTTAAGTGGGGCCTCAAATTTTCTGTGGCACAAATCAAATCGATTCTCCAACCGCGGTTCCCAATTCTTCCGCGCTCTATTTGATTCCACCATGTATATCTATGTTTTTCATTTGGGTGAAAGTGGCGAAATGTATCTATGAAACCAATTTTCAAAAATTGCTGAAACCACTCTCGCTCTTCGGGTAAAAAACCGCTCGTATTTGCAAGACCGATTGGATCAAAAACATCAATCTCTTTCGGTGCAACATTGTAATCACCCAACACGATAATCTTTTCTCCGCTTCTTACCTTTGGGATCAGGTATTCCGTAAAGCTAATCAAAAACTCTTGCTTGTAGGCTTGGCGTTCGATTCGCGCTCCGTTCGGGAAATAGACATTGTAAATTGAAATGTCGTCAAACTTTGTAACGACAAATCGCCCTTCGCTATCAAATTTTGAAATTCCTATGCCGTGATTCAGCTGATCGGCATCTGTATGTGAAAATGTCGCTGTCCCAGAATAGCCCTTTTTCTCTGCCGAGGACCAAAAGCTTTTCATTCCAAGAGGCGCGATTTGATCTTGTGAAAGTTGGTCGACATGACATTTAGTTTCTTGTACGCAGAAAATATCAGGCTTTTCATTCTCTAAAAATGCCAATAGCCCCTTTTTGTATGTAGCGCGGATACCATTGACATTCCATGAAACAATTTTCATAGCCTTTCATATCAAAGTGTGAGAAAAATAAAAATCTTGAATTTGTGAATTACCGAATAACACATCTGGCCATAAGGAGTATTTATTATGCCAATGATCGGTCACCCCGCCCCACAATTTACAGCACAAGCTGTTGTTGATGGTGGCGATTTTAAAAACATTAATTTATCAGATTTTAAAGGAAAGTGGGTTGTTCTATTCTTCTATCCCCTAGATTTTACATTTGTTTGCCCAACTGAGCTTTTGCAATTCAAAGAATTCGGAAGTCAATTTACAAAATTAAATGCTATTGTTCTTGGATGTAGCATCGATTCTGTCCACTCACATAAACGCTGGATTAAAGACGATCTCGGCAATTTGGGTTACCCGCTTATTGGCGACGTAACCAAAAGAATTTCCCGCGATTATGGGGTCTTACTTGAAGAGTCTGGTATTGCAACTCGTGGAACATTTGTTATTGATCCGGAAGGCATGATTCAATACATGGGAATTCATAATCTGAACGTCGGCCGTGACGCGACAGAAATCCTTCGTGTTTTGACCGCATTACAGTCTGGCGAGCTTTGCGCTGCTGGCTGGAAGCCAGGCGACAAACACGTAAAAGCTTAAGGTTCCAGGTTCCTTTTTTGCGTAAATTTGTCCGGATAGCGGAATATTATTAAGATAAAAAGCCGACTCGAAAGGTCGGCTTTTTATTTCAAGTTGTTAACAGTGGACGCATGAGCTTACTATCAAATATGACATTCCGAGACGATCTCAAAGTTTTTGTGGAAAAGAATTTTCCAATTTGGAAAAATACTTTTGATCCCGCGCCGACGATTATTTCTGATGCTATAATAGACATTAAAAAATCGACCTTCGCCCAGATCGAACAAATAGTTAGGTCTTTCTATAATTTACGACACAATAAAGATTATGTTGCTTCCATTCTAAAAAATCACCCAAGTCTATTGCCACAATGTCACTATTCCGTTTTGATGAGCTTTGATTTTCATATTATAGATGGAAGCCCCAAATTAATTGAAATAAACACCAATGCTTCTTTTGCGCTTTTGGCTTATGTGGTTGATCAATATGGTGCAAAGCTGAGCCCCCAATTTTTAGAAAAACTGCAAAACAGTTTTATTAATGACTATAAACTGTTTTCAAAAAAATCAGATATTCGAAGGATCGCAATTGTCGATGAGAACCCTCGAGAACAAAAGGCATACTTTGAATTTCTGATGTATCAGGAGCTTTTTAATTTTTGGAATTGGGATTGTGATATTTTGAATATTGTCGATGTCGAGCCTGGGTATGACTTTATATATAACAGACATACGGACTTTTATCTAAGCCAACCAATTTCAGCGAAGCTAAAGACGCTCTATGATCGCAAGTTAGCGTGTCTTAGCCCACACCCAACAGAATACGCACTGCTTGCGGACAAGACGCTGTTTCTTAAGTTCCAAGACAAGAACTTCTTAGAAAAGTTTGTTTCATCTCAAGACACAAATGTAATTTCAGCGTGTATCCCAGCCACTTTTGAATTCAATAACACAGACACCGATGATATTTGGAACAAAAGAAAAAAATATATTTTCAAACCCAAGAACTCATTTGGTGGAAAGGCAATTTACAAGGGCGATTCGATAAGCAGAAATAAATTTGACGACATCAGACAGGGCGACTACCTGGTCCAAGAACTGCTCCCGCCCCCAAAACACGACGAGCTAAAGTGGGACTTGCGTTGTTACGTTTATAATGGAGACATACAAGTATATGGGGTCCGCACTTACCACGGCCAAATTACAAACTTTAGAGAACTTGGCGGTGGCTTCGCACGCATAAGAGCAACCTAGGGAGCAAGAAACACTTCTGAAAAATATTGTATTAAAATAAGACGTTTGTATCTCGATATACTTAAGTACGCGATTTTTCAGCCCGATATATAATCGTGAAACACGGCAAACGAGGGGCCGCAAAGGTCCTCAAACAGTTTGAAAGACAACCTACATTTGTTGATCCGTACAGCAAGTTTGATCAAATCAATGGTCAACATCCTTGGATGCAAGAGTTAAAAAATGCAGTCGTTCCATACAAAGTTCGGGAACTCCAAAAGGGCAAGGTAACATACTTCAATTACGATTTGGCACGCGAAATGGGGCTCATAGAAAAAAACCATCCAAATAAGATGACGAAGGACCTTGAAAAAAGAGTGCTAAAAACATTTAACATTCGAATTATAAATGAATATGACGTTAAAAATAAAATGATGTTTGATTTAAAAACAGTTAAGCCAAATGAACATATGGCCACACGGTACTTGCAGCTTCAGCATCCAAACAGGCAAGGTAGAACCTCTGGCGATGGTCGCGGTATCTGGAATGGTATTTTTAAGGGCAATGGAAAAATCTGGGATATTTCTAGCCGAGGTACAGGCGTAACATGCCTTGCTCCGGGAAGTGTTGAATCGAATCAACCCATTCGAACAGGAGACGAATCATTTGGGTATGGCTGCGGATTACTCGATTTAGATGAATTGTATGGAACCGCAATTTATTCAGAAATTTTTCACCGCCACAATATTCTTACAGAGCGAATTTTAGCCATTATAGATTCTGGCAAAGGACACGGCATCGGCGTGCGGGTGGGAAGTAATCTTTTCCGCCCTGCCCATCTTTTTACCTTCCTAAAGCAAAACGACCTTATTGGCCTGAAAAAGGCTGTCGATTTTCTTATCCAAAGACAGTTTCAAAACAAGGACTGGGATTTTGATATTCATTCTAAGAAAAAATATGATTATATGCTTGAAAACCTTTGCGTAAATTTTGCGAAATTTGCCGCCCGCTTAGATGTGGATTATATTTTTGCATGGCTGGACTGGGATGGAGACAATGTTCTATTTAATGCTGGCATTATTGATTACGGCAGCATACGTCAATTCGGCGTTCGCCATGACCAATATAGGTATGATGACGTCGATCGATTTAGCACAACACTCAATGAACAAAAATCTAAGACAAAATTTCTTGTGCAGGTGTTTGCACAAATCACGGAATTTTTAAAAACTGGAAATAAGCCCTCACTGCAATTGTTAAAAGATCACCCGATCTTGAAACAATTTGATACCCACTTTAACCACTACCACTTAAAATATCGTTTGCATAACATTGGCTATCAAAAGAACGATCAAGAGTATTTGCTGGCTCAGCACAAAGAAACTGTGGAAAAATTTGAAGCCCTGTTCAAGTATTTTGAAAAACAAAAAACAGCAAAGAAAATTATGAAAATTCCTGATGGTATTAATCGCCCGGCAATATTTAATATGCGATCGTTATTGCGTGAATTGCCCGTCCTTCTAAAAAATAAGGATTTACAGACATTTGTTGATCCAAAATTTTTATTTGACCTTATGGTTGTGCCCAGCGCCAGTCGCATTGATAAAAAAATGACATTAATACAAAGCGAAAAGCTGATCGAATTTCAAAAGGTTTATAAGGAATTAATCGAATCCACCCGTCGATATCGTAGTTTTGCACGTGTAGTAGATGAAATCGAAGCCCGATCACGTGTTATAAATCGCGCCGATCGCGTGACTGGAAACGGCATTATCATGGTTGTAGACAAAGTCATGAACCTGATGAAACGCGGATTTTCGCATGAAGAAGTACAAAAGGTTGTGGATTCGTTCATTCAGACCCAAGTTCTTTTGCCCAAAGAAGGCCTGGATGATCCAGAACTCGTTCTTAAACGGAAATCGGTGACACATAAAAAGCTTTTACGAAAGATTTTCTCTATCGTAAAGGCGTATAAAGATGATATCTAAAAAGGTACGCCGTTCCCTTTCAGGAGACAACGCATTATTGTCTGCGTTTCAAAGGAATAATGCGTTGTCTCCTGAAAGGGAACGGCGTACCTTTTTCTGATGATTATAGTTACTGGCGCT
>CAUJEF010000124.1 GCA_963169515.1 Bdellovibrionota bacterium
ATCTAGGCTCGACAATTCTCACATGGTCCAATCTAATCGCATGCGTTTTGCTTGGACTTGCATTGGGGAATTTCACCTCTGGCTATACAATAAAAAAAAGTGTAGTTGTGATCGACTCGTTTTTTCTTAATATTATTTTGCTGATGGCGGCACTTTCAATATTAGTAGTTGGCGTAACCTACAAGACCTATTGCAAAGAGCTATGGGCGCTTCCATGGGGCACTTGGTATAAAGTCTTTTTACTGACTTTTATTACCACATTTCCGGTCTCCTATCTTCTGGGATTGTTTCAGCCACTGCTGTATCAATTGTCCCTCAAAGAGCTGGGCCGTGCCGGTGAAACTGCAGCGATCCTTTCTGCGACAAATACAATTGGGAGCCTGTTGGGAGCGCTATTTTTGAATTTTATTTTGTTATATATTTTAAGATTATCGATCGGAGAAACTTTGACCGTATTTAGTGGGCTATTGCTAACCCCAGTCGTTTTGTCGTACTTTTTATTTAGATATACATGGAAACAAAAAACTGCATTATGGGCTTTTACGCTTCTTGTGTTTGGTATCGGTATAGCATTTTTGGCACGGCGTATAGATGATAGAGCCGTTAAGTTTGTATTACATAATCCATATCATAGTTTGCAGGTTGTAGAGTCTAAAAATATTCGGTTTTTGAGGATAGGTGACTCCGGATTCAATCATACAGCAGTGAGTACGGATAACCCTTTGCTGCCGGCAGTGGGTGGGTATACGGAGACTATTCGGCTGGGCTGGGCTTTTAATCGCAACATTAAAAGTATCTTGATTTTAGGTTTAGGTGGCGGAATTATGCCGCGGGATTTGGCTCGATCAAAGACAAAAGCAGAAATTGATGTCGTAGAGATTGATAAGAATATGTATAAAATTGCAACGGATTACTTTGGCTATGTTTCATCGAATCATATACATGAAAATGTTATAGACGCTAGAAGTTTCATAATAAGTACGGCTAAAAAATATGATTTAGTTTTTCATGACTTGTGTGGGGATGGGGCGGCTTTACCGGAACATTTGTTTACGCTTGAGTATTTTAGGCAAATAAAAGATCGACTGTCCCCTCGGGGCGTTTTTTTTCTGAACTTTTTTGCTCAAGTTCCTACAGACTCTGAGGCGAACAGCCAAATTTTAGGAAGAGCAATCTATTCTACGCTAAAAAACGCTTTTCCTGATTATAGTATTTTTCCAGTTGTTGCAGATAAATTACACAGGGATGAGGCGGTGATTCCCTTATGGGCAAGAACAAATATAGTGTTTGTGGCTGCGCCCACGAGACCGAACCTTGTGGGCTTGGCCGATTTTTTAAACAATAACGATTATGGCTTTCCAATCGAATTTGATGTGTCAAAGTTTTATCGAACTCTCGTGAACTTTAAGTATGATCAGAATCTTGTCCAGACAGACGATCGCAATCTAATAGCATTCTATCAATATTTTGCGCGCAATCGCTAGTTGTGTCATTGTGAGTTTGATCTTTCTAAAAGACTACAAGCGTGTAAATATCTATTCATGAACCAGTCACGTTGCGTTCTCATTTCTGCCAGCGAACCCTCAATTTGGGGTAGCTGCAAAATCATTACGCCGAACATCGAGGCGGCTTACCGGCGCACGTTAGGTCGCCGGTTTAGAAGAATTAGATATGATAAAAATCAAACGCCCAGCCAAATTTTTGAGCTTGCTCGTAAAATCAAAGCAGAGAATCTGGATAAACTTATTTTTGCGGATCATGCCCCGCATCCTTATGCCTTGTTGGTTGCGTTGGGACATGTGGGTATATCCCGCTGGCCAGAGATTGTCTTTCATGTTTACGGCGATTTTACTTTATTCATTTCCGATTGGCTTAAATCAGAAAAAATATTAGTAGGCAAAAAAGTAACATGGGTGGTCGCCTCAACACGACAAAAACAACTTCTCCAAACCATGCTTTCCTGGGTCCCAAATAGTTCTATTATTGTTTGCCCATTTCCTGTCGACCAGGATCGATTTAGCTTCGATGCAAGTAGAAGATTTACGACAAGGGCGGAGTTGGGCCATTGTGATACAGATAAATTGATTTTTTATACGGGTCGACTGTCATTACAGAAAAATGTTATTCGGATGGTTTGGGAGTTTCACAAATATATCCTTGAGTCCAAAAGTAAGAATGTTTATTTGTACTTAGCAGGCGCTTTTGACGATATTGGTGCGCCATTTTTTGGCATTGGCTCTGGAACGATCTCATTTCAGCGGCACTTACGCAGAGCAATTGAGAAAGCTCCTGGGGTTGTCCGCGAACGCATACGCTTTCTTGGAGAAAAGGATAATTTGATTTTAAGTAATTACTATTGCGCTGCGGACCTTTTTTTCAGCCTCAGCACACATCATGATGAAGATTATGGTATGTCGCCAATTGAGGCTTTGTGTTGCGGCACCCCAGCTCTGCTTTCAAGTTGGGGCGGGTTTGGGGAGTTTTGTTTTGATCAAAGAGTATGTGATTTGATACCAGTTACGTTTTCACAGCAAGGATTGGCCATGTCGAGCGGTTTAATCCAGGCGAAATTGAATCAGAAATTAGCAAATGAAACTTCATTGCGCGAGAGAGAGCTAATATCTGAGTTTTATTGTCAGCGCTTTTCAATAACAGCAGTTCAGGCGGTCATAAAAACTATAGTAAATGCTCAGGGGCCCCATTTCTCGGGTTTTTCCACAATCGCGGGGCAGTTGAAAACACGCATGGAGCATTATGGGAACCCATTTGGAAATAGGTTTGACAAGAAGTCTTTATATTTTAAGATTTACAAAAACTATGTAGAGGATTATGGCTCAGGCAAGACAAAGACCGTATTCTAAAAAACTGGAATCCATTTTTTCCCAATGGTTTTTCCAAGGAAAGGAAATTCGAGAAGGGTTGGCTCAGTTACCGCAGACGCCACAATTTAAAGCTTTCTTGGGCGAGGGGTGGCCTGCCACAAACCCCATTAGATCTCAAATTCCCCCCATTTATTTAGTTCAAGTTATTGCCTTAGAAGTCTTAAACCAAAGGCCCGAATGGTTAGTTTGCGATGGCGTGGTGCCCCTTTTATGGTTTTTTAAAAATAATCCAGGTCCCAAAGGCATGAATTCACGTTTATATGTGCACCAAGAGATTCTACCATTTGTGCCGAGAGATTGGCGCAAATCTGTAAGCCCCTATAGGATAGTAAGCGTTAGGCCGCAATTTGAACCCGTACATGAATTGAATACCGTTATTCTCACAGGCCTCATGTCGGATGTTTATTGCTCGCTTGAAAATCTAGAAAAGCTATTGGAAAAAGCTAAAAAAATAATTGCTGGCCACAAAATTAAAAACCTTAAGATTAAGACGGTGCTGCCCCTAAAATATTTCTCACATTCGACTGATTTGGGCCAAGTTTACCACATTGAATACATGAAGCGAATAATCGACGCCTTTGGAAAGCGTATCGAACCCATGTCTTTCTCGCAATTTATGGCTTATGACAAGTTTTCGTCTGCGCTGGTATTTGATATGAATGATCTGCATTTTTTAGGCCTATCTTTTTTGTTAAATTTCGCCCTTTCAAAGGGAGCTGTCAATGGACACCACTATCGAAGAAGCAGTGTACTTCCAAAAAACTTTCGTCCTTTGTCACCATATCACGGTCTGGTGTTGAGTGGGGCAAAGGACAGAAATGGAAAAGGTTTGTTAGATCTTGGCGAGCTCTATGCCGCGGCAGAAAGTTTTCATGAAAAAGTGTTTATGGTTATGAATTCAAGTGCAAACTTGAATTTACCGTGGCCGCATTGGTTTTCTGAATGGGTACGTGCGACTGACAGTTTAAAGCATTTCTGAATGGAAAATAGTTTTGAGGTAACAGTTGCTGTTTTAACATACAAGAATAACTCGGAGCTCCGGTGTTGCTTGCAATCAATAGACAAGCAGTTGGTTGATTTTTCATTCGAGGTAATAGTTATTGATAACTCTTCGGGAGAGGCGGAGGTAGTTCTTAGCGAGTTTGTAGGGATAAAATATTTTATTAATAAAAAGAACAGCCTGGGCCTTGCTCGTGCTTATGCAGTTGAAAATGCTGCTAGCAGCTTGATTGCATTTCTTGATTCTGATTGCGTAGCGCCAAGGAATTGGTTGCAAACACTTGTAAACGAGTATCGATATTACAACACTTTAGAGGCGCCAGCCTTGGCTGCAGTTGGTAGCGGGAACAGGCCTCCAAGTGCAGGCCGGTTCTATGATTCACTTTTACTTATGCGCAAAGTCTATTGGGGACATTTAAGCTCAGCTCAGCAAAAATTATTTTCAAATGTCTGTTTTGTAGAGCATTTACCAACAACAAATGTCTTATACAATCGATTCGCTATTATAAATTCAGGAAATTTCAATCCTAATGATACAAGAGTGGGCGAAGATTTAGATTTGAGTTTTAGGCTGCGGCGGCTTGGGTATCGATTAATGTACACGCCCAATGCGGTTGTTGAACATTACGAGGTGGATACCCTTTGGGAGTGGACAGCGCGAGCATTTCGGTTTGGTCATGCACAGATCAAACTGTTGTTTCGTTATTGGCACCCCGCAACTTTGAGTGAAAGAATTATTTTTCCACAGATATTTTTTTCGGCTATGTTTCTGTCGATTTTGTGTGCGTTTCAGAGCCCCGTGTCGCTTTTTATTGTCGCAGCATATTTGGGTTTTATATTGGTCTCGAGCATACTTTTGTGTTTTGTGAATAAAAAAACGCGCTGCATTTTATTGCTTTTTAGCTTATTTGTTTCAACCCATGTAAGCTATTCCATGGGTCAGATGGTTTCGCTTTTTAGGCATGCCTTCGGACGTGGGGGGTAAGTGGATCGAATTAAATCAGCGGAAACAGTGCGGGACCATCTTAATTCTGTATCACCAAGTTTTTGTTTGGCAAAGTGGCTTCAGGTAACTGTGCATTTGCAGAATGGTCATACGCATTCATGCCATCATCCCAAAACTCACAAAATCCCCATCGAAGAATTGAAGCGAGATCCATCAGCACTTCACAATACGATTTATAAAAAAAAACAAAGACAAACGATGAAAGATGGGGTTCGACCAGAAGAATGTGGATATTGCTGGAACATCGAAGATATTGGGAGTGAACAAATAAGTGATCGACATTTGAAATCAGCCGAAGATTGGGCATTGCCTCACTTTCAAGAAATTGCAACGGCCCCCAAGGAATTGAACATCACACCGACTTATATGGAAGTGAGTTTTAGCAATGTTTGCAATTTTAAATGTGCGTACTGCGCTCCGCACATTTCTTCGAAGTGGATGGAAGAGATAAACAAATTTGGACCATATCCGACACATAATAAATTTAATAGCTTGGACCATGTGAAAGAAAACGACCAAATGCCTTATCATATTGACGAGGCGAATCCCTATGTTGAAGCGTTTTGGGAGTGGTGGCCTAAATTATATACTCAATTAAAAGTGTTTCGCATTACAGGCGGGGAGCCACTATTAACTGACAATACATTCAAGGTGCTTGACTACATTAACCAAAATCCACGACCAGATATGGAGTTAGCTTTAAATTCGAATCTGGGTGTTCCATTCAAACTTATAGAAAAAACAGCGGATTATATGGAGTCGATTCTCAATAATAACAAAGTAAAACAATTTATGCTTTTTACCAGTGTCGACACAATAGGTGAGCAGGCAGAATACATTCGATACGGTTTAAAATACGAGCAGTATATTGCAAACTTAGAGTACTTGTTAACACGATTACCTAAATTACGCGTTATAGTCATGTGTGCATTTAACGCTCTTAGCGTTCCCAGATTTCATTTATTCCTTAAACAAATTCTAGATTTTAAAGTAAAATACTTTGAAATGCACAATTCGGCTCAGTCTCCGTTGTTGCTTGATATCCCCTACTTACGCTACCCTGAGTTTTTAAGCGTCCAGGTCCTCTCTGATGGGCTTATCGAAAAAATAAGGAACAGCTATAATATGATGGAGTTTTTTTCTGAAAAAAAAATGGGTCAGCAGAAGGGCTTTGAGGATATTGAAATTGTAAAAATGCATCGGTTGACCGAATGGGCATGCGCTCCAAAGGATCCACGGTGGGTAAAGCATATTCGGCAGGATTTCGTTTCGTACTTTACTGAATATGATAAGAGAAGGGGAACCGATTTTTTAGAAACATTCCCAGAAATGTCCCAATTCTGGAACCTCTGTCATGAATGACTTGAGATTTTTGGTTTCGCGCCTGGTGCCAAGGTCTGTTGGCAAAGCTCTTTATTATTCTGGGTTTATCCCTCTAAAGACAATTTTGAGCACAACTCATCCAAAAATAAATATCTCAATCCGCAATAGTTTTTTAAGCTCGGCGTTTTCTCCTTTTGTCAGCGATATAGACATGACAGTTATACTTCCCAACCGTTATGGTGTGGATCAAACACAAGATGCATTAAAAACAATTCTGCAATATCGCAATTTTTTCCCAGTCTTGGGAGAAATTAATAGTTATTCATGGGCTGAAATAGAGAAATTTAAACCCTGTCTCAATCCTTTGGAGGGGGCTCGGGATCCCGTTTTGCATCCCTTCCTGCGTCAGACCATAAAGCCAGAAGATAAATTTACTTTTTTACTTCGTATGATTGAAGCGGACTCTGCAAACCTCTTGCATCGTCCTCTGTATAGGTGGAAAAAATGGGAGCGCCATTTGTCTTCTTGTGGTTTGACCGTGCCCAAGCGATTTGACCTTGAAATATTGCTCAAGATTGTTATGGATACATTCCTTCCCGAGCATGCCGATCTTGCGACAGAAACCGTGTTCAATTTCCTACGCCTTGTTAAACAAGGTACAACCTACGACAAGTTTGATTTAAATCTAATCTTGTGGGCCATATTTCCCAACCGGTTTTGCTTTCACCTAGAGACCAATATAGAGCTCCCAGCTTGGTTAGCTCAAATTCAAGAGGCCCAATTACAATGGGAAACATGGGGGCTAATGAGCCAACGACGGATCTATTTGCTTAAAGATACTGAAGACCAAATGAACTTACTTCAACATATAGATAATTTGATAACTGTTTTTCCCCAATATAGCTATCTAAAAGACTTAAAAAATATATGTTTGGTTCAAGATGAAAGCATTTGATATTTACGGCGTCATTGTTACGGTAGAATCTGATTTATTTCCGAACGTACTAAACCGACTTGAGTTTGATTTAAAATACTTTGTGATCTCCAACGTATCTTTAGAACCACATCTAAAAATTGTTGCAGTTGCATATAGTGAGGCGAAGTCTGGGGTGGTCGCCTTTGAAGGACAGAGCTATAGGGCCTATGGCTGGATATTACCGCGAACAGTTATATATGACGATGGCTCTTGTATTAAATTTTTCAAAAATGGTATCGGAAAAACTGTAGAAATCTTATCTAAGGATGAAGACCGAGTTTATGAGTTGTCATTTCTTTTGCTACAGTCATTGGTCGGAGAAAAGTTAGAGTCATCTGGTTGGCTGAGGCTTCATGCGCTTTCTTTTAAAGAAAAGCGTGCGGGAATTGTACTTCTTCCATCGAGTGGCGGAAAATCTACGCTGGCGTATATGATGGCTCACTTAAACTGGAAGGTTTATTCCGATGAGTTGACGCTTGTTAAAGCAGGAAATCTCTACCCATTCCCATGGAGGATGGCATTTGATGAAAGATCTCAACAATATTTAGGAATAGAGGGGGGGGCTTATTTCCAGCGGAGAGGGGGAAAGAATAAATCGCTTGTTCCTTTTAATCTTGTTGTGGGTCCGACTCCGGATATACTGGTGAGCAGTTCTGGTGGTGGTATTTCTAATAAAATTCAAATTAGTGTTGAG
>CAUJEF010000125.1 GCA_963169515.1 Bdellovibrionota bacterium
TTTTATTAATGGCGAATTTATAGGTGGATTCACAGATCTGATTGATGCCGACAACGACGGCAAAATCGACCTTATGTTAAAAAAATGAAAATGATTTTGGCCGCTCTCATCATTAGCTTTCTCATTTTTTTAGGATTGTCACTTATGGCAGATAAAGCGCTCAATCGTCTTGCAATGCCGTTGAATCAATCTTCACAAATTGATTGGATTGTTGTTTTGGCAAATGGGTCTCGGTTAACCCAAGGGCTAAAAATGCGCTTAGATAATGCAATACTCGCTCACCAACTGTGGCCGCAGGCAAAGCTGCTGCTAACCGGAGATTCTGCGCACGGGGAAATTTCGGTGATGAAAGACTATCTGATAAAAAATAACGTGTCTGAATCCAGTATTTCAGAAGATCAGCATAGCACTTCGACTTGGGATTCGTTTAAAAATATAAAGCAGTTCATTAAAAACTCGGAATTTATGCTTATTGTTACTAACGAATTTCATCAGCGTCGGGCAATAGCAACCGCAAATCTAATGGGCTATAGCGCTGCCCTGTTTGGCAAAGATACGGTCACACTGGATCGTAATGCTTTCTATGCCATACGGGAGCAGCTAAGCGCAGTTAAGTGGTATATCCAGTATCTTTTATATAAGGTATAGTTATAGTTCGAATAAAATATTTCAATTTGCTTGATTTAAATCATCAAAATATAAGGTTTTGTTATAAGGGGTCAGAGGGGAAATAGAAGGTTGTTCGGGGGCGATTCAACCTTCAAATATCATAAGTTTTTAGCCCGGGTTGTTCATCACCCGGGCTTTTTTTATGTTTAAAATCTCATAATCGACCGATAAGAATCGGTGAAACATTTTTTAAAATACTTCAATCTGTTTATCGTAATTGCCACGGTTCTGTTGTTCAATAACTGTGGACAAAGCTTTAAAGCATTGCATATTGGTGCTTCAAAAAGTTTAGACATTTCACCCACACCGAATATTTCGCCCGCCCTATCGCCGAGCCCGCGTCCAAATACTCCGACTCCTACTTTAAGCCCAGTTGTCGATGACGGCTATTTCCCTGCTGATACCCCCTGGTATCGAGACGTTACCAACGCTCCAGTCGATAGCGAATCTTCGGTTATCATCAATTGGCTAGCGAGCAATGGCGGCTGGGGTACTGGACGCATGCAGGTTGATTTTAGTTTTCATATTCTGACAATGGATTCGGGAACGCCCTTTATTCCTGTTGTTAGAAATTCCGATTATTATATTCCAGATTGCGATGCAAACACGACGTTTCCTTTGCCTGCAGGTGGAGCTATTGAAGGTTCTGACAATTACTCTTGCACAGGTGGAGATTGCCATCTTCTTGTCCGTGACCTTGCGAATAAGAAAATTTACGAGTCTTATGTTTCAAATGTTGTTAATGGCAGCCTACACACTACATGCATTGCTGTTTGGAGCTACAAATCTTACCCTGAAACGCTCCGAGGGGATCAGTGCACAAGCACTGATGCGGCTGGATTTCCGATCACGCCACTTCTTTTTACCGCCGACGAAATCGCAGCGGGCGAGATCAAACACGCGATTCGATTTATTTTGCCAAATGCAAGAATGAGAGCTCGCGTTTATGTGCGTCCTGCCAGTCACGCAGGCGGACCATCTGGCCCTGCACAGGCTGTTCCCTATGGGGCGCGCCTGCGTTTGAAATCAAGTTTTGATGTTAATAGGCTCAACCCAGCAGCCCGGGTTGTAGCGCGCGCAATGAAAAAATATGGAATGCTTCTTGCCGATGGTGGTAACATTGCTCTAACGGCTGCAAGCGATCAATACACTACTGCAAAGTGGGATCAGGTTGGTTTCGGCCCCCGGGATCTTGATACACTTCAAGTGACAGATTTTGAAATGATTGAAGCTGGCCCACGAATTCCACTTACGTATGATTGCGTTCGCAATCCATAAAAATTGGGGCTCCCGCCTGTGGGAGTTTAGAACTGCGCGTACGAATCGGTAGGATTTAAAAGGCCATAAAGAATTTATGGCCTGCTTTGAGATATTAGTTCTTTTTTTGAACTTTAAATTGATCTTGGTATTCAGGTTTGATGTCAGTTTCAATAGAGCAGTCTAAATAACGGAAGTAAGTTCCAATATCGCCCTGTGTTTTGCTAGAAAAGTTAAGAGCCACATCTTTAAGCTTTTCATTTACGCTTCTTTGACCTGAACCTTGACCGCTAATTGTAGCACCGTTGATGTGAATAGCAGACTCTTCGTAAGAGTAAGCGTATTCAATAACTGGAGTATGTTCCATGATGTAAACCGTGCCGTCTACGTCAGTGTGGTGAACATGGCTAATTTTTAAAGCGTTTACTTGAATAGAAACATCAACTGTTTGGTCTTGAGATTTACCTGACAATTTTAGTTCGCCTTGAGTTGGGTCTACTTTTAATAAATCTACCGAAAAAGAATCATTTGGAGGGTTTGATTTATTCAATTCGCCACCAAATTGAGTCCATAAATTACAGACAAGTTCAGCTTTATTGTATTTAGTTTGAAGAACTTCATCTGTTGATTTTCCCTCTAGATTTTGGGCAGTTGGGCCTTGTGGTGTTGGTGCATTTTTTTGTGAATTATTATCGTTATTTTTTGCACAAGCTACAAAAATTAAAGCACATAAAATAACAGAGATATTTTTTAAAGAGTCTAACATGATTCCTCCGATGGAGCGAATCACTTAACACAACCCCAAGAAACAGCCAAGTCCTAAAATCATTAGGTGAGCTTATTACCCTAATTGGCCGCAAAGACTCAACATAGAGTTGGCACTACTTCGGGTCTCAGGTCGCCGTTCATTCCATATATAAATTTGATCGCCTTGATTTACTACGTTTTCAAACCAGGGTTAATTTCAGAACCGGTTTAGCTAAAAATCCAGATGTTGTTATTCCAGTTCAAGGAATGGTTGCACAATCGACGGCAGACGAACTCACAAAGTTAAATGCTCTCAAAAACCAAGGAATTTTAACGGATGAGGAATACGCCCAAGCCAAATCAAAAGTTTTAAAAGCGGTATAATATGAAGTTATGGATAATTATTTTAGTGAGTCAAGGCGCAAAAGGAAACTCGATGGCGGTTCAATCAAGATGCCGTTGAAAGTTTTAAGTGGTAGCAAATGCCGCTTATCGCCTGTAACCAACACATCACAACCTCCCATGATTGCTAATTCTAAAATCAAATTATCACCTTCATGTTCGATGTAACTGGTTTTTCCGCTTGGAACAAAAACTGAGGACACCTCTGAAATATCAAAAAGGAATTGTTCCACACGGTGCTTATTTAAACCAAGTTTGCCCAACAAATTACGCCTGACTTCTTGTAGAATATTCGGACCTGTGACCAATAAAAATTCACGATTTAAGGCACGTTTTAAAACCTCAAAAGGTTTTCCATTAAAGGCGATCCCAGATATAAAAACATTGGCATCAAGGCAGGCCGTGATTTTTGACATATATCAATTTCTCATTCTTGAAAAGGGCCACCGAAATCTTTTGCAGTTAGTTTCTTTTTCTTTACTGATTTTCTACCATCAGCAGCCAACGCATTTAAATTGCGCTGCGCCTGGTATTGACGAAAGGCTTCACGGATAAGTTCACTGATAGTTCTATGCTCTTCTTTTGCTACCTTTTCAATTTCTTTCCCCATGGCAACAGGTAAGGAAATAGTTATAGTTTTAAGTGACGGCATGGTTTATCCTCCAAGGATAAGAAAAAATCTTAATTAATCTTATCCTATTCATAGAATGTTGTAAAGATATACTTTTAGATTTGAGACCCGTGTATCAAGATGAGACGGCATAGTGACCCAAGGTCACGCAAGATCGGCCAGTTTTGGATCAGTTTGGACACTTTGGCTTAGCTTCTATATAATTTTGTATTTACATTGTTATTACTTTATATTACACTGAATTGTGGAATTTGAATGGGACGACGCTAAGGCAGAAGTGAGCTACAAGAAGCATGGCGTGCGCTGTCCGAAGCCGTTACCATTTGGCTTGATGATCGCGCTCTTGAAATGCCCGACCCTGAGCATTCAGACAAAGAGGACCGTTGGATACGTATGGGAATATCAAGAAATGCAAGAGTTCTGATTGTCGCCTATGTTGAAAAAATCGAGGGCGAACGGATTCGAGCCATTTCTGCCCGGAAAGCTAACAAAAATGAAGAAAAACAATACACGAGGTGATTTATGAAAGACGAATATAATTTTTCAAAAGCCAAGAAAGGGAAAAAAGCAAAGGAACTTAAAGTGATAAAAACTTTTCGACTTGATCCTGATGTATTAGATTGGCTCGAGATTGAGGGAAACAAGCAAGGCATGGGATACCAAACATTTTTGAACTGGTTTTTGAGGAAATCAATGGATCAAGAAACCTCTGTGGAGGCTCGTTTAGAAAAAATCGAACAAGCTGTTTTTCACAAAAAGGCTCGTTAAGAACCGTAGAACCCAAAACTGGTGCGCCCGACAGGACTCGAACCTGTGACCCCTACCATGTCAAGGTAGTACTCTAACCAACTGAGCTACGAGCGCAATGGGGACAATAAAACTCAAACTGTTTTTGGGGTCAAATTATTTTTTAGCTTTTCCACCCAAATACTGAAAATCTCTTTGGTATTCTTAGTGCTGAAGTGTTTGGTTTGATCCAATTTTAGATCCTTTACTCCACATGATTTTATAGTTTCAAACAACGACAGATCATTTTCAACATTGATCGAAATCCCATGGCGGCTGACGCCTCGATCAATCCTAAAACCAAAAAATGCAATTTTCCCATTTTTTGAATAAAGGCCGGGCGAATCTTTGAGGCTTTTTGTGGGAATACCAATGTGATTTAAAGTATCCCTGGTCGTGCGCTCCATCAAACCAAGAAAGTCACGCACACCGAGAGAATGCTTTCTCAAAGACACTATTGGATAAATCACGAGCTGCCCTGGCGAATGCAACGTGGCCATTCCCCCGCGGTCCGTTTTTGTTACAAAAATGTCCTGATTTTCAAGCTTCGATCTCGAAAAATTCACTTCGCTTTCAAAACTTGCCC
>CAUJEF010000126.1 GCA_963169515.1 Bdellovibrionota bacterium
CGGAACTCGTTTTTGCAAGAAAAACAATAAGTTAGATGCCTCGAATCCTTTTTTACCAACACACAAGTAGGCCAGTTTTAGTATTTTACACCAGGGGCAGGCGTAGGCAGCTCTTCAACAATTTCCGAGCGAAAGTTTGTACGAAATTTAACAAAGTTTGAAAGTTCATTCTTCTCGCGATTAAGAATTACAAGACGATCGTCGTTAATCAATTCTCCCTTAACTTCTAAATCGTCCAAATCCAATTTATTCTTCGCATTTGCGGTCTTGTTGTTGAGCAGTATTAAAACGACAATACCAAGCAGGATGATAATCAATGGGTATATTTTTTCAAGCTTCGATCTGTTTGGCAGTTTACTGAGCACTGTTTCCTCTTAGAGATTCTACACCTACATTTCTATAATAGGCAGATGTATTATATTCGGGAAGTCCTGAATTTTATTCAAGTGGAATTTTGTAATTTTTTAAAAATGCTGTTTTGTTTTTCCCATCGTCCGGCGTCGGACGCCTAACGAGATTCTAAAACAAGTGAGAAAAAAAGTTAAACGTCGAAAGCAAGAGAATGCTGATGACGACAGCTATGGTTACTCTTTCCGTCAGAACAAGAACCTTTTCAAACGATTTCATAGTAGCTCCTTACTTTGGTTTTTAGGATTCTAAACCAATTGACGTGAATAAGGGGTTACATGAAAGTCTTTAAAATCCCTGTTAATGATTAAAAAAGCAAAACCAAGACCAGCCAGGCCAAGGTAAACAGCAGGTAATGTTTCGGTTCTTGTCCAACAGTATGATACGTAAAGTTATTTTTCGTTTTTTACATTCGTTTTTACACAGTCTCAAAATGATGCACATCACTCTATCGAAAATGAAAATTCAATAAAAAAGGCCCAATTCCTTGGGCCTCTGGGATTAAAATAGAGTAAAAAATAGAGTTTTGGTAAAGGCTTCTTTGTTAAGAAACCCTTTTCATTTTGGGATTAAGGGTTATTCAAATTTTCCCACCTTTTTATATACTTCATAGGGTGTGAACATTTTGTTTTCAACTTTCAATCCTGCCGCTGAACCCATGCTGGATTGTTCTTCTGCGTTTGCATCCAATATTTGGAATGACGACATATAAATGCCTTTTCCATTTGGATCCTTAAATTTGGTTTGTATAAAATAAACCAAGATGACGTTCTCATTGGCTCCGTGCCTCAGCAGTGGGTGCGTCTTTTCCACCGCTTGGACCGGATACAGTTTCAGCTTATCTTGTTTGAAATTGTAGCATGCTCGCCCGTCTGTAATATCACTCTGCAAATCAATTTTGGTATCATATTCAAACGCAGTGCCCGCATCATTTTCCAAAGGATTCCTGTGCAACTGAATCTGACGGAACGCAATTTCTTTATCTCCGTCCCAAACTTGGTTAATTCGATCATCCATTGCCCAACCCAGATGATTTCTGAAAACCATAGCCTCCAGCCCATCTATTACACCATCATTGTCAGTGTCGGGGTCTACCGGATTCCCTGATGTCCATACATTGCCCTTTGGCCACTCTGTCCCGCTTGGACTTAAGTTTGACAGAATTGCCTCTTCACAATCGTTAAGCAGATCCATATCAGCATCCAAGCGACCTTTTTCATCACATTTAGGAAGCTCACGCTTCCCTTTCATGACAGTCAGATAGTATATGTAATCCGAATATCCTGTGTCGTACAAATTACCATCTTTATCTTTTTGTGGGGTTGAACGATTGAGTGGATCTAAATTATAAGTGACTTCATCACGGTCGCACATCCCGTCTGCATCAGAATCCACATCATAACGCTGATCTTCACAGATCGCAGAATTCAAATTGTAGACAAAAAATGTATCTTTTTTCAGAATCCACGCTTCAATGGTTTCGCCACCCACAATCAGGTCGTTAAAATTAACATTTTCACCCTTGTCAAAGTTTGCAAATTTGCCATGTCCAGCCTCAGCCATCCTGCGTATGCGATCTTCAGCACTTGCGGATTTGCGGCCGTAAAACGCGGCGCTAAAATAAATATCCCCCGGTGCAATCAGTTGCCCTACTTTTGTAACAAGACCGTTAGTATCTTGTGGATTACCCACATTGGGCTCTCCATCTGTAATAAAGAAAACAGCATAGAGATTTTTTTGCCCTGGATCGATAGCATTATTTTTTGCAATCGCACTACCAGTTAAATCGATTGCATCCGCATAATTTGTCGATCCTCCGTGGCCTTTTCTTCTAAGAGTATTAAAAGCATTTTCAACAATTGTTTCATCATCTGTAAAAATAGGATTATTTCTATTTCCATCATTTATAATTGCCTCTGCATCACTATCGAATGTCAGAATCCCCCAGCGCATATAATTTGTCATTTTGTTGGCAGTATAAAACTCATATGCCTTATCAATACGCCTTTTTTTAGGATCTGTGCCTTCGCTACTATTGCTGCCAGAGTAATCTATTACAAATAAAAAGTTGGTGTAGGCGATCGAAGATTCTGGGTTGAACGTGCAAAAGCCGCCGACACTTGTTGCGTTTATGGTTTGACCAGGCACTCTTTCAAGATTGAAATTCGAGCACGATATTGCAATTACGGCGACTAAAAGGGCTAGACATACGTGCTTTATCATTCAAAACTCCCGTTAGATTTTAGTAGGTCAAGTTACTTACTTAGGTCTATCGGGTGAAAGTCCGTATCAGCTTTAAGTCTTAAGCCTTTTTTCTATGTTTTCTGTGCCTTGGCCCAGTCCAGGGCTTGATTGATGTCACGCAGCTTTTTTTCAAGCTGCAAATAGTAGGCTTCTTGCAACAACTCTTTGTACTTTGGTCCAGGTTCGATTTTCAGCCGTATCAAATGCTCTCCGGTCAAAATCGGTTTTGGCAATTGAATCCATTCCTTCTTTAACCCGACCGCATAGCTGTAGCTACCAAGGTCCTTATTTTCAAGCTGCTGTATCGTTTTGTATAGCTCCAGGCCACGTTCTGTATAGCTGGTGTAAAGGTGGCCCAACGCAATCCCCCTCCGAACTTTACTTATCTCTAACATAAAGTCATAAAATTTTAATAATCCAAAAACCTCTGTTTCAAGTTGGTTCGAAAATTTGAATTTCCTAAAAAACGTATGAAGTTCTTCACTTCTGGGGCCTAGTTCATTGAAGGAATAGAAAAACAAATATGCCCACTGCGTTGCCAAATCCCCAGCGTGTTCCAACAATTTTAAAGTTTTCCCCCAATTTGTCGCAATGGGGAGTGCTCCAAAAATTTCTGTAAGCAATCCTAATTCTTTCAATAACTCAAAACCCATTGCCCGCCGATTCATTTCTAAAATTTTATTAATTTCATTTTGAATCCTCTCGACAGAGACCTGGTGCAAAGTGTTTTTATACTTTTTGATGGCTGCCATTGTCGGTGGATCAATTTGGAAATTAAGTTGTGTCGCAAATCGCACAGCACGGAGCATTCTAAGTTTGTCTTCGGAAAAGCGCTTTTCAGGATCTCCCACAGCTCGCAAAAGTTGTTTGGAAAGATCTTGCTTTCCATTTACGAAATCATGAATCCGATCCGCCACGGGATCATAGAAAAGTGCATTAATTGTAAAGTCTCTGCGTTCTGCGTCTTCCTTGGGTGTTGAAAAAACAATACGGGAAGGATGCCGTCCATCAAGATACTCGCCATCAGATCGAAATGTTGCAATTTCTATTTGAAAGCCATCGAAGGGAACAATAATCACACCAAATTGCTTCCCTACATCCAGGCCATTAGGGAATAGGCCCAAAACAATGTCAGGTTTTGCGTCCGTCACGATGTCGAAATCTTTCGGTTGAACTTTTAAGAGAAAATCCCTGACACATCCGCCAGCGAGCCAAGCCACATAGCCGTTTTGGCTTAAAACATCAATGATTCCTTGAACCGCCGACCAATGAGGATGATTTTTCACCAAATCCATAATATACATTTATCATTATGGTATCAGATTTAAAAGAAATCATTGAAACAGCCGGATTTGATCACTACGGTTGGGCCCGCTTAGAAAGACCCAGAACTTTAGAGTATTACAAAACCTGGATTTCAAAAGGTATGCATGGGGACATGGAATACCTGGACCGGCATATTCCGTTGAAGGAAAATCCACAAGGTACTTTTCCAAGAGCGTCTACGGCCATTGTGTTTACAAAAAGTTATACAGAACTTCCGCCCAAAGACCTCCCACTTGATAATGTTCAGATCGCAATGTATGCCCAAGGCCAAGATTATCACATTTGGTTTCAGCAGCAGCTGGACAGTTTATGTGCGAAGCTAAAAACAAAATATCCCGACCACGACTTTGTTGCATTTACTGATTCAAAGCCGGTCATGGAACGCGATCTGGCTTATCGCGCAGGGCTGGGCTGGATCGGGAAAAACACCTGCCTGATCAACGAAAAACGTGGCAGTTTGTTTTTTATCGGCGAAATTTACACATCGTTATCAATTGAGGCCACAATGGACATTGCGCCAGATCGCTGTGGAACATGTACCCGATGCATCGATGTTTGCCCAACTCAAGCCCTGACCCCACGAGTTTTGAATGCAACGAAATGTATTTCCTATTGGACGATTGAAGCAAAAACCATCCCACCGGAGTCGCTAAGAAAAAAATTTGATGGCTGGTATTTTGGGTGCGATATTTGCCAAACAGTTTGTCCATGGAATCAAAAAGCTTTGGGAACAAAGCTCAATCATAAAGATGTGGATAGGGCCGCCTTAGTAAATGAAATTCGAGAAATCTTAGAATCCTCAGACGCGAGTATTAAAAGACTATTCACAGGAACGCCTCTAGAGCGGGCAAAGCCATGGGCACACAAGCGGAATGCTCTAATTTTAGTCAGCCATCATCGTCTAAACGAACTTTCTGACTCGATTCGTCCGCTGCTTGCCCACGAAAAGCTGAAGGAGCTCGCGGGTTGGGCACTTTCAACCCTAAATTGA
Organism: Bdellovibrionota bacterium; assembly: GCA_963169515.1. GTDB lineage: Bacteria > Bdellovibrionota > Bdellovibrionia > Bdellovibrionales > JAEYZS01 > CAUJEF01. The sequence continues at coordinate 4,970 of CAUJEF010000126.1, forward strand.
AACCAGACTTCAGTCTCGCTGACAGATAAATCCAAACACTTTACTCTGGTTACGTATTTGCCATTATTTCCTTTGTAAAATGACGAGTGTAGCTCGTAAAACTCGAGAGAGAAATCTCTCGAGTTTTTTTTATCTTAGATGTATTTACTTTAAGAAATGCGCCCGAACATTTTCATGAGATTTTTTAATTATTCTTATTAAGTCATTTCGAACAAAAAGATCATCCAACAGGGTGCCAATTATTCCCACTGGTAGAGAAAATTCTATTATACTCGTTAGCACAGTTGTGCCTTCGCCGTGCAGCTCTAACTTTGTCGTATGAAGCCATTCCTCAAAGACCCCGCTGACTTGCCGTTCAATAAATTGGTGCGGCGGTTGGTAATCCTCGATCACATATTCCAAAGGATATTTTAAGCCAAACCGCGTGACTTGAATTTCGTAGCGAACGCCCTTTCCCATGGTTACCGCTGGGGCCAGTAGTTCTATATGCAAGTCATCCTGAGGGACGATTGCACTACGGTTATTGTAATCGCTTACATAGTTAAAAACTTGATCTAAGGGGGCCGGAATTACACTTGAATATTGAATATGACCCATGCTAAGCGAGACTACCCTCGCTAACGCTATAGGTCAACAGAAACGACTTTGACATTAAATGCCAAGTCATCCTAAACATTGCGCAATATGCTTAATTTATGGCTTGTTTTACTGTCACTGTCCGTGCAGGCAAAAGTGCTTGAGGGTGATGTTGTTATTAGCAAAAGCGGCCAGTACT
>CAUJEF010000127.1 GCA_963169515.1 Bdellovibrionota bacterium
TCGGCAAAGACCAAACCATCCAAACCATTTCTTCCTTTCGGAAAACCCATTGAATTAAAAGCAACCGCGTTTGCAAAACCATTCGGCGGTCGAATCGGACCGTGGATGTATAAACGGTGGTCACGGGAAGCCCCGAGATCCTCAGGCACCTTTCAAGATCGAATTGATTTGACTGTGCCAGAAACTCCGGATCAAGGTGCGCCGATAAATCCTTCCTACGCGGACAAGGCAATACCCAATTATTCTCGATTTCCAGGGGACACCCTTGGATTAAGTTCAATAAAGGCCTTGGTCGCAATGAGCTTTAAAATCAAAAACTTTGAATCCTTAAGAATTCCCTATGATGCGTACAGGCCGATACCAATGGTTAATGGCGACAATTTTGCTCAGACAGATCCGAATCAGGCAACAGGAAATCCCTATATGGTTCCATCTGATATTTGGGGTGGTCGATTGGTTCCTTGGATACGGAATTTTGAAATGGCGGCAGTGGCCCCGGATCTTTTTGATATAACATATTATTCAATTGATCCCATGTATGCAAAAAATTATTTACCGTCAGGTGTACAGAAAAGCGAAAGTGATTTTAATTATGACCTTGGCGCGTTGAGCGACGCGGCAAGTTTGCTTTCTACTGGTGTAGAAAATCAAATAAAAGCCGCAAGAGAGTTTACCGATAGTACAAGTGGAAATAACTATTTTATAGTGAAAAAGACAGAACACCTCACAACGGGTTGGTCGCCAGTGGATGCATTTAGTTACGGGCCAAATCCACAGCTATTTGGGAAATGCGAATATCCGACCAAAAATCCCTTTCCCAGCAGCTGTGCGAGCGGGGGACGAGTTGGATATTCTGTTAAAATTGTATCTAAAGACTATTTGATGTCTGGCGAACATCAGTTGGGAGGCCAAGGCGCGGGGCAGGGGCCCATCATAAACCAACCACCATAGAGGAAGTTAATAGTTTAATCCCCAGTAATAACTCGATCTGAGGGTACAGGCGGGGGGACTTCACATTTGGGGAAAAAATTGTAACTGGAATATTCTTCGTATGACAGCGGAGTTAACTGGTAGCCTTCGAAAAAGTTCAGGGTTTTATCTAAATCACGCTCAATATCGTATTCGAACGCAAAGGTATTACCCATACCCCAGCGGCAGGATTCTTTTGAAATTATCAATCCCACTGCAATTTTTTTATCTCCGCTTTTGTGACGAACGTAAACAATTTCTTTTTTTAGGGAATCGTCGTTATAACAAGGTATGTCTGCGCTGACCTTTAAGGTTTTACCTACAAGCATATTCCCCCAGGCTGGGACGAAATAGCAATCCTCAGCAAAAGCTCCGTTTGACAAAAAAGCTAATGTCACCGTGACAGCTGTGATTAGTGATTTCATAGAGGAACTCCTTAAATAATACAGAAAACATTTTGAGCAACTTTTGTACCAAGGTATACCACCCTTTGCCGTGGAGTGGAGGTTGTTGATAATATTGGTAAAAAGTTAATGTATAATTAATTCAGGTGGAAAGGGACGGTCTGTTGAACCCATCAAACGAGCGCCCTTTTTTGCGAACTCGGCTTCAAACGAAAGTGTCTCAAAATGAGAAATTCAATGTTGATTAACTTTACAGTTTAGTCGTGGTGGAAACGATTTAAACGACGGAAACTCCTCTAAATTCTGCTAACGCGGCATCCATATTGCTCCGATATGGGTTATGGGGGACCAAATGCAGAAAGTTGTAATTATATTTAGTTTAGGTCTTAGTCTTATTCCCGCATTCAGTCTTGGTGACTCAATAGAGGGGTACAGGGGAAATGCCACCGTTAGAGACAACTCAGCGGCTTCGGATGAAGCCGTGCCCGAAGAAGTTGTGATCGAGGCAACGCGACTGCCCCCTCTTAATGTAGATGTTACGCCTGATATGCAAGATTTTGAAAATGACCTCAACAACATGCCAGCACCAAGTGTATCTTTTGAGTCGGATGGACCTCTGACTGAAGTTGAGATCACGGCAAAGCACATTTATCGTGAAGACGAAGAATGTACAAGCGCACACGAGAAGGCAATGAGTGCTTGCAATTCAGATAAATTTGCTCGGCAAGCAGCTCCTATGCTGAGAATGTTTGAGATGCAGTCCGCTTCTGGAAATCTAAAAGCGGCCTGTAGTTCAGCAAAACAAATCAGTGCACTTGCCGCAGGCGCAAACACCGCACATGCATTTACATGCAAAACAGCACAGGGATCATGTTTAAAAACATGTCGGCAGGCACAGTATGATAGTACTGCAACGAAAAAGATAAAGGACTGCGAAGCACTTTCAGAGCTGTGGCAAGCGACGTCTTTGCAGGGTGCTGCGAATGCGCTCCAGTACTCCCAGTCTGAACAATGTGAAAAAGAGGCAAGTGGTGAGTGTGATAATTTTGACAAAGCAAAAAATAATAAAAGCTGCCCGCAGTACTGCCATGTACCAGGCAGACAAACAGACGAAGCGTGTATCCCCATCGTAGGAATGTGTAAAGACCCAGCATACGCACGAACAAATCCTATGTGTGTTTGTGTCACCAATCCAAATCATGCAAGCTGTGGGAATGGGGCGCCGAATCCGTTGACCCCGCCAGAAATGCCGACCACGGCGGGAAAGAGCCCTTCGGAAAGCTGGATGTCGAGCCTTTTTGGAAATGATGAACCGGATGGCTTTGATGGAAATGGCGAATTGCCAAGCCGAAATGGTGGCGGGGGATCGCCTGGTGGGGGTGGCAGCGCGATAGCTCCCGGCGGTGGAAGCGGTGGCGGTTATCAGCCGAGTGAAGATGGTGGCTACGCCGGAAATCCCCAAGACAATAACATTTTAAATGGTGTCGCGCGCACGGGCGGCGGAATGCCTTATGGATATAGTCGCAGCGGGGGCGGTAACGGAGCAAGCGGACGTGGCTCTGGATATGGCGGCAAAGAATCAAAAGAATTAAATTTGCGCGACTTTTTACCAGGCGGGAAAAAAGATGCCAGAGGAATTGCGAGCAAAGTTATGGCCACAGCGGGTGTTTCGGCATCTGATGGATTGTCGAATTGGGTAAAAGTAAACAGGAAAATGTCTGAAAAACGTCCGACACTAATGCCGTAAGGGAAAAATATGAAAATAAGTGTTTTGTTTTTTCTTTTTACTTTTGTTGTGACAAATAGCTCTATCGCTGGGGACAACGCACGTGGGGTCGCCAAATTGGCCGCAACTATCGCCGTGAGTACAGCTGTTGCAAATGGTGTTGCATCTCAAAAATTAAAAACAATTTGTACCAAACCAGGGGGGGTTGGAGTATGGGCCTGCCCAATGGCTATATCAACGGCGGTCCAAGCAGTGATGGATACAAAAGCGGCCAAGAGTGCAAACAATACTGCAAGCCAAATTGACTGCCAATACAGTTTCTGTGGTGCGGGCGGCACTGGGGCGACGGGTGCCGAAATAAATCCCTATGGAAATCAGAGCGGGATGTCCCCGGCGGCGTTGGAGCGAGAGCGGGTTCTTGACGGTGTTGAAAGAAACGCCAATCAAAGCCTTCGTGATGTTGGAAAATTGGGTTATCACGCGAATCCAGATGGATCTGTTAGTGGGCCAAATGGGAAAAACTATAAAGGGTCCGACTTCGCAAGCCCGCAGGCGATGGCGGCGGCGGGGTTTAGTTCTGATCAAATCGATGCGGCTCAGGCGGCAATGAAGGATATGCAGAAAGATGCGAAAAATAAGTTTGCAGAGCTTTCAAAAATAATGGCAAACGGCATGGCCGACGCGGGGGCAACGCAAACGATACGGAATAAGAAATTTGTGGGGGAAGAAGACGGCTTTGATATGAGCAAATATCTGGCGGGTCTAAATGGCAATCGAGGGCCTGCGTCGGCGGAACCATTTGCGGGGCTCAGCAAAAACATGGGGCAGGATTCGATCGGCGTACAGGGCGATAACATTTTTAAAATGATTAACCGCCAGTACGACAATCAACGAAATAAAAAAACATTTCTGCCGCAGTAATTTGGAGCTTTACAGCCAATAAGAGTATCGTAAGATATTCTTATTATGACAAAAAAGAAAAAATTCCTAAATGTTTTGGGTATAATGAGCGGTACGAGCCTTGATGGTGCGGATTTTGTTTTATGCAAAATACAAAATACTCCGTTTCAAATGAAATTACTGGATCACGCACATTCGAAATTTCCGGCAAAATTAAAAGCACGGTTGCTTCGAGCGGCTCAACACGATCTGAAGGTAAACGAGCTTGGGCTTCTGCACTATGACCTGGGTGAGTTTTATGCTAGCGAGGCTGCAAAACATAAAAAAAAGAAAAAATGGAATGTCGAGCTTGTCGGTCTGCACGGACAAACCGTATTTCATAGCTCGCAAACGGCAACACTACAAATTGGCGAAGCCGGATATTTAAACCAAGAGCTAAAATGTCCCGTCGTTAGCGACTTTCGGTCTCTTGACATCGTGTATGGTGGTGAGGGCGCACCGCTTGCAACATTGTTCCATAAACAAGTACTTGCAAAAAACAGCTCTGGCCCGATAGCGATTCAAAATTTGGGCGGCATAGGGAATGTGACCTATCTGAATGGGTCAAAAATTCTGTCTTTTGACACGGGTCCAGCGAATATGTTGATGGACCTGTGGATAAAATTAAAAAAGAAAAAAGATTTTGATAAAGACGGCGAATTTGCGGCGAGGGGTCTGCCAGATGTTTTGTTGTTAGAAAAAATGCTGAGTCATCCGTTTATCAAAAAAACGCCTCCAAAAAGCTGTGGCCGAGAAGAGTTTGGAATTAAATTTTTAGAAAAATACAAAAAAAATCTTTCAAAACTTACATTCGAAGATCAAATGGCCACGCTCTTAGAATTCACGGCGCGATCCATTTGCATGAACTATACAAGGTTTCTAAAGCCATTACCCCGCAAGCTGTATCTGTGCGGTGGTGGGGCAAAAAATGTGCTTTTGAAAAAACGTCTTCAGTTCCATATGCCAAGTGTTGCAATCGGATTTACCGAGGATCTTGGGTGGCCCACACACGTTATCGAAGGGGCTGCGTTTGCGTTACTTGCGGCCTACCGCTATTGGGGATTGCCGTCGAATGTTCCACAGACCACGGGCGCAAAAAAAGAAATTTCTCTAGGGAAAATAATAGACATTTAGATTATCCCACGCGTCCGGCTGGCGGACGCACGGTGCCTGGCGCCCTTAGCGCTTTACGCGGAACCAGTCGATGTTTAGGCAGTGGAGGGCTTCGTCGGGCGGGGCTTGAGTTCGCCTCATTATGTCTTCGATGATGTCGACAAACTTGGATCTGATTTCGCGCGCGACATCTTTTGAAACGACGACGGGGCTGGTATAAAACATTTCGCTGTCATCTTTTGATCCTACAAAATTTTCGATGGCCTTAAGCCGCCAGTTTGAATGATGTCGACTGACCAACGGAGAAGTTTTATCTAAATAAAGTCTTTGATGGGTGGCCACATATTGATCTGTTTTAATTTTTTTAACTAGATTAACGTGGGTCAAGAATTGCACAGTCTCTTCAACCAGTTCTAGCGGCAGGCCCAAATATTCGGCGACTTTTGGGATTGTATTTAGGCTCGGAATCATAAAACATAAACGAATCGCGCCATAGTACCAGTTTGAATAATAAATCGCCTGTGCGGCTCCGCTTAGTTCTAAATCTTTTTCCACACGGTTTTTGGTGGCCAAAGCTTCGTCTTTCATTTTCTTTAGCTTCTGTTGGTAATGATTCTTCAATCGAACCGTTCCCGATCTTTCTTTGTGAACCAATGTTAAAAAATATTCGATTTCATCGCTGTTCAAATTAAAAAACCCCGCAACTTCAAGAGCCTGTTCGTCCGTAAGATCACGATTACCTCTAAAAACGTGGCTGATCTGTACAGAACTCACATTCAAGTGTGCCGCCATCTTCCGATACTGACCGTGGCCCTTCTGTGGCATATTGACAATTCGATAGTCGACATACTCTTTATAGTTTGAAAAATCATAAACTCGCATAAACTTTTAAGCGCTCTTTCGTAATACAAAGTTTACAGTATTGTTAAATATTTCGAAACATACGGGTCAATTTTTACCCTTAAGCCTGGTTTTATTAATTGGCATTGGTTTCGCAAACCTATGCGCGTATGCGAAATATTTTTAGCTTTATCTTAGCGTTCCTAGCAGTTGGTCCTGTGTTGGCCGGTGGCGCCGATATTGGCGGCGGTGGCGATCTTAAGCAAAGTACGCCGAGGGAAATAAAAATGGCAGCTGAGCAGGCAAAAATGTTTTATGTCGAAAAAGACGTGTTTACACATTTGAACACAAAGTTCAGCGCAGATATCCGTAAAAAAATGGGCGTGTATGAAATTATTAAAAAAATTGCGCTTTTTAATACAATGGTGTCGGGAGATTTCCCGCCAACAAAACAAATCCTTGCCGATACCGAAATTTTTGTCAGCGCAGAATGTAGATCTGGGGAAAGAACTCACGCGGGTTCTGTAACCCAAAACGACATTGGTGGGAAAATCTGCATCAGTAGTAACCATTTTGCAAGTTATCAACCGTCGGAACTGATGCCAGCCATGGTAATATTGCTTGCTCACGAATACGCACATATTTTTAGATTTGGTGAAGCAGAGGCTTCGTTGCTTGGAGATTTCTTTGAAAAATATCGTGACGCGATCCTTGGTCGAGACAGCGCGTACATGAGAAGAAAGCTGTCCGCAGACGCTCGCATGTTTCGAAATAAGGCTGTACGTTTTTTGGATAAATATATTGGACTTTTCCCGAGCCAATGGAAAACAAAAAATGGAATGCGATACGTAGAATTCAGCTTTGTCGGCGACCGGGAAGATGTCAGCCGGATGAGAGAAGACGTGGGTTACCTGATCGGTGTCGCAACACTACTGGATATTCCAACGCCGGGGCAGGATCTTTCTTTTGAACTCAATCCTGATGGCTATATTATTTTAAAACGAAAACTCGAATATGTGCGCAAAAACCTTGATACGATGAGCGCAGTTCTGGTCCACGATTTTAAAGAACACACAATTTTTAGCGGCGAGTTTAGAAATTTTCAAAACATTCTGCCGCTCGGTTTTTTTAATGTTGGCGAAACATCTATAGCGCTTACATCAGGGGTTGGCGCCTATCTTAAAATTAATGACCTTGTAATGGATCCATATAAATAGTTAGTAATATTAATTACTTGATTCGACGCGTTTACATAATAGTAAAAACCTTACGGACAAATTAACAAAATCTATCTAGAAAATAATGCGAAAAGTCATTACGCTTTCGGCAAGAGGTACTTATGTATGATCTTGCCCATAAATCTTTTCTTAAAAAATTGGTCCACGACCTGAATTCGCCATTAACAGCGTTGGAAATTGCGTTGGTTAAAATGACAAACAGACAACAGTTTCAAGAGGCTCTGAGATTGGCAACAGCGGCAAATCGACAAATCCAAAAAACACTACTGTCTTTTTTGGCTAAATCTGATAGCAAGCCAGAAGGCTTACTTGTCAGCGATATCAAAGAAATCATATCAGACATTGCGTTGACATTAGGAATTGAGGGTCAACTGTTAGCTTCAATAGATCCTGTAATCGAGGCCCATGCATTTCGCCAAAGCAAGGGAGATTTGCATCGAATCCTTTTAAATCTTTTGAAAAACGCGAAGGACGCCTCATTTCATGGCGAACCAATCAAGTGTCAAATTTCCATATCGAATGGAGTGTTTGAAATTCAAGTTGTTGATTCCGGATGTGGCATTAACTTGAATAATCTTCCATTTATTTTTGACTCTGGATTTACAACGAAAGGCGGCTTGGGGGCAGGCATTGGTCTTTCAATCACAAAGACGCTTGTAGAAAAGTATGGCGGTAAAATTCAAATCTGCAGTCAGGTCGGCTATGGAACAAGCGCGAAAGTTACTTGGTGCCTGACACCCTAAAGCGTCCGTTTACCGGACGGCTGGTGCCTGGCACCCTATAATCTGGTTGCGGATGACGGAGTTTTTGGGAACGGTTGCGCCATCTAAGAGAACGGCGTTTGCAATGTGGCATCCGGCACCGATGGAAACCTGATCCCCTAAGACGGCAAAACCTTCAAGTTTTACGCCGCCGCCGACAGAAAATTGTTCGCTGGTCAAAAGACAATCAAGCGCTGAAGTATTCATCGGCTTATCAAAAATACTGTTTTTTGTGAACAGCCGAAACTGCGGGTGGAACTGCCTCTGCAAGCCCATCAAATATTGAGAATTATTTTGTAATTCCTTAATCAAAAAACGAGTCGAGGCCAGATAATCCGCCGCATTTCCCGTTTCAAACCAACGCCCCGAAGTTTTATAAGTTTGTACCAATTCACCAGCCATCATCGCGGGTATAAATCCATCCTCAAATACATGGCTTTCGCCAGGAGGAAGAAACTTGAATATTTTATCAGAAACAATCATGAAGCCAACAAAGTGAAAACCATTTATCGCGTCTGGCGGCCGGGATTTGCCGAGGGCGACAACTTTGCCATTTTTGTCTTCCCAAATGGCCCCCCAACCCTGGCTTTCAATGCGTGGGTCTTCAATTACAACAAGCGTCGCCAGGGCTTTGTTTTTTAAATGAAATTCTTTTGCGCGTTCTACAAACCCAGGATTATCAGCCAAAAAAATACTGTCGGAGTTAAAAACGCAAAAATTTCCATCGCCTTTTAAAAAGGCCTCTGCATTTTTGATTCCCCCGCCGCTGCCCAAAAGCGCGGGACCGTCCGATATAACTTCCGCACCAAAGTTTTTAGCATGTTTTGCCAGTGTTTTTTTTAAAACATCTTCAAGATGAAAGGTGTTTAAAATGATTTTTGCCTCAGGGGGAAGATATTGAACCGGATAAAACATCATTGGTACATTCAACAGGGGCATGGCCGGTTTTGGAATTTTTTCTGTAATCGGCTTTAGGCGAGCGCCTCGGCCGGCAGCCAACATCATAAACTTCATAGATTGATAAAATCTCTTTCTAGAATATTATATTTTTCCAAAACATTTAATAGCGGGAAAAATTCATTCAAGTTTTTTATGCTCGTGCGAACGTGCAGTAACGTATGATGAATATACTTTAAATAGCGAGTGTCATTTCTTAGCACCAGAAAGCTCGCGAAACTTCCACAAGCCTTGAAGCAGCGCTGAATGGTTTGCACCTCGTAAATATAATTAAAATGGTCTCGTGTTTTAATGGGTTCTTCGAACAGGGACCGTTGATCCAGATAATAATTGATCAATTCAGCCGTAGTCTGCTCGTTTAATTGCACGTAAGAATCTTTTAGTAGGCTTACCAGATCGTACTGAATTGGACCCAATCGTGCGTCCTGGAAATCGATTACACGCATTTCTCCCAATTTGATCATTAAATTTCTCGAATGATAATCCCTGTGAGAAATATACTTTTTTTCACGATGAAGGATCTTTGCGATATCTGCGAAGGTGCTTTGCAAAGAATTTTTTTCGTGCGCTTCCAGCTTTACTTCACAAACGCCTTCGATCAAGTATTTCAGAGCATAATTCAGTTCCCATACGAACTTCTCTTCGTCGAACATGATTTTAAAAGCCGTACAGGCTGATTTATCATGGGTTGCTGGATAGTGGATTTTAACAATTTCGTCCAGCGCTTGCTTATAATACGGAACAACTGTTTTTTGATTTTGATTTTCCCAAAATTTTCGTTCAAGAGTAAGATCTCCGAGATCCTCTAACAACACCAAGCCTTCTCCGGGGGACATTGCAATTACCTTTGGAACTTTGATTTTATGTTTCTGAAAATGCCCAAGTACGCTTAAGAAAGGGTATTCGCCGTTGTCCGAAAACGGCTCCCACTGCATTAACACGACAGACTTTTCGTCATAGGCGATGCGATAGTATTTGCGCGTGGATGCGTCGCCAGCCAACTGGAAAATTTTGTAATCAGAAGTGTCGAGAGACTTTTTCAAAAAGTCATCAAAGACCTTGGTCTGGTTTGTGTTCAAAGGTGTCACACTTGAAATTGTCGCAAACGATAGGCGTTGTTTCAAGTATTGAATTTAAAGATAAAACGAGGCTGTTAGTTTATTTTAAGTAGATGGTGGAAATAATCTTTCAACTCTGTTTTTGTCGCAAACTCTATCATCGAGGCATCAATCGAATTGTGTGACAAAATGTCCAAGAGTTCTGTCATAACTTGGCCTTCGTTCACAAGCTGTTCATATGTTTTTTGAGATGCAAAAATAAAAAGCGGGCTTGCAAAGACTTGGTATTGTCGTAAGTGTGAGACAATCAAGTTCTGAATCTCAAAAGATAATTTTGAAATTTCAGAAATAAACAGGGTCGATCGCCCCAGGCCCAATAATTCTTCATTGAAGGTTTCTTTATCCCACGTCAGGTCAAGAAATGGCAAAAATCCGCGGCGTTCTAAAACGTCATGTAAATCAACGGCAATTTTATGAGCTTTTGTATCATTCGCATTCAATAAACCGATATGGGTAACGGTTGTTGTTTCGGCCTCGTCCACCACGCCAGCAAGTCGTTCTTGGAAGGAAATCAATGC